>PAPR01000009.1 GCA_002709085.1 Pseudooceanicola sp. | reverse complement strand
CGCCGAGCGCGTAGCCCCGCCCCTGCCAGCCGCGCCAGCCAAGGTTAAAACCGGTCAACTGCCACAGCCCGTCGAGGCCGAGACAGCCGGGCATGATCGGATTGCCGGGAAAGTGGCATTGAAAGAACCAAAGATCCGGGGTGATGTCGAATTCCGCCGTCACGTGACCCTTGCCATGCTCACCACCGTCGCCACTGATGTCGGTGATCCGGTCCATCATCAGCATCGGCGGTTCGGGAAGCTGTGCGTTGCCGGGGCCAAACAGCTCTCCGCGCGCGCATTTCAGCAGATCTTCCTTGTCAAAGCTGGTCGGATATTCGGCCATGCAGACGGCACCTTTCAATGGGCAAAACTCAGCTTCCTCTATCATCGGCGTCGCGCGCCATGCAAGAGCGGCGACCACAGAGGGTATTTTGCGCCAGAAAACTTCGCGAAATCTTCACACATCTGCACCTAGCATGTGCACTTGGCATGGCGCTGATCCCGGCCGATGTAAAACACAGCAGTCACCTCCTGACGCAGGGTGATTGAAATTTGCTGAGCGGCCATAGTATAGTGAGGCTCGATCCAAGGACCTGCGATCACAGGGATTGCGACCAAATGACAGGCAGCACATGACAGATAAGGCCAGTTCCCACAGCTCCGCTTGGCTGACCCGTGGCGGCTTGCGCCCCACTCGGCAACGCGCCCTGTTAGCCGACCTCCTGGTCGGTGACGGGCAAAATCGTCACGTGACCGCCGAAAGCCTGTTTGCAGCAGCGCAAGATAGCGGGCAGTCGGTCTCTTTGGCTACTGTTTACAATACGTTACGGGCATTCTGCGATGCCGGCTTGATGCAGGAAATTACCGTGGATGGATCGAAGAGCTATTTTGACACAAATACTCACGACCACCCGCATTTCTTTTGGGAAGATACCGGCGAGCTGACCGATGCTCCCGCTGACCAATTGAAAATCTCCAGCCTGCCGAAAATCCCCGAGGGCGCGGAGTTGAGCAAGGTCGATGTCGTCATTCGCCTGCGTCGGAGCTGACCTTTCGGACCTACCGTCCTGCCCTCGACCGGTTCTGGCCAACAGATGGCAAACCTGCGCCCGCGCGCCTGATGGTTTGCCTGAGGGTTTGCCTGACGGCCCGATCGGCTGTCCGGCCCATGATCACATCGACTTGTGACCCGCAGACTTGTGTAGGAAGGTGACAGCCAGCACCATCAAGGGAGAGCCCGATGCCTATCACAACTTGCGTGTTCGATGCCTATGGTACCCTGTTCGATGTCTCGGCGGCCGCACGCATGGCGGCACAGGACCCCGCCCTTTCAGGGCTGTCGGGCACATGGGCCGATCTGGCCGAGGATTGGCGGCGCAAGCAGTTGGAATATTCCTGGCTGCGCGCGATCACGAAACAGCATTGCGATTTCTGGCAGGTGACCAAGGACGGGCTTGATTGGGCGATGGATGCGCGCGGTCTGAAAGACCCGGCGATGCGCAAGCGCCTGCTCCAGCTATACCGCGAACTCGACGCCTATCCCGAGGTGGCGGATGTGCTGGCGCGCCTGCGCGAGATGGGCAAGGCGACCGCGATCCTTTCCAATGGCTCGCCCGGGATGCTCGCCGATGCGGTGACTTCTGCGGGCCTGAGCGACCGCCTCGATGCGGTGATCTCGGTCGAGGACATCGGCATCTTCAAGCCCTCTGCAAAGGTCTACGATCTGGTCGGCGAGCATTTTGTAGTCCGCCCGCAGGACGTGCTGTTCGTGTCCTCCAACGGGTGGGACGCGGCGGCGGCGGCATCCTACGGCTTTCGTGTCGCCTGGGTGAACCGGCGTGGCGATCCCGTCGACCGGATGCCGGGCCAACCCGATCACATCCTGTCGAATTTGACACAAATCCTCGATCTGGACGACATCTGAGCAGGAGGAAACACCGTGCCGACCTTCAACGCGCCTGACGGAACCACGCTTTACTACGAAGATCAGGGCGAAGGAGACGCCCCTCCCCTGCTTTGCCTCTCGGGGCTGACCCGGAACGCACGCGACTTTGACTTTGTCGCCCCGCATCTGACCGGGGTGCGGATGATCCGGATGGATTACCGCGGGCGGGGCAAATCCGATTGGGCCGATCACGCGACCTACGAGGTACCGGTCGAAGCCGGCGATGCGCTGGCCCTGCTGGATCACCTCGGAATCGACAGGGCGGCAGTGCTGGGCACCTCGCGCGGCGGAATCATCGCGATGGTCCTTGCGGCAACTGCGCGCGACCGGCTGTGCGGCGTCGCGCTGAACGACGTCGGCCCGGTGCTGGATCCCGGCGGACTGGGCGCAATCAAATCCTACCTCGGAATCAATCCAGCCTTTGCGACGCTGGAAGATGCGGCAGAGGCGCAGATGCAAAACAACCCGCGGTTCGCCAACGTGCCGAAATCGCGCTGGGTCACGTTCATGTCGCATATCAATCGCGAAACGACCGAGGGGTTGCGGATCAACTATGACCCCAAGTTGCGCGACGCCGTCGTTCCGGGCTTCGATGCGCCCCAAACCGACCTCTGGCCGTTCTTCGACCGTCTGGAGGGGTTGCCGCTGGCGATCATTCACGGCGCGAACTCTGACCTCCTGAGCGAAGATACCCTGGCCGAGATGATCCGACGTCATCCTGGGGCCATCGTCGCTCAGGTTCCCGACCGCGGTCACATCCCGTTTCTCGACGAGCCCGAGGCGCTGACGGCGTTGCGCGAATGGCAAGCTCAACTGGCATGAATATCGCGATGATCGAGGCGGCAGCGGACCGGGCAAGCGGACACCTGCGCCGCACGCCCCTGCTGACCTCCCCGTTTCTGGACGAGATCGCGGGTCGGCGCGTCTTTGTGAAACCCGAATGTCTGCAACATACCGGCAGCTTCAAGGCGCGCGGCGCGTGGTCGGCCCTGTCGGCGATGGACCCGGCGCAGCGCGCGGGCGGCGTGATGGCCTATTCCTCGGGCAACCACGCGCAGGGTGTCGCCTGGGCGGCCCGCGCCCATGGTGTGCGGGCGGTGATCCTGATGCCCGCCGATGCCCCGGCGTTAAAGCGTGAAAATACCGAAGCGCTTGGCGCGGAGGTGGTGCTGTATGACCGGACGCGCGAGGATCGCGAGGCCAAGGGACAGGCGCTGGCGCAATCCCTCGGCCTGACGCTGGTGAAACCCTACGACGACGCGCAGGTGATAGCGGGTCAAGGCACCGTTGGTCTCGAAATCGCCGAACAGGTGGCCAAAGCGGGTATCAGCCGCGCGGATGTGCTGGTCTGTTGCGGCGGGGGCGGCCTGACATCGGGAATCGCCCTGGCGCTGGCGGATCGGGCCAGCGGGCTACGGGTTCGCCCCGTCGAACCACATGGATTCGATGACGTCGCCCGATCACTGCGCGGCGGTGCCATTGTCGAGAACCCGGCGATGGACGGTTCGATCTGCGACGCCATCGTGACGCCGCGCCCGGGCGATCTGACCTTTCCGATCCTGCGTAAGTTGTGCGGTCCCGGTCTGGTGGTAAGTGATGATGACGCGCTTTATGCCATGGCGCAGGCATTCCTGCGCCTGAAGCTCGTAGTGGAACCCGGAGGGGCGGTGGCACTGGCCGCCGCGCTGCTGCGCGTTGACGAGATCGAGGGTGAGGCTGTGATCGCGGTGATTTCCGGCGGGAACGTTGATCCGGCGATGTTCGCGCGGGCCTTGTCAGCAACGTCGACTGGCTGACCTCCACAAACTGACCACCGCAGGCGCAATCTCCATAGCATCGTGCCGCGCCGCACCACAAACTGCGGCTGGCGGCCCCAGTCCGATCATGGCACAACCGGCGCACCCATCACCGGAGGCCCCCCATGACCCAGACATTCGGCAAAGGCTGCCACCTGCACCTGATCGACGGGTCGGCCTTTATCTTTCGCGCCTATCACGCATTGCCGCCCCTGACGCGCAAGTCCGATGGCTTGCCGATCGGCGCGGTCTCGGGGTTCTGCAACATGTTGCACCGCTACGTCGAGGGGAACACCGGCCCCGATGCGCCGACGCATGTGGCGGTGATCTTTGACAAGGGCAGCCACACCTTCCGCAACGATATGTACGACCTCTACAAGGCGAACCGCGACGCGATGCCCGAGGATCTGCGCCCTCAGATCCCCCTGACCCGCCGCGCGACCGAAGCCTTCAACATCGCCTGCAAGGAGCTTGAAGGGTTCGAGGCCGACGACATCATCGCCACCCTCGCCTGTCAGGCCCGCGACGCCGGCGGACGGGTCACGATCATCAGCTCGGACAAGGATCTGATGCAGCTGGTCGGCGGCGGCGTGGAGATGCTGGACGCCATGAAGAACCTGCGCATCGGCGTGGAGGGGGTCGAGGCCAAGTTCGGCGTCGGTCCCGAGCGCGTCGTCGACGTGCAGGCGCTGGCCGGGGACAGTGTGGACAACGTGCCCGGCGCGCCCGGCATCGGGATCAAGACCGCCGCCCTGTTGATCAACGAATACGGCGATCTGGAGACCCTGCTGGACCGGGCAGGAGAGATCAAGCAGCCCAAGCGGCGACAGACCCTGATCGACCACCGCGCGCAGATCGAACTGTCCAAACGTCTGGTGCAACTCGATTGCGCGACTCCGCTGGATTTCACCCTCGACGATCTGGAGGTGATGGACCCGGATACCGAGGTCCTCCTGCCATTCCTCAACGAGATGGAGTTCCGCACCCTCACCAAACGGATCGCGGATCAGATGGGGGTCGAGGCCCCCGCCCTGCCCGAGGTTGCCGTGAGCGGCGGTCAGGACGCGCCCGCCGCCGTGGAGATGCCCGCGATCGACCACAGCACTTATGAGACGGTGCGCGACGCCGATCACCTGGCCCTCTGGATCGCGCGGATCCGCGAACGGGGCTATGTCGCGGTCGATACCGAAACGACCGGGCTGGACGACATGCGCGCCGAACTGGTCGGGATTTCGCTGGCCACCGATCCCGGCGTCGCCTGTTATATCCCGCTGAATCACAAGGCGAGCGAGGGCGAAGGGTTGTTCGCCTCCGACGCGCTGGCCGACGGGCAGATGTCCGAGACCGAGGCGCTGACCCTGCTGGCCCCGGTGCTGGAGGACGACGCGATCCTCAAGATCGGTCAGAACATGAAATATGACGCAAAGATGCTGAAACGCTACGGCATCACGGTCGCGCCCTTCGACGACACCATGCTGATCAGCTACGCGCTGAACGCCGGGTTGCACGGGCACGGGATGGACACGCTGGCCGACCGCTACCTCGATCACACCTGCATCCCGATCAAAGAGCTGATCGGCGCGGGCAAGAGCATGATCACCTTTGACAAGGTGCCCGTCGACAAGGCCAGCGCCTATGCCGCCGAAGACGCGGATGTCACCCTGCGCCTCTGGCAGGTGCTGAAGCCGCAACTGCACGCCAAGAAGGTCACGACGGTCTACGAGACGCTGGAACGCCCGCTCTCGCCCGTGTTGGCGCAGATGGAGATGCACGGCATCAAGGTCGACCGGGATACCCTGTCGCGAATGTCCAACGCCTTTGCCCAGAAGATGGCCGGGCTGGAGGCCGAGATTCACGAGCTGGCCGGCGAGACGTTCAACGTCGGCTCTCCCAAGCAGTTGGGCGAGATCCTGTTCGACCGGATGGGGCTGGAGGGCGGCAAGAAGGGCAAGACCGGGGCCTATGCGACCGGCGCCGACGTGCTGGAAGACCTCGCCACCCTGCACGATCTGCCGGGTCGGGTGCTGGACTGGCGGCAGCTCTCCAAGCTGAAATCGACCTATACCGACAGCCTGCAGACCCATATCCACCCCGAAACGGGGCGGGTGCACACCAGCTATCAGCAGACCGGGGCGAACACCGGGCGATTGGCCTCCTCCGATCCGAACCTGCAGAATATCCCCGTACGCTCCGAAGAGGGGCGGCGTATCCGCGAGGCGTTTATCGCGGATGAGGGCAAGGTTCTGCTCTCCCTCGATTATTCGCAAATCGAATTGCGCATCCTCGCCCATATCGCGGATATTCCGGCGTTGAAGGAAGCCTTTGAGGACGGGCAGGACATTCACGCCGCGACGGCTTCGGAAATGTTCAACGTTGCGCTGGCGGACATGACGCCGGACGTGCGCCGGCAGGCCAAGGCGATCAACTTCGGCGTGATCTATGGCATCTCGGGCTTTGGCCTCGCGCGCAACCTGAGGATCCCGCGAGCCGAGGCGCAGGGCTTCATCGATCGCTACTTTGAACGCTTTCCCGGTATCCGTACCTACATGGACGCGACCACTGCCTTTGGCAAAGCGCACGGCTATGTCGAGACGCTGTTCGGACGGCGCATCCACACCCCCGAGATCGACGCCAAGGGGCCGCGCGCCGGATTTGCCAAACGCGCCGCGATCAACGCGCCCATTCAGGGCACCGCCGCCGACATCATCCGCCGCGCCATGGTCCGGATGCCCGAGGCCATCGCGGGGCTGCCGGCCAAGATGCTGTTACAGGTCCACGACGAATTGGTGTTCGAGGTCGAAGACTCCGCCGTCGAAGAGGTCACCGCCGTCGCCCGCGCGGTGATGGAGGGGGCTTGCGAGCCCGCCGTCAAGATCGACGTGCCGCTGGTGGTCGATGCGGGTCAGGGTCTGAACTGGGCGGAGGCGCACTAGAGGCCACTTGCGACGCGGCCTTGCGCAGGGGCCTTGCTAAGGCGCTTTGCGCAGGGTGATGCGGTAGCGGGTCAAGTTGTCATCTGACCCGGCGGCGGGACTGACCGCGATCTCGACGGTCTCGCCAGCGCTCAGGCGCAAGGTGTTGTCTTCGATAGGGACGGTGTTTGCGTCTTTCCACGTCCTCACAGGCTGGTTTGCGGCGCTGAGGGTCACGTCGATGCGCCCATCCTCCGCCACCGTGTCAAAGCTGGCATCGACCTTGAGCGTCATCGCCTCGGGCGCTGTAAAGGCATGCAGGATCTCGACCGGCCAGTCGGACGAGCCGACGGGCAGCATCACACGTGACAACAACCGCAGATCACCGTTCTCCGGCGTGCCGAGCCACGGGGTCCAAGGACGACCGGGGCCGGATTGACCGGGCATTGTCTGCAAGGGGTGCGTACCGTTCCGGTCGCGCATGCTGCGGCTGAGGGGGTCCATCGCCGCCCCTTCGAAACCATCGGGATAGGTGAACTGAAAATAGCTGTCGGCGATTACCTCTTGTGGGGCCAGCACATAGTCCCTCCCCTCGACCAGCGGGGTTTCTGACGTCAGGATCAGCGGGTCGCCCTCGGACAGCATCGCTTCGCGGGTCTCCAGCGGCGCGCCAGTGGTATCCCGCAGCGTCACCGCATCCGACAACAGCGTCAGCTTGCGCGGCATGCCCCAGAGGATCAGCTTGCGCCCGTCAAAGAGGCAGGCGCGCGTGAAAGGATCGGGCGCGGCATCCTGCACCCTTGCGCCTTCGAACTCGGCGCGCAGGTAGGCGTAGGTGTCATAAGCGGCAGTCGGCGTCAGGGAGGCGTCGATCAAGGGCACATAGCCGTCGCCGCGATCGTTCAGCGGATACCAGACCATGCGGGTCACGCCCGAGAGCGCCATCTGGCAATAACCGCGCACCATGTCCGCCGAGGCGGTCTCGCGCGATTCCGAGCCGAACTCGGTGATCTCCACCGGCATGTCGGCGAGCCCGGGCAGGCGGCGCATCACCGCGATCTGGGCCGCGATCAACTCAATCGGGGTATCATAGGGGTGAAGGGCGATGGAATCCATCATCTCTGCCGCGCCGAGGTCGACAAGCTGCTTGAGGTAGGCCACGGGGATGGAGTGCACCCCACCACCGATGATCCGCACCGTCGGGTCGATAGCACCGACCTGATCGCGCACCGATTTCAACAGGGCGACATAGGCACGCGCGCGCGCTGCAAGGTCCTGATCCTTGAGAGGCCCCGAGATGAACATCTGGCTGTTGAACTCGTTGCCCACCTCGACGGACCGCGTGGCCGGGAACCGCTGGACCACCGCCGCGGCATGGCGTCCGAAACCCGCGACCGCCGCCGCACTATAGGGTGTGTCGCCGTCGTCGTAGCCGGCGTGGCCGTTGTTGACGAGCAGGCTAAGCCGCGCGCCCGCCTGTTCCAGCGCGTCCGGGTAAAGGGTCATCGGGTCGTCGAAAACGAAATCGCCTGCCGTATCTTCGGTCCGGTACCAGAACAATTCATCGCGCAGATCGTCGATCCCCGTTTCGAGGGTCTTGGCCAGCAATCCCTCGGGCAGACCCTGACCAAAGCTCGACGCCGCCGCCAATGTCGGGCCGCGCAGGGCCTGGGCAAATGCGATGGTCGGCAGGAGGCACAACAGGATGGGAAAGATCAGACGGCGGGGCATCGCGTTCCTTAGGATGGGGTCGAAGTCCAGCGCGGGCACTTATGAAGGCAGCAACCTCGGCTCGACCGGATCGCATCAGATTGCGCGGAACGTGACGGGCAGGCAAGGGCTGGCGGTCACTGATCGGCATCCGGTGCCTATCACGATGCACAGCCCCCTCTCCTCGTCCCCATGATTGTCGCGCGATGCGACATAGAGCCCGCGCGCACCGACAACCGTCCCCGCAACCGCCATAAATCAGGCCTTGCGGCTTGACGACGGGCGGCAACTGCGGGCTCTAAGGGGCATGGAAGTTGTGGCGACATCATTTCTGGCGATCCTCGTAATCGTCGTGCTGGCGGTTCAGGGGCCCTTGCGGGGGTTCTGGATATTTCTGGCGGCCACGGCATTGGGCGCGGCCGCGGCTTTCAACATGCCGGCCCTTGGCGGCGCGTCGATCCTCGTGGCGGACCTGGGCGCGCTAACGATCTTCATGATGGTGGCGCTGCATTCGGGCGGGCTGGCGTTGATCGTGGGGACCATGCGACCGGGACAGCCGGGGTTCTGGCTGATCCTCCTCGTGGTCTTCGGTCTCTTCGCGACGCTATTTTTTCCGGCGCTGTTTCGCGGCCAGACCGAGGTGTTCAGCCTGTCGCGCGACCTCGACGGCGGCGGCATCGTGCGCAGCAAGCTGCGTCCCAGCACCGGCAACCTCACGCACTTGTTCCGCCTGATCCTGGGTGGTGCGATCTTTTTCGCGACGGCGACGGTGTTTCGGGTGCGGCCCGATGCGCGGATCGCGCTGATCGCCGTGGCGATCACCACCGGGTTCAATGCGGCGCTTGGCTGGCTCGACGTGCTGACCTATGCGATCGGCCTGCCCGAGGCGCTCGATATTCTGCGCAGCGCGAATTACTCGATGCTCGACGCCGCGACCATGGGCGGGATCAAGCGGATGGTCGGCGCTTTCCCGGAGGCCAGCACATACGGCTACTTCAGCCTCGGCCTGTTTGGGTTCTGGCTGCGGTTCTGGTTCTCGCAGCCGAAATCGCTGCTGGGTAGGGTCATGCTGGGGCTGGCGACCGTAGCGGTGCTGCGCTCGACCTCCTCGGCTGCCTATGTCGCCTTTGTCGCCTATGTTGTGACTGTCACGCTTGGCCTTGCGCTGGTCGGCGCACGGCAGCAGGTAAACCGGCACTCCGTCTCGATCGCGCTCAGCTTTGTGATGGCCGCCTGGCTAAGCGTCATCGTCGTCGTCGTCAGTTACGAGCTGGTGACGCCAATCCGCGATTTCTTTGACACCACGCTGTTTGACAAGCTGGAGGGTGACTCAGGCGTTGAACGGATGAGCTGGAATGCCCAGGCCTTCCTCAACTTTGCCGAGACCTATGGGCTGGGCGCCGGTCTGGGCAGCGTGCGCGGCTCCAGTTGGCTGATGGCGACGCTGGCCAGTATCGGCGTCATCGGCACTGCGCTTTACCTGATGTTCATCGGGAGCGTCCTGTTCAACCGCGAGGCCCGGCATGGCGGGGGGGAGCGGGCCTCCGTGATCCGCGCCTTGCGGTCCGGTGCGCTGGCGTTGCTGATTTCGTCCCTGCTGACGGGGGCGACGCCGGACCTTGGGCTGATCTTCTTTGCGTTTCTCGGGTTGGCGACGGGTCTGGCGCGCGGCGCACAACTGGAACGCGGCGACGAGCCGAATCAATTCTGGCCATCGACGGCGATTTCGCGAAACAATCCACCGCCCTCTGCGCGACTGTAACGTCTGCACGATCGCCTTGCCCCGGAATGGGGCTGAAACGCGGCCTAAACTTGACTTCGAAGGCCCATGCGCCACAAGTTAATCAATGTTTAACACGGAACCCCGGAGGAGCAGAATGCCCCGCCCGGCTGCAAAGACCAGAGGCTTCAGCTGATTGAACGTCCAAAGGTCCGCAGACCGACCCGTTCGCGGGGTCCCCAGCATGACAACCGGAAAGACAATGGTGGTCGTATGACTGATATTTTCGACAGGGGCGCGATGCCGTCCAGTCGCATGACGGCCCAAACCTGGGATGCGGTCGACCTGCGCGCGATGCTGCGCGGGATCTGGGGTGACAAGCTGATCATAGCTGGAGCGGCGATCCTTTGTGCTGTGCTGGCCATGCTGGCGGTCTCGCAAGTGACGCCGCAATACAGGTCCATGGCCCAGGTGCTTTTGGACACGCGAGATCATCAGGTCCTGACCGGTGAGAAGGTGTCCGCTGATACCAAGCTCAGCGATCAGGTTGTCGCGAGCGAGATTTCGATCCTGCGATCCAACACCCTGATCGAAGCGGTGATTGGCCAGATCGATGCAGAACATCCCGGCGCGCTGGACCTTCTCGACCCGGCCACTGCCGAACCCGGTCCCGTCGCGCGCCTGAAAGGCGGCATCAAAGGGCTGCTGGGCAAGGGCTCCGTTGACACCGAATCTGCGGAAAACGCCGCGCGAAATCGTATGGAACGCCTGACATGGGCGGTGCGCAAGGCCGTCGAGGTCTGGCGCGACGGCAAGGCCTATGTCATCGCGATCCAGGCCGAAACGCCCGATCCCTTCCTGTCTCAGCAACTCGCCAGCGCGATGACCGATCAGTATATCTCCCAGCAGCTTGAGGGTCGCCGGAACTCCAGCACACGTGCCGCCGAATGGATCGAAGAGCGCGTGGCCGATCTGCGCCGCGAGGTCGAAACCGCCGAGGCCAAGGTTGAGGATTACCGCGCCCGCAGCGTCAGCACCAATGGCGCCAGCGATGACATCATCAGCCGCCGCATGGTCAGCCTGAACGACGAATTGGTCGCCGCCCGCGTCGCCCGTGTCGCCGCCGAGGCCAGCTTCAGCGAAGTGCAACGCCTGATCAGCGAAGGCGGTTATGACCGGTTGGGCAATATGTTCACCTCCGACGCCATTGGTGATCTGTCCAAGAGTCGGCTGGAGCTGATGGCATCCGACGCGCAATGGGCGCAGAATTACGACACCTCCCATCCAGAGCGTCGCAAGATCGCGCGTCAGCTGGAGGAAGTGAACCGTGCGCTTCAGGTTGAATTCGAACGCGGCCTCGACACGCAGCGCAACGATCTTCAGATCGCCCGCCTGCGCGAACAGACCCTGCGTGAAAGCCTGAACGAAACCGAAGAGCAGTTCCTTGCCGTTTCACGCAGCTCAATCGGATTGCGGCAGCTGGAACGCCAGGCCGAGGCGGCGCGCAAGCTCTATACCGATCTGCTGGACCGCTACGCCGAAACGCGCACCCAACAACTGCTGGATCAATCCGACGCACGGGTGATCGAGCGTGCGACGATCCCGACTTCACCCGCAGCACCGCGTCCCAAACTTATGGTGACGATCGGCCTCTTTGCCGGGGCGCTGATCGGCTTTGGCATCGTCGCGGTGCGCCAGTTGAGCACGCGGCTCTATCGCACCCCGGCCGATCTGGCGAACGACACCGGCGTGCCAATCCTGACGGCGATCCCCGAGCGTGACTGGGTCAGCACCGCCCGCGCCCTGCGCGACATCGAGACCGATCCCATGGGTCCGGTTGCGGAAAGCGTGCGCAAACTGCGCAACGCACTGGCCCTGACGGGCGAGGACAGTGAACCGCAAAGCATCGCGCTCCTGTCACCACTGCAAGCGGAGGGCAAGACGACCACCACCGTCCTTTTGGCCCGCATGACCGAAATGGCCGACAAGCTGGTCTGCATCGTCGATTGCGACTTCCGCAAGAACTCGATCCAGCAGGAGAACCGCTTTGCCATGCAGCACGATCTCGACGATCTGATGCACGGGGAATGCTCTGTTCTTGATGCGCTGTGCACCGATACAGGCATGGGGTTCGACCTGCTGGCCGCGCGCGACTGCAACCCGCAACTGGCGGATCGCCTGACCGCAAACTGGCTGGAAGACACGCTGACCGAGCTCAAGCAATATTACGACGTGGTTCTGGTGAATTGCCCGCCAATGCTGGCCGTCGCCGACACCCTGCTGGTGGCGCAGGCCGTCGATCAGCGCGTCATGCTGATGCGGCACAATTCGACGCCGCGCATGGCTGTGCGCCGGTCTCTCAGCCTGCTGGAGCATCATGGGCTGGACGTCTCGGGTCAGGTCGTGACGCATGCCGACATCGACCTGAAGTCGGACGAATACTTTTACCAGCACGCCTATTGATCACCCATGATGATGCACACCCCCTCTCATAAACCGCGCGTTGCCCTGATCCATTATTGGCTGGTTGGAATGCGCGGCGGCGAAAAGGTTCTGGAATCCCTGTGCCGGATGTATCCGGACGCGGACATCTTTACTCATGTGCATGTGCCCGAAGAGATGTCGGACACGATCCGCGGCCATAAGGTGACACAAACGCGGGTCGGGCGGATGCCCTTCGCGCGGCGGCTTTATCAGTCCTACCTGCCCTTCATGCCGCGCGCCTTGGAAGAGATCGACCTGACCGGCTATGACCTTGTCATCTCCTCCGAAAGCGGGCCGGCCAAGGGGGTGATCGTGCCGCCGGATGCGTTCCATCTGTGCTATTGCCACTCTCCGATGCGCTACCTCTGGGATCAGTACCACGTCTATCGCAACAGCGCCGGACCACTGGGCCGCCTGATGTTGCCGCATCTCGCGCACCGCCTGCGGATGTGGGATGTCACCAGCGCCGCGCGCGTCGATGCCTTTGCCGCGAATTCCACCCATGTCGCGGCGCGGATCGGCAAGTACTGGAACCGCGATTCAACCGTCGTGCACCCGCCGGTCGATGTGCACAGCTTTGCGCCCGTCGCGCCGGATGAGCGGGGGGATTTCTACCTCTGGGCCGGGGAACTCGCGCCTTACAAGCGCCCAGACCTTGCCATCGAGGCCTTCAACAAGCTCAAGCTGCCTCTCGTCATGATCGGCGGGCCTGAGAAGGAAGCCAACCGACTGCGTGCGCTGGCCGGACCGACCGTCACGATCTTAGGGCGGACCTCGTTCGATGTGCTGCGCGATCACCTCGCGAGGTGCCGGGCGCTGATCTTCCCCGGTGAGGAAGACTTCGGCATCGTCCCGCTAGAGGCCATGGCCTCGGGTCGTCCCGTCATCGCCTATGATCGCGGCGGCGCGCGTGACACGGTCATTCCGGGCAAGACCGGGCTGCTGTTCCGCGATCAAAGCGTCGATGGGCTGGCGCAGGCCGTGCAGCGGTTCGAGGACGAGAACATGTTCGACATGGACAGCGCCACCATGGTGCAGCACGCCCGCCAGTTCACCGAGGCCGCGTTTCAGGCGGGTATCGCCGCCATGCTGCCCGAGGAATTGCGCCCCCGCGACATCCGCGTCTTTACCCCGGCGGCAGAGTAGTCAAGCGCAACCGCGACGGGGTCTCTGCACCCATATGCAGGGTGATGGTCGCCGGCTGGGCTTGCGTCTCCGCATAGGGATTATCCGCGCCGCCGTTCATGTTTCGCGCAAGCCGGGGGAAGCTACTGCCGGTGACATGCAGGCGCAGGCGATGCCCTTCGGGGACGCGATAGGCGATGTCACGCAGGATCACCGGCACTTCGTAAACCTCGGCCGGTTGCATCAACTCTGGCTGGTCCATCCCCTGCCGATACCGCAGCCGCAGCGATCCCTCGTGGATCATCAGTGAGTTGCCCTCGGGGTCCACATCCGTCAGGCGCAGGACGAGATCGGTATCCGGCACGTCGGTTTTCACGAACAGCGTCGCCGTCACCGGCCCGGCCAACGTAATCGCTTGCTCCAACGGGTCAGAGGTCAGCACCAGCAGGTCGTCGCGCCCCTCGATCGGGTTCTGAAAGAGCGGCCCTGCGCGCAGATCTGCCTCGCCCGTGCAACACATCGTCCCGCCGAGCGAGGGCACCGGGTTCATCGGGTCAGAGACGAAAGTGAGGCGGCTCGGCTGCTGCGGTGCTGCGGTCGTCAAGCCATCGCCAGAGAGGTAGATGGTGCGCGGCGCGCTGTCGCTTGGCGGCCAGCTATCCGCCTCGCGCCAACGATCCTCGTTCAGAACGTAGTAGAGCACGGGGGGCAGATCGGGCGGCGAACCACCCTTCATCCGCGCATCCATAAACTGCAAAAACAGCGCGTCGAAATCGCGGGCATTTTCCGGGTCTAGGGGCAGATCGCCGACCGCACCGTCGGCAAAGCCGCCGCTCAGATCGCAATGCAGGCCCGGCAAGATCACGATCGTCCCGGTCGCGCCGGTGGCGCGCATATGGGTGGCAAGGGCGAGGCTTTCGCCCGCCCGGTCGAACCAGCTATCCACCATGAGGAAGGGGGTGGCGAAAGTGTCCCCTTCGGCAATGAAACCGCTTTGCGCCCAATACTCCGCGTTGTCGAACTCATCGAGGTAGGTGGAAAAATCGGTCGGGTCCTCGCGAAATTGAGCCACCGCTTCGCGCAGCGGCAGCACACGGTGGCCGCGCGCGTAGTCGACGGCGGGCATGCCCATGCGGTCGCCGGTCTTGCCCCCCGCCTCGACAAACCAACCAAAGGCGGACGCGAGGTTGAGGATCCCGCCATCGAACATCCCGAAAAAGCCGTAGGATCCCGCAAGCGTCCCGATTGCCCCGCCCGCGCCGAGCGGGATCATCGCCTTGAGCGCCGGATGCTGCGTCGTGGCGAGGGTCATCTGCGTCTCGCCCAGGGCGGAACAGCCGATGGTGCCGACCTGCCCGTCGGACCACGCCTGCCCGGTGATCCAGTCCAGCGTGGCCGCCCCGTCGGCGGCGTCATCGGGATAGGGCGCGAAGACCCCGCCGCTATTGTAGCGCCCGCGCATGTCCTGCACGACGACGGCATAGCCAGCGGGCAGAAAAAGGTTCGCCCACTGCCGAACCTCACCAAAGCGCCGCTTGCCATAGGGCAGGCGCATCATGATCGTAGGTAGCGCGGCGTCAGCACCTTCGGGCAGATAGACGTCAGTGGCCAGCTCGACGCCGTCGGGCATCGCGATCCGCGCCTCTGGCAAGCGCGTAATCCCGTCGAGGGCAGAGAGGAACTGGCGGTCCTGCAACCGCTCCTTCTGAACCCGCAGCACGGCCTTGATCCGGTCGCGTTGCTGGACCGTGACGGCGAGGGCGACGCCAAGGATCAGGATGGTTAGGAGAAGAGCCTTCATACCGCGTTCCAATGGCTCGACCTCGGCGGGTTGGCGGGGCTATCCTGCACCGCATCAGATAAGGGGTCGGCGTGAGCATCGACATAACGCTTCATTTCTGGCGCCTGGATGCGCCGCAACCCATGGTCGACCACCTGTCGCGCGTCCTTGACGCGGGGGAAATCGCGCGCGCGGACCGTTTCGTGCACCTTCGCGACCGGACCGCCTACCGCATCGGGCGAGGACGGCTGCGCGAACTGCTCGGCGAATGGCGGGGGCAGGACCCCGCCAGCCTGCAGTTCGATATCGGGCCGCAGGGCAAACCGTCGCTGTCCGGGGGGCCGCATTTCAACCTCAGCCATTCGGGCGGGCTGGCCTGCCTTGCCATCACGCAGGACGTAGAGATCGGCGCGGATATCGAAGCTTACCGGGAGGTTGAGGACGCCGTCGCGGAGCGGTTCTTTGCGCCCAAGGAATACGCGCAACTCTCCGTCTTGCCCTCTGTTGAGTGGCTGGCCGGGTTCTTTCGCATCTGGACCCGCAAGGAGGCGGTGGTGAAGGCGATCGGTGAAGGGTTGAGCATCCCGCTCGACGCTTTCGACGTCACGGTCGATCCCAAAGCGCCGCCCCTGATGACCCGGCTCGATCCGACGCGGGGCCGCGTGGAGGACTGGTCGCTGGTGCACCTTGCCATGGGCGAAGCGATGGTCGGCGCGCTGGCGGTGCGCGCCGCCGGTCAGGCGATCCGGGTGCAGGTCAGGGAATGCCCGCCGGACCTCCGCTGTCATTGGTCGGTCTGACGCTCCGGCGTTTCACCGAGGAACGCCTCGATTTCATGCGCCATGTCCGGTACGCCGATACGCCGGTCGCGCAGGATCAGCACCTTTTTCAGATGCACCGTCTTCAACTTGCCGGGCGCGACCACATTTTCCCACCCGATTGAGGGGCTGAAGCCCGGCCCCTGCGGCGTGATTTCGGTCACGATATGCAGGACCGGAAAATCGACTGGATCGGGACGGTGGCGATTCCGCATGTCAGTCAAGAAGGCGATGATCCGCTCCTGACTTTCCTCCAGATCGCTCAACCTGACCCGCTCGATCATGCCGAGACGCGCGGCAAGGTCCAGCACACGGGTCGCCCGGATCAGCCGGTAGGACCCCAGCATGGCCGACACCGAAAGCTCCCCATGCCGGACCGCGCGCAGGCGGTTGTGCAGGGCGTGCCATTTCTCGCGCCGACGGGTGCTGGCATTGTCGGAGAGAGCGTCGGCGTAGGCCGGTTCCCAGACATCCTTCATCACCACGCCGGCGATCTCTGCCCCGCCGTCATGAAGATGGCGCGCGACTTCGACCGCGAGGTTGCCGTGCACACAATTGCCGTACAGCAGGTAGGGTCCCTTGGGCTGCGCGGCGCGAACGGCATCGGCGTAATCCGCCGCGATCTCAGTGAAAGAGGACTGGCTCATCGCCATACCCTTGTCCGCGTCGAAAATCCGGATACAGGCGGAGGCGCGCGGCGCATGTCCCGCCGTGCTCAGCGCCAGCGCGGTGGCGGCGTTGTTGATCGCTATAAACGGCTGGCCCTCGCCTGCCCGGCGCAGGCGCATGACCCGCCAGTCCTCGTCCGCCGCTTGGTCGTTTTCAGTCGCACCGGCGGCACCGCGCCGCTCTGTCACCAGTCGCGCGAGTTCGATCAGGGTCGCGTGTTCATAGACATTGGCGACCTCCAACCGGACGCTCCAGCGATCGCGAATGCGGGTGAGAACGCGAAGCACCAGAACGGAATGGCCGCCGAGGTCAAAGAAATGCGCATCCGGCGTCAGATCGGTGACATTCAGCACCTCTTCCCAATCGGCTTTCAGCGCCTCCAGAACCGCCGGGTCGGCGGTGACGGATTTCGCCGTGGCATCCTTGGGTCGTGGCGCTGGCAGCAACGTCTTGTTCACCGCACCGGTCGAGGTGCGGGGAAAACCGCCGAGCAGGCTGATGCCGGTCAAGTCGGCCATCGCGGACTTTCCGGCGAGGGAATCGAGAATGCGCCCCGGCACCTGGTCCAGCGGCAAGAGCCCGGTGTCCCCCGGCACGACAAAGCCATAAAGAGCATCGCCCGCGCGTGTCACGACCGCCTCGGCCACCATAGGATGCGCGCCCAGCGCTTGTTCGGCGGCAGCGATCAACCGGCGGTCATCCTGTCCCCGTTCGGCCAGCGTCTCGGGGATGGCGATTTGCGACAACGGCGCGGTGGGGTCGCGAAACGCGAGGTCAAAGGCCTCGGCCAACATGTCGAGGATCGCGACGACCGTGCTTTCCTCAAAGAGGTCCGAAGCGTAGTCGACCACCATCTGCCAGCCGGTCGGCCGGCCCATCACCGCGACGTTCAGATCATAGATCGCCCCCGCCGCGTGGGAGGGCGAGGATTTGAGGTCAAAGCCGCCGTAATTGCGGCTTTCCATGAAGACCGTCTGCAAGTTGAAGTTCAGCGACATCAACGGGGTCCGCGAGGGGTCGCGCGGCGGGTTCATCTGTTCGACCAACCGGTTGAACGGCATGCTCTGATGGCTGAGCGCGCCTTCGACCACCTGCTTTGCACCCTTCACATGATCGGCGATCGCGGTCTCGCCCCGGACCGGGAAACGCAACACGAGGTTGTTGATAAAGACCCCGATCAGCGGCTCTAGTTCGGCATCCATCCGCCCGGCGATCTGCGTGCCAAAGGCGAGGTCATCTGTTCCCGTCAAACGGTGCATGCAGGCGCTGAACAGTGCCGCGCCAAAGGTGTAGGTCGATACGCCAAGCCGCTGCGCCGTGGCGGTCAGCTGCGGGCCGAAGTCCTCAGGCAATGCGCGCGTGACCTCCGCGACCGCGGTGGTGCGGACGGCGGGGCGGGGAAGGTCCGGTTCGATTTCGAAATAGCTCATGTCGGCGAGGGTGGCCTGCCAATAGGCGCTTTCCTCCTCCAGCACGCCGCTGGCATGGTATTCCTGCTGCCAAAGGGTGAAATCGCCATATTGCAGCGGCAGATCGGGCAAATTGTGCTCGCGGCTCTCTTCGATCGCTTGCGCAATAGTGCCGATCTCGTGGCCCAGCACGCGGATCGAGTAGCCGTCAAAGCATGTCTGATGGACGACGAATGTGATCATCGCCCGATCCGCCGCAAGACGGATAAGCGTGGCGCGGATCAGGCCGGGCTGACCCAGATCAAAGGGCCGCGCGGCGGTTTCATGGGCGATGTCGTTGACCCGCTTTGCCTGCGCCTCGGCCGGGATTGCACGGATGTCGACGAGGTCGAGCTTGAAGCGGACATGCTCCATCACCTGCTGAACCGGCGCGCCCTCCTTTTCGACAAAACGGGTGCGCAGGATCTCGTGGCGGTCGATGACCGCCTGGAACGCCTGCTCCAGCGTGTCGGCGCGCAGCTGGCCGCTGACTTGCCATCTGACGGCGATGTTCAACGATTGGTTGCCCGGCTGCATCTGGTCGAGGAACCAGCACCGCTGCTGCGTGGTGCTGAGCGGGAATTCCGCGATGACCTCGGGCACGGGGTGGCCCGTGGTGCGCATGTCATTGTTCATCAATTCGTCCCTCCGCCGCGCGTGCGCCGTGCGCCGTTGCGGAAATTTTTCAGTGAGGGGCGCGCGCCTGTGGTCCCGCCCTCCGGCGTTGCGCGGCTATCGTGGAAGGCGGCCAATTCACGAACCGAGGGGTGCGCGAACATGTGGCGCGCTTCCAGTTCAAGCCCGTCCTCCAGCATCTTGGCGGCAATGCGGAACACCGCAAGGCTATCGATCCCGAGGGAGAACAGCGTTTCCGTCACGCTCAGGCTTTCCACGCCCATCACATCGGCCCAAATCGCGGCGATGCGACGCTCGGTCACGCTTTCCGGCGCGATGATCTGGCGCAGCGGCGTGACGCTGGCCTTTTCGTCCGGGTCGGG
Source organism: Pseudooceanicola sp. (assembly GCA_002709085.1). Classification (GTDB taxonomy): domain Bacteria; phylum Pseudomonadota; class Alphaproteobacteria; order Rhodobacterales; family Rhodobacteraceae; genus Pseudooceanicola. Next base: position 25,152 of record PAPR01000009.1, on the reverse strand, counting down.
CAGCGCCTTGCGGTCGAGTTTGCCACTGCCGGTCTGGGGGAATGCGCTCAACGTCACCCAGGCGCGCGGGACCATGTAATCCGGCAGGGTGGTGGCAAGGGTTGCCGACAGCGTCGCGGGGTCCGGCGCGGTGCCATCCTCGGGCACGATGTAGCCGACCAGTTGCCGGTCGGTCTTGCCCCGTGCGCGCAGATCGACGGCGGCCTTGGCCACGCCGGGAATGGCGCGCAGGGCGGTCTCGATTTCGCCCAACTCAATGCGGAAACCGCGCAGCTTGACCTGCGTGTCGATGCGGCCCAGCACCTCGATCTCACCATCGGGACGACGTCGCGCCAGATCGCCGGTGGCATATAGCCGTTGCGCCCCGCCCGACAGATCAACCTCACGAAAGACCTTTTCGGTCAAATCGGGACGATTGTAATAACCCAGCGCCAAGCCGTCGCCGCCAATGTTCAACTCCCCCACCTTACCGGGTGCGACGTGACGTCCAGCATCATCGAGAATATGCAGCGTGGTATTGCCGATGGCTCTGCCGACAGTGATCGGCGCGTCCGGTGTGATACGTTTCAGCGTCGACCAAACGGTCGTTTCGCTCGGCCCATACATATTCCATACCTCAGCCCCGTCTGCCGTCAGGCGCGCGGCGAGGTCGGCGGGCAAGGGTTCGCCGCCGCACAGGATGCGGAAGCCCGCCTTGGGCGCAAATCCCGCGCTCAGCACCATGTCCCATAGGGTCGGTGTGGCCTGCATGACGGTGATCTCGCCCTTGTTCAGCCGGTCGACCAATCGGAAGCCGTCGATAACCTCGTCGGTCTCGGCGATGAACAGGCGCGCGCCGGTCATCAGCGGCAAGAAGACCTCAAGCACCGCGATGTCGAACATCACCGTCGTTACGGCCAGCAGGCGGTCCTTGGCGGTGAAGCCCGGCTCGATCGCCATGGAGGTGAGGAAGTTCACCACCGCGCGGTGCGGAACGGCGACCCCCTTGGGCGTGCCGGTCGTGCCGGAGGTGAAGATGATGTAGGCGGTGTCTTCGGGGTCCGTCGCGGTGGCCTCGGGGGCATCACCCGACTTGGCCTCTGGCGTCAGGATCAGCGGCACATCCAGATCAGCGGCGAAACCCGCCGTCTCGGCACTGTCGGTGAGGATCCCGGCGACCTCGGCGGTCTGACAAATCTGCGCCAGACGCGCGGCGGGCTGGCGCGGATCGAGCGGCACATAGGCGTGGCCGGCCTTGAGAATGGCGAGCATCCCGGCGGCCAGCTTGCGATCACGCGGCAGGCACAACGCGATCCGGCTGCCCGGTTGCGGCACTTTGCGCTGGATCAGCGCGGCGATGGCATCGGCCTCTGCGCCAAGGTCGGCGTAGCTCGCCTGCCCTTCGCTATCTTCGATGGCGATGGCGTCCAGGTTATCCGCGATGCTGGCCTCGATCAGGGTGGCGAGCGTCGCGCTGCGGTCATAGTCCAACTCGTTGGCGTCGATTTGATCCAACGCGACATCATTGGCCGAGAGAGGGATCGCGCTGGCGTTCTGCTCCGGCGCATTGGCGATGGCGGTCAGGACCTGCTCATAGGCGCGGGCCCAGTCGCGAACGGTCTCGGGATCGTAGAGGTCGGCGTTATAATGCGCCTCGATCAGGAAGCCCTCACCAGTATCGACCACGTTGAAGACGAGATCGAAGGTCACGGCGACCTTGGCATTGTTGCGAAATTCGGTCTCAAGCCCCGCCATGCCAGCGGCCTCGGCGGATTTCTCGAGGTTGAACTCGATGCTCGTCAGCGGCAAGCTGTCGATTTGGCGGGGCAGGTTCAGATCCGCGAGGATGGAGCCGAGCGTCGTGTTCGAGTGGCCGAGCGCGTCAAAGAACCGCTGACCGGCGACGCCGAGGTGATCCGCGACACTCGCGCCCTCGGGGATCGGCGCGCGGATCGGCAGGAAGTTCACGCAATGCCCGACAAGCGCCGGGTCCGGCAGACCCTGTTGCCCGGCGCAAGGCACGCCGAGGACGATGTCACGTTCCCCCGTCAGACGGTGCACCAGCAGTTGCATCGCAGCCAGCGTCGCGGCGAACATCGTGCAGCCATGTTTTGCGCCGGATTTGCGCACGGCCTTGGACAGTTCGCCATCGATGCTGTGAAACACCGTGCCGCCGCGCAGGCTGCGGCGTTCGGGACGGGGATGATCGGCGGGCAGGTCGACGACGCCCGGCACCTCGGCGTAGAGGTCAGCCCAGTAATCGTCGATGCGCGTGTCGGCCCTGCGAGCGGCCTCTTGTTGCGCATGTTCGGCAAAGGAGGGCGCAGGCGGCAGATCCGCCGGGGTTCCCGTCAGCGCGGCAGTGTAAAGCTTGGCCAGATCCGACAGGATGACGCCAAAGGACCAACCGTCCGCAACAATATGATCGGCATAAAGCACCAGTACATGGCGCTTCGGCGCCAGCCGGGCAAGACGCGCGCGGATCGGCAGGTCGGCGGTGATGTCAAAGGGTTGGCGCGCATCCTCGGCGATCACCCGGTCGAGGGCGGCCTGAGGGTCGTCCTCACCGCTCAGGTCGATTTGGGACAGGGGGTCGGGTTGCGCCGCGCGCACCTCAAAATGCGTGCCGCTGCGGGCAAAGCGCAACCGCAGCGCATCGTGCCGCGCGATCACCGCGTCCCATGCCGATTGCAGCGCATCCGCGTCCAGGTCACCGTCAAGCGTGAGAGAACCGCTTTCGATCAGGGCGATGGCGTGGGCATCGCTCAACTGATGGTTCATCCAGATTTCGCGCTGGCTTTCGGTCAGCGGGATTTGCTGCCCGTCGGTTGAGGTCGCAGGTGCAGCCTCGGGCGCATCAGCCACAACCGAAGCCGCGCTCGCATCACTGCGCGCATCCGCCAGAATTCCGACCGAGAGGAGCCTATCCACCGCCGTTTCAAAGGCCGCCACGATCTGCTCGCATTCCGCCGGGCCATGTTCGGTGGTCAGGAAGGCGCAGAAGCCGTCCATCACATGCACCCCCTCCATCCTCATCAGAGAAAAGAGCAGCGCGGCACGGGGATCGGCCTCTGTCACCTTGATGACGAACCAGCTGGAATAGGTCTCGACCAGTTCGGGCAGGCCACGCGCGCTCAGGATGGCGTTCATGCGCCCGACGGTTTCGCCCGTACGGGCGGCCGTATCGGTCCAGAGGGTATCGCCCTGCTGTTCGATATGGTTCAGCATGGCGTCGATTGCGGCGACGGCCAGCGGGTGACGCACGAAGGTTCCGGCAAAGAAGGTCGGGATCGCCTCGGGACGGCTATCATCGCCGTAGGACCATGGCCCGCCGTCCAACGCATCCATGAACCGCGCGTTCCCGGCGAGGATACCGACAGGCATGCCGCCGCCGACGACCTTTCCATAGGTCGCCATATCGCCCTGAATGCCCCAGACGCCCTGCATGCCTCGGGCATGCGTGCGGAATCCGGTGACTATCTCATCCATCACCAGCGCCGCGCCGCCGTCGCGCGTCACCTCGCGCAGCTCGCGCACGAAGGATTCGGGGCGATGTGCGGGATGCCGGCTTTGCACCGGTTCCACGATGACGCCGGCGATCTCGTCGATATTGGTGCGGATCCAGTCGAGCGATCCGACCTGTCCGTAGGGCAGCACCTTCATGTTGACGAGACCGCTGCGCGGGATGCCGGGCGCGGAGGGCAACGCCGTCGCATCCCCCGGCGTGCTGCGTCCCTTGACCAGAACTTCGTCGAACTGGCCGTGATAATCCTTGTCAAAGACCACGATCAGATCGCGGCCCGTCACCGTCCGGGCGACCCGCATCGCGGCCATGACCGCTTCGGATCCGGTAGAGCAGAAGGTCGCGCGCTCATGCCCGACCAGATCGGCAAAGCGGCGCGCGACGGGACCGGCGAGGTCAGACTGTGGACCAATGGGCATGCCGCGTTTCAACTGCGCCTCGATCGCGCGATTGACGAAATCGGGCGAGTGGCCAAAGGCGGTCTGCCCGAACCCGTTGACGAGATCGACAAAGCGGTTGCCGTCGATGTCGTGAATATAAGCGCCCTTGGCGGTCTCGGCGACAATCGGGAAGGTCAGCTCTTTCCATTCGGCGCGAAATCCGGCGGCAGTGCGCGGGTCGGCGTGTACGTCGCGGAATTGCGCGGCGTGGTCTTTTGATTTGCGGTGACGCGCGGAGTATTTCTCGGCGAGGTCGCGGACAAAGGCGAGTTGCCGGGCGTCCAGCGTTCCACTGACCGCGTAGGGGCCAAAGCCGGGACGTGGGGTGGGCTTGTCGTCCGCGCTGTCCTCGGTCGTCGCGCTGCGGTCGGCGGCGGCAGGTTGTTGAGCGCCGGGGTGAGCGCCGAACGGTTGCCCCATGGCGGGTGTCGCGACGGTGGCAGGCGCAATCGCCCCGGACCCGCCAAGCGCATGAAGCTGCTGCGCAAAGACCGCCTGCATCGTCTGCATCTGGGCTTGCAGGATCGACTCCAATCCCGGCGCCGGTGCAGAGGTCACGGGCGCTGGCCCCGCCAATGGCGCGACCATCGGGCCTGCGTCGGCAACAGGCACCTGCGCTGGCGCGACCTCGGCATCCGCAGGCATCGCGCCGTCCAGATGATCCGCCAATCGACGGACCGAAGAGACATCGGCCAGCAATTGCCGAAACCCGATGTCGACCTTGTAGCGCCGTGCAATGGCCTGGCTGACCTGACCCAGAAACAGGCTGTCGAACCCCAGCTCCAGAAAGCTGTCGTCGACTTGAGCCACGCCAATGTCTTCGCCCGACATATCCGCCAGCAGCGCGGTAAGTTCAGAGCAGAGACGGGCGGGGCGGTCGGAATGTGTGGTCGAAACGGGGGCGGAACTGATGATAGCCATGGCTGGCGTCTCCTGCGGTCTGGCGGCCTGCGGCGTATGGGCTTCTGTCCCCTGCGCGACCTCACGGTGATCCGCTGTCTCGGGCGGATCGATCCAGCATTTCTGACGCTGGAAAGGATAGGTAGGAAGAGAGACCTTGCGCAAGCCGCGCGGTCCCTGTCGGGCCCAGTCGAGATCGACCCCCGCCCCCCACAAAAAAGCTGCCGCAGCAGACACCATGTCTCTATCGGAAACCGATCTGGCATGATCCGGCAACGACTGAAAAACACCACGGTGCCTGCTGCGGTCCAAGGTTTGCGCGGTAAACGCCGAAAGGGCGCGGCCTGGGCCGACCTCGACGAATACCGGCAACCTTGTTCCGGTGGCCGCGTCAAGCGCGGCCTGAAAATTGACGCAAGCGCGGGCCTGAGCCGCCCAATAGGACGGATCGCGCGCCTCTGCGTCGGTAAGAATTGCGCCGGTGACGGTCGAGATGATCGGCCGGGTCGGGGCATGGAAGGTAATTCGGTCCGCGGCCTTGGACAGGTCATCGGCAACCGGGTCCATCATCGCGGAATGAAAGGCATGCGAGGTGTGCAATCGTTTGCACGCGACGCCTGCGGTGGTCAGTCGGGATTCCAGCTGTTCGATGGCCTCGAACGGTCCGGAGACGACCTGCATCTTGGGCGCGTTCCGCGCCGCCAGATCGCAGCCCGGTGCGAGGTCCGGTGTCAAATGCTCTGCCAGGGTCTCCATCGTGGCGCGCACCGACAACATCGCGCCGCCGGGCTGATCCTGCATCAAACGGCCCCGGATCGCGATGAGGTCGAGCGCATCCTCGAATGACATCACCCCGCTCAGCGCGGCGGCGGCGAATTCACCTACGGAATGGCCGATGCTCAACTCGGGCTCGATTCCGCGCGATTGCCACAGTTTGGCCAGCGCATATTCCGTCAGGAAAAGTGCCGGCTGGGTGATCGCGGTTTCGCGCAGCGCGGCGGCGGCCTCGGCCTCGCTCAAGTCCTGGCCAAGGATCAGGGGCCGCAGATCGCGCCCCAGACGGTCTGTGAGATAGGTCGCGCCTTCGTCGATCCAGTGGGCGTAGGTGGCATCGATCTCGTAAAGACCCGCCCCCATGCCAGGATACTGCGCGCCCTGACCGGGGAAGAGGAAGACGACCTTCGGAGCCTCTTCAGCCGGGGCTTTTGGCGACGTGACGTTGCGCAGGTCCTTGATTGCAGTGGCACGATCCGTCGCGGCAATCGCATGCCGCCATGGGAAGGTCCGGCGCCCCTCCTGCAGGGTCCAGGCGACGTCGGGAAGGTCCAGCGCGTCGCCGGAGTCCAGCCGGTCGGCCAGTTCCCCGGCCATTTGCATCAGCGCTTCGGGCGACTTGGCTGACAGGGGCAGGTAGGAGGTGCCGGTTGCGATTAGTTGGCTCTCCCGCACCGGAGCTTCTTCCAGCACCAGATGGGCGTTGGTCCCGCCTACCCCAAAGGAACTGACACCGGCGACGCGCGGCCCGTCCGAGGTCCAGTCGCTTGACTGATCCGGCACCCAAAAAGGGGTATCGTCCAGACCGATACGCGGGTTCAGGGTGGTGAAATGTGCAACCGGCGGGATTTCGCGGCGGCGCAGGGTTTCCATTAGCTTGATAACGCTCACTACTCCGGCGGCAGCGTCGAGATGCCCGAGGTTCCCCTTGACCGAGCCGAGGGCGCAGCGCGTCCCGCTGCCCGCAAAGACCTGCGTCAGACCGGCGATTTCGATCGGATCGCCCAGCGGGGTCGCAGTGCCGTGGCATTCAACATAGCTCACCTGGTCGGGTGTGATCCCGGCATCACGATGCGCAGCGCGAATGGCATCGGCCTGCCCCGCAACCGAGGGCGCGGTGAACGACATCTTGTCCGCACCGTCATTGTTCGTTCCGACACCCCGGATCACCGCATGAATTTGGTCCCCCGCTGCCAGCGCATCCGACAGGCGTTTCAGCACGATTACACCGGCGCCGTGGCCAAAGACAGTGCCATCGGCGGCCGCATCGAACGGACGGCAGGTGCCATCGCCCGAGGCCATGCCGCCTTCCTGATGCAGATATCCGCGTATTTGAGGAAAGGTGATGGAGACGCCGCCCGCCAGCATGACATCCGCCTCTCCGGCCCGCAGCGCGCGCACCGCCTGTGCAATCGCGACGAGAGAGGTGGAACAGGCCGTGCTGATCGACAGCGCCGGGCCCTTGAGACCCAAGCGGTAGGCCACACGCGTGGCAAGTGCGCCCACATCGTTGCCCGCCAGAATGTCGTAGTTGATCTGGAACCCGGTTGTGAAATCGCGCTGTTCCTGCCGCGATGCGAGCAGGTTTTCCAGCATGTAGGTGGACATCGATCCGCCCGCGAACAGCCCGATTGGACCGGGCGCGCGCTGCGGATCGATCCCGGCGTCCTCCAGCGCTTCGTGACATATTTCGAGGAAAATGCGGCCCTGCGGGTCGGTCAACGCCGCTTCGCGCTTGCGCATGCCGAAAAATTTCGCGTCAAACTGATCGACATCGCGCAGGATGGAGCGTGCCGGGACGTAGGTGGCGCCGGCGCGAGTGGCGGGATCAAACGTATCCTCGGCCAAGGCGGGATCAAAACGCGTGATGACGTTGCGCCCCTCGTGGATCACCTCCCAGAAGGTATCGAGCGTCACCTCCCCCGGCAGCCGCGCGGCGCGACCGACGATTGCAATTGCGGTGTCTGTCGCGGCCACGCGGGTCGGTGTCGCGGGGGCCTTGGCAGACGGGTCGAATTGTGCCGACTCCAGCGCTGCCAGCCGTTTTGCCAGATCGCCGAGGCGGGGCGTGTCGAACATCACCGTCAGATCAAAGCGCAGGTTGAGCGCGCGTTCGATCCGCGCGTGCGTGTCGATCAGCTGCAGTGAGGTGCCGCCAAGGTCAAAGAACGTTTGATCAGCCGTCGGGACTGCGCCGCCCAGAACCGCCTGCCAGATTGTGGCGAGCTGTGCTTGCACCGTGTTTGATGTCGAGGTGTCGTGGGTCCGTCGTGCGACAGACCCGGTTAGCGCAGCGGCTTCAAGGCTCGACCGCAGAGCCTTGCGATCCACCTTGCCGGCCTGTGTCAGGGGCAGCGCGTCCCTTAGAATGACGCGACGCGGAAAGACGTCGCGCGGCAGTTGATCTGTCGAAGTTTGGCGCAGGGCGGAGACGAGCTCCGTCTCGGACACGCTCGGATCGTCGGGTACGACAAAGGCGACGAGGTGCGAGGGTTTACCGCCCTCTTTCACCAGTTCGACCGCCACATCCCGCAGGCCCGAAAGACCGCGCAGGATATGTTCGACCCCGTCTATTTCAACGCGCCGCCCAGCGAGTTTCACCTGTCGATCCGCGCGACCGAGGAACTCGAACGCGCCATCCGCGCGCATTCGCCCCAGATCGCCGGTGAGGTAGAGCGTCCCGTCGTGCCCCTCCCGGGGATCGGGGATGAAGGCTGTCGCGCTCTTCTCCGGACGGTCGAAATAGCCCAGCGCGAGGCCGAGGCCGCCGATGGCGATCTGCCCGGTCTGGCCATCAGGCACTTCGCGCAGATCATCGTCCAGCAGAACCGCGGTTTCGCCTGTCATGGGCCGGCCTATCGGCACCGCGCCGCTACGCGTATCCTCCAGCGTGACCTCATGTGTAAAGCTGCGCACGCAGGTCTCGGTCGGGCCATATGCGTTGACCAACCGCAGGTCCGGCCAGGCGCGCATCAGCTTTTCCGCCATCGGGGCCGACATCACGTCGCCGCCCGGCAGGCTGAGCCGGACGCTGGCAAATGCGTCGATCCGGTGGTCGATGACCAGATGGTGCAGCCCCGCGTACCAGGCCGCCACAGTGACCTGATGACGGATCATGGTTTCAGCAACGTCCTGCACGCCGGGGGTCGCAGCCTCAACCACCGCGACGGCGGCGCCGGACATAAGCGGGACCAGGATCTCATAGAGCGCGCCGTCACAGGCAATCGTCGCCGCAGCGAGCGAGACATCGCCCGGTCCCATCGCGACCTCGGGCTGGGCCAGTGCCATGGCGGTGATCGCGCGGTGCGGGACGACCACGCCCTTGGGCTCTCCGGTGGTGCCGGAAGTATAGAGGATGCAGGCCGGGCTTTCGCCACTGACCTGGGGCCAATCCGCAAGGCCGGGCGAGGCCGTGCAGTCCTCGGCGACGAGGACCGGGACGGAGGTTGAGCCGAAAAGCGCACGAGCGGCCTCGACATGCTCACGCGCACACAGCGCCGCGCGGAATGGCACGTCACTGGCAATGAAGGACAGCTGTTCGGGGGCGAAATTCGGCTCCAACGGGACAAAGATCGCGCCGCTGCGAAGAATGGCAAAGATCGCGATGATGCTGGGCAGACCGCGCGTGCCGTATAGGGCGACATGATCGCCGGGGCCAACGCCGCCTTGCCGCAGCGCCTCGGCCACCTGATCCACTCGCGCGGCCATCTCATCGTAGGACATCCGCTGCGACGTGCCCAACAACGCCGGGGCTTGCGGATCGAGGTGGCGGGCCGCATTGAAGGCATCGCAGACAGACGTCCGCGAGTCATAGGTCCTGTCGTTGCGTGCCGGTCGTCGTGCCATTGCGGAGGTGGTCCTTGGTTATTTGGACGTCACGGGCTTCGAAGCCTGTTATGCAATCTGGTAATGATCTAAGATTACGGCGAAACTTGGGGCCAAAAAGGAAATTCTCGTGGGCTTTGACCAAATGGTATGGAAATTTTTGCAAAGTCAAAAACCATACGAACACTTATTTGAGATAACTGCGCCCAATTGAAATTAACCATATGAAAAGACACATTTATCCTCGGCCTTTCTTCAATCGTCAAAATACACGCAAAAGGCGAGTTTTATTGGTGAAACATCAACAAAGGAAATAACGCGTCGGGACTGTCTTTCCGCTCTCTCTTGGGTTGAGCACATTCGACTCACCGGCAGGCATCCAAATTCGAAGGCCGGCGACGGGAAATCCTAGGCTATCTCTTGCGTTCCAAATTGATCCTCAATGCAGGACCGAGGGGAGGCAGCATTCATACGCGAATTGCTCCGCCTCACCACACACGGGTTGAAGGATGCGACGCCAATCTTGGACCCGACCTAATATTTACACTCTGCGGCGATCAACGAGGCCTCGTCATGGGAGGTGATCTCGGCGGTGATGATCTGCCCCTCGGGCTGGTCTGTCGCAAAGCGGACCTCGGCAAATTGCTCGGTTCGCCCCATGCGCGGGCCTTCCATCAGCACCGGCTGACGGGTTCCGACCTGCGCCGCGAGATGTTTGGAAACGCGGGCCTCTCCGGCGCTGCGCAGGCGCGCCGCGCGCTCTTTGATCGCCGGGCCCCGCACCTGCGGCATGCGCGCCGCCGGGGTGCCGGGACGCGGCGAATAGGGAAAGACGTGCAGCCAAGTGAGGCCGCAGTCTTCGACCAGCTGCAGTGAATTGTCGAACATCGCCTCGGTCTCGGTCGGAAAACCGGCGATAATGTCGGCGCCAAAGGTCATGGCGGGGCGCAGGCGGCGCGCGTCCTCGCAGAACCGGATCGCGTCGTCACGGAGATGCCGCCGCTTCATCCGTTTCAGGATCATGTCGTCGCCGGCCTGTAGCGACAGGTGTAGATGCGGCATCAGACGCGGCTCGGTGGCGATCGCCTCCATCAGCGCGTCGTCGACCTCAATCGAGTCGATTGAAGAGATCCGAAGGCGTGCAAGATCCGGCACCAGCCTGAGGATGCGCCGCACCAGATCACCCAGACGAGGGGTGGAGGGTAAATCCGCCCCCCATGAGGTCAGATCCACCCCGGTCAGCACGACCTCGTTGAAGCCGCGATCCACCAGACGCTTGATCTGATCCACCACCACACCGGCGGGGACGGAACGGGAATTGCCACGCCCGAAGGGGATGATGCAGAAGGTGCAGCGATGGTCACACCCGTTCTGCACCTGCACATAGGCGCGGTGCCGGCCGAACCCGTCGATCAGATGGCCGGCTGTTTCGGTGACGGACATGATGTCGTCGACGATCACGCGCTCTGTCTCGCCGATCAGGTCGGGGGCAAAGCCCTGCCATGTGTCGGCCTGCATCTTTTCGGTATTGCCGATGACGTGGTCGACTTCGGTCATCCGGGCAAAGGTCTCGGGCTCTGTCTGTGCGGCGCAGCCCGTGACGATAATCTTGGCCGATGGGTTGTCGCGCCGCAGACGGCGGATGTCCTGACGGGCCTTGCGCACAGCCTCGGCGGTGACGGCGCAGGTGTTGACGACCACGGCGTTTTCGACCCCGGCGGCTTCGGCCAGTTCTTTCATCGCCTCTGTCTCATAGGCGTTCAGACGACAGCCAAGCGTGGCAAAGATCGGCGCGTTGCTCATCCCCTCACACCCGAAGGTGCCGGTGCGGAATGCGCCGCCGCCAAGGCGGCAGGTGTCAGCACTGCGTTGAACACCTCTGCCACCGGTCCCGTCATCCAGACCCCGTCGTCGCGCCAGTCCAGTTCCAGCCAGCCACCGTCGACTTCCATACGAATATGCCGCTCGATCAGGCCGCGTTGATACCCCGCGACCGTGACGGCGCATGCGCCCGATCCGCAGGCCAGCGTGATGCCGGTGCCGCGTTCCCAGACCCGCATTCGAACCTCGGTCGGGCTGCGCACCTCGACGAATTCGACGTTGGTTGCCGCTGGGAACAGCGCGTCATGCTCCACCGCCGCGCCGCGCGCGGCGACATCCACATCCGTGATGTCATCGACGAAAAACACCGCATGCGGGTTGCCCATCCCGACCGCCACCGGATCACCCGTGATCGGCAGGTGCAAGAGGTCAACGTCCCGCAACAGCGGCACCTCGCGCCAGTTGAGAACCGGCGGCCCCATGTTCACCCAGACCGCACCATCGCGCATCTCGCCCCGCAGAATGCCGCGCGTGGTGCGAATCGTCACGGCCTCGGCCCCGGTCTCGGCCATCCACGCGAAGGCGACGCAGCGGGTCGCGTTGCCGCAAGCCCCGGCGCGACTGCCATCCGCGTTCCAGAAATCCAGCGTGATGTCGCTGCCCTCGCCATCGCGGACCTCTGCCAGTTGATCAAAACCGACACCGCGATGCCGGTCGCCAATCATCTGCGCCAGATCGGGCGTGCAGACAGGCTGCATGCCCCGACTGTCGAGGATGACGAAATCATTGCCTGCACCATGCATCTTGCGAAAGGGCAGGCCGTCGGATGGGATCGGGCGCGTCTGCATACCGCGCCATATAGAGCGGCGCCGTCGCATTTGAAAGATCCCGCGCTCGACAGGCGGTCGCCTCGCGCTGCTTGGGACGCGAACTTTCACAGGCGTGACGCCGAATTCGGGGTTGACCCCCTGCCCGCGCGTATCTAATAGGCGGCTCTAGTGGGCCGTTAGCTCAGTTGGTAGAGCAACTGACTTTTAATCAGTAGGTCGATGGTTCGAACCCATCACGGCTCACCATTTCTTTCAAAGACTTATACATAAAAGCTTGGTCGGCACCCGAGTATCGTGCACCGATCACTTGAGGTCGGCCGGATCAAAATTCAGAGTAATTTCGCTACCTGACCGTGGCTTGCCGAGGGGTCTGAAGCGACCTCGGGCGGCATTTCCGACGGGTGCTTGACGGGGCGCGCGCAAATCGTGCAAGGCCCTGCGCCGGGTCACAGGCGTGGCATCTGTGCACCAATCATTTCAGTTTCAGCATATAACCCCGGCTCTCGCTCATACCCAAGGCCGGATGGGTCGTGATCACATGGCCAAGGCCCGGAATTCGCCATTGATCAACGATTTCATAACCCATTTCGTTGATCTCTTGATGCCAAGCGGTTTTGTCACGAATCTGGTAAGGGACGCGCCCCTGACCGATACGCTCGATCGTGAAGGTTGTTGGCCCGTCGCGAAGGGCAACTTTATTTAACAAGATGTAACGCGGTCGCTTGTGCAGGCCCGCGACGAACTCAGCAAAGGGGCGATCGAGATATTGCAGGAGACCAGAGGCCAGCAGGATATCCGCAGGCGGCAGCGACGCGGCTTCGGGTTCAAAGGAAATCGCGGCAGGGATGCGCCCCTCGGCCTGGGCGCGTTCAGCGGCGCGTGTGATGCCGGGCAGATCGTGCACGGTCCAAGTGAGGCGCGTCAGGTCGAGCACGTCTGAAAAGGCGATATACTTGGTGCCAAGGTGCCCGCCGGCGTCTATGGCAGCAACGCGCTCATCGCGCTGTCCGACAGACGGCCTCGTGGCTGCGTCGTCGGACGGTGGGTCAGGAAGCCCGCTCAACACTCTGTCGAGCCAAAAGATTATGGGATAATCCCACGGCATCCGCTCGCACATCTGTTCAAACGACACATCGGCAATGGTCTCGTCGTCATAGCCAGCGCGACGATCCTCGGGCATTGCCGCCAGAGCCGCCTCTCGTGTCATGAAGGCGCCATAAAACCGGGGACCGCGTGACGTATGTGTCATGATCCGCGCAGCCGCCCCGCTGATGGCACCCCGGCCTTGGCGCAGAGTGCGCTTGAGATGGGCCTTGAGCGCTGAGTGCAGACCTGACGTCCGGCTCATTTGATCACGTCCTTCTTGAGCTGGGCGGCGGTCTCTTTCCAGAACCTGCGGTCGAATATTGCCGTGGCCAGAACATAGACCACCAGCGCCAAGACGCCGAACCCTAGTGCCTGGGCGAGTGGCGGCAGCACCAGCGATGCAGTGGCGGCCTCAAGGATCATTACCGTCAACCCTCCGAACGCGAGGGGCAGAAGGCTCCCGCGCAGATCGCGGAAGATACCGGCCCATTCTATTCCGGCATACCGACTGAAAAGGTGGATCGTCGCCGCCAACACGATGACGGAGATAAGGATCTGCGCCCAAGCCACCGCATAAAGCCCGATGGCTGCCGACCCAATGGTGAGAGCGAGGGAGATCACAAAGACCGTGGCCGTGAACAACGGCAAGCGGCGGGCTTCGCCGACAATCGACATCAAAGGCTCCGTCACCACACCGAACAGAGTCAACAGGCGCGCAAAGGCCAGGATCCCGACGAGCGGCGCGGCAGGCAACCATTCAGAGCTGAGCATGCCATGGATCAGGTCCGCGCTCGACAGCATCAACCACAGGAAAAGCGGGGTTCCGACGGCGAAGACCATCTTGGTATGTTTTCGCACGGTGGCGTTCATACGGGCTGAAAGGCCCGCTGCCTCCCCTGCATCTCGGGCGCGACGCAGCAATGTCCACGCCAGCATCTGGGCCGGCACGACGATCAATTCAGCGGCGGCACTGACCAGACGGTCGGCGGCCCGGAAATAGCCCACGGCCGTCGGCCCGAGAAAACCGCCGATGATGAACACCGCCATATAAAGGCGGGTGTTGATCAGCATGCGGCTGATGAAAATCTGCGTCGAAAAGACCCGCAGTTCACGTAGCACCGGGCCGCGCAGACCGGCCATCGGGGCCAGTCGCGTGACAGAAAAGGATAGGATCAACTGCACGGTTTGCAGGGCGAGCCGCCCAAAGGCGAGCGACAGCACACCGTACCCCCGATATAGCGCCGCGATGGCCACGATCAGGCCCACGATCTCGGCCGCGATCTCGCACAGCGCAGCGGCCTTGAGCTTGCCCAGCCAGATCATCATCCCGTCCTGCGCGGACGAGATATTGGCCAGCGCCGCCCAGATCGCGAACAACACGATAAGCGAGATCGTGGTGTCAGAAACGTCGAAGAGGTTCACCACCACCGCCGCCAGCAGTCCCAACCCGCCAAAGACGAAACTGCTGAGCACGGCGATAAAGAGGACCTGCCTCGGCACAGTCGCATCGCCCGACCAGGACATGATGAAGGGGGACCAGCCCACCTCGGCCACGCGCAACAGCAAGATGGCGCAAGCCGATACCAGCGCAAAGATCCCGAATTCATCCGGACCCAGCATCCGGGCGGCCACGATGAAGATAGCGAATTGCGCCGCCTGCGAGACGATTCGCTCCACCGCCGAGATCGCGCCGTCGCCAAAGGCCTTGCGCCCGCCCCCGGCAGGGGCTGTGGACGGCGTGTCGGATGGTTTGCTCATCACATTTCTCGGTTCAAATTAGGCCATTTTCAGCCGCTCTTTCGACACTACGTCTTGCGCTTTATCGGTCAAACCGCCCCCACCCCCTTAAAACACCTAAGAAAACAGCGAAATTCGACGCAGCAGCAGGTGGGACGGATTTTGGCCGAAGGGAAGCCCTCGATATGGCAACAATGTGTTCTTGTTGTGGCCATAGCTCTTTCAGGGTCAAAGCAATACATAGATTAACGGCATGATTCGGCGCGGACCTAACAAGGGGCAGGGCGCAAATAGCGTTCTGACAGCGCGTGACATATCAATCGTTTCTGAACGATCCCAATGACGTTCAAGGCTTGCGTGTAACCGCCGTCCCCCAGGGGCGGATACGGCGGGCGCAATCGATTTCGACCAGCAAGGTCATTTTCGACAAGGTCTTTGCTTTATCGGCCCTGATCCTGTTGGCACCGGTGCTCGCGATCATCGCGGGCCTGATCGCCCTTTCGGACGGTCGGCCGATCCTGTTCAAGCAGAACCGGGTGGGGCTGCATGGTCGCATTTTCCAATGCTGGAAGTTCCGCACCATGGTTCTGGACGCCGAAAAGCGCCTGGGCGATGCGCTGGATGCCGACCCTGCCCTGCGCGCTGAATGGATCGCGACCCGCAAGCTGCGCAATGACCCCCGCATCAACCGGCTGGGTCATTTTCTGCGCAAGACCAGTCTGGACGAGTTGCCGCAATTCTGGAACGTCCTGCGCGGTGACATGTCGATGGTCGGCCCCCGCCCCGTCGTGATGGATGAACTGGCGCTTTATGAACACCACGCCGCAGATTACACTGCCGTTCAGCCAGGCCTGACAGGGGCATGGCAGGTCAGCGGGCGTAACAATACCACCTATGCGGAACGCGTCGCTTTGGATCTCGATTATATCCATAACGCGGGGTTCTGGACCGATATGCGGATTGTCGCAAAGACCCTGCGCGTTATTATAAAGCGTGAAGGTGCGCATTGATCGGCGGCGCAGTCGCGCCGAAATACGGCTCCCCAGGGCCAAGCCTGCGAAGAAGGAAAGTGTGATGGCCGTTGCTCCACAGACTGAACCCCGCACCGAGGTCGTGGCCGGGATCGCGACAACCGGACGTCCGGCCGTGCTGCGCGAGACGCTGAAATATCTCGCCAGCCTTGCCGATGTGCCGGATCGCGTCATCGTCTGTACAGCCGGTATCGAGGACTTTGACGGCCCGCTTGCCGAAGCGTTGCCCTTTAGCCTGCTGGTGGTAGAGGTCGAACGCGGCACATGCCGTCAGCGTAACGCGATGCTCGACATGATCCACGGCGAAGAGATTCTTCTGTTCATCGACGATGACTTCATGCCGTCCGAGGGCTATTTTGACGCCGTCCGTCGGCTCTTTGACAGCCGGTCCGACGTCGTTGGCGCGACAGGCAACGTTCTTGCCGACGGAATTTCCGGGCCCGGCATGAACCACGACGAAGGGCGCGCGATTCTGAATGGCATGCCGACGCCCGACGGCGCGCAGGTGATCAGCGAAGTCTACAATGCCTATGGCTGCAATTTCGCCGTACGGGCCTCGACCGTTCATGCTCATGGTATTCGCTTTGACACCTCGTTGCCGCGCTACGGTTGGCTGGAGGACGTGGATTTTTCGCGCAACCTCGCCCAGCATGGTAAATTCGTCCGGGATTCCCACATGCGCGGCGTACATCTCGGAACGAAATTCGGGCGCTCGCGCGGTGTGCCATTGGGGTATTCGCAGATCGCCAATCCGTTGTACCTGATCCGAAAAGGCACCATGAGCCGCCCGCGTGCACTTCGGATGATCGGTCGCAACCTTCTGGCGAACATGGTGAAATCGTTTCAGCCCGAGCCTTGGGTGGACCGTCGCGGGCGGTTGCGGGGGAATTTCGTCGCGCTGCGTGACGTCGTGACCGGGCGCGCCTGTCCGGAGCGGATTTTGATGCTGTGACCGGCCGGGTTTAGATGGCGCATCGGCCAGATCTGGCGCCAGGCTCCCCTGCCCCCGGCACACCCCGGATCGTCATCCTGAACGACAATGCGGTGGCCGATGGCGGAACCGCCGTGCTGGCCCTGAAATCGGCGCGGATGCTGGCGGCGCGCGGCTATGACGTGACGTTCATCGCCGGGGACGTCGGCGACGACGGCGCGCTAAAGGCCGCCGGCGTCCGGCTGATCGCCCTTGGCGGTCGGCATCTTTTGGATCAGGCGCAGCGGCGTGCGGCGCAGGACGGCATCTACAACCGCCGCCTGCGCGACCTGATCCGGGCCGAAATTACCGCGTCAGATACGCCGGATACCGTCTATCACCTGCATGGCTGGGCCGGAGTGTTGTCGCCCTCGGTCTTTGCGGCGCTCAGGGATGTCGCTTCGCGGACCTATATTCACGCGCATGATTTCTTCCTCGCCTGCCCGAACGGGGTCTATTTCGATTTCCCCCGCCAGGAGGTCTGCCACCGCAAACCGATGTCGCTGTCCTGCCTCACCACCAATTGCGACAAGCGCGCGTGGCATCACAAGCAGTGGCGGAGTCTGCGGCATGCCGTATTGCACCGTGCCTTCGACACATCTCTGCCATGGGCCGGAATCGTCCTGATCAGCGATGCCATGGCTGGGGGGTTGGCCCGCGCCGGCTTGCCGTCGCGCCTGTTTCGCACCGTGCTCAACCCCGCCGAGCCATTCGGTCCGACCCGCATCCCTGCGGAACGCAACCGCAAGCTCGCCTTTATCGGACGGTTGGAGGCGGGCAAGGGGGTCGAGCTTCTCTGCACCGCCAGCCGCATTGCCGACCTGCCCCTGCGGGTGATCGGCGATGGCGCGATGCGCGCCCAGTTGGAGGCGACGTTTCCCGAGGTAGAATTCGCTGGCTGGCGGCAACCGGATGAGATCGGGGCAATGCTGGGAAAGGCCCGCGCGCTGGTCCTGCCGACGCTGACGCCAGAGCCCTTTGGCCTCGTCGCGGCAGAGGCGTCCTGTTCCGGGCTTCCGGTCCTCATGTCGTCGGCCATGCTATTGTCGGGGGAGCTGGTGGACAAGGGGTTGGGCCTCGCGGCAGATGTCGCCAGCCCGGAAACCCTAGCGCGATCCCTCAACGAATTCATGGCCCTGCCGGACACGGCGGTTGAGGAAATGAGCCGCCGCGGCTTTGAGCGTCGCGCCAGCATCGCAAATAGTGCCGAAAGTTGGATCGACGGGCTGGTCGCAACCTATCGGGCCTGCCTGACCGGTTGAGCGGCAGCGGCGTTTCTGGGTAGCTCGTCTGTGGGCTTGATACATATTCTAATTACGTTATATGTTTTCAGACCCGATCACCGATGAAAGACCCCCCCCGACGTGTCACGCCCTGACCTCCGCCTCTCTGGCCTCCGGCGTTATTTCCCGATCCTGACGTGGTCCCGCGACTACAACCGCACGGTTCTGACGAATGACCTGATGGCGGCGGTGATCGTGACAATCATGTTGATCCCGCAGTCCCTGGCCTATGCGCTGCTGGCCGGGCTCCCGGCGGAAATGGGGCTCTACGCCTCGATCCTGCCGCTGGTGGCATACGCGATCTTCGGCACCTCGCGCACGCTGGCGGTCGGGCCGGTTGCGGTGGTTTCGCTGATGACGGCGGCGGCGGCGGGAAAACTCGCGGCACAAGGCACGCCCGAATACATCATGGCGGCGATCACGCTGGCCTTCCTCTCGGGGTTGATGCTGCTGGTGATGGGGTTGTTCCGGCTGGGGTTTCTGGCGAACTTCCTGTCGCATCCGGTGATCGCGGGGTTCATCACCGCGTCCGGTGTCCTCATCGCCACCTCACAGATGAAACACATCCTCGGCGTGCGCGCGGAGGGGCACAACCTGATCGACATGCTCACCAACCTGATCGCAGAGATCGACGCGATCAACTGGATCACCCTGCTGATCGGGGTCGCCTCGCTCGCGTTTCTGTTCTGGGTGCGCAAGGGGTTGAAACCATTGCTCCTGTCCCTTGGGTTAAAACCGCGAATGGCCGATTTGCTGGCCAAGGCCGGGCCGGTGATCGCGGTGGCGCTATCCATTCTGGTGGTCTGGCTTTTTGCGCTGGACGAACGCGGCGTGGCCATCGTCGGTCAGGTGCCGATGGGCCTGCCGCCGCTGACCTCGCCGGGTTTTTCGGCAGACCTCTGGGGGCAGTTATTCGGCTCCGCGCTGTTGATCTCGATCATCGGCTTTGTGGAATCGGTCTCGGTCGCGCAGACCCTCGCGGCCAAGAAGCGCCAGCGCATCGTGCCGGATCAGGAACTGGTCGGCCTCGGCGCGTCGAACATCGCCGCCGCGGTCTCGGGCGGTTATCCGGTCACAGGCGGGTTCGCGCGGTCGGTGGTGAACTTTGACGCCGGGGCCGAAACGCCGGCGGCGGGGGCCTATACGGCCATCGGGATCGCGCTGGCGGCACTAATTCTGACGCCGCTCCTCTACTTCCTGCCCAAGGCTGTTCTGGCCGCGACGATCATTGTCGCCGTGCTGAGCCTTGTGGACTTTTCGATCCTGCGCAAATCCTGGACCTACAGCCGCGTCGATTTCGCCGCCGTCTCTGCCACGATCGTCCTGACGCTGACCTTCGGGGTTGAGATCGGAGTCTCTGCCGGGGTCGCCCTGTCGATCCTTCTGTTCCTCTACAAGACCTCGCGCCCGCATGTCGCCGAGGTCGGGCTGGTGCCCGGCACCCAGCATTTCCGCAATATCAAGCGGCACGAGGTCGAAACTCACGACTCCCTCGTCACCATCCGCATCGACGAGAGCCTGTATTTCGCCAATGCCGCCTTTTTGCAGGACCTGATCTATGACCGCATCGTCTGTGACCAGCCGATCCGGGACGTTGTGCTGATGTGTTCGGCGGTCAACGAGATCGATATGTCGGCGCTGGAAAGCCTTGAGGCGATCAACACCCGGCTGGACGAGTTGGGGATCCGCCTGCACATGTCCGAGGTGAAGGGCCCTGTGATGGACCGGCTGAAGCGGTCGCATTTCCTGCAGGATATGACGGGTGAGGTCTTCCTGTCGCAATATGACGCCCATGTCGCCCTGACCGACAGCACCGCCGGCAATGCGGGCCAGCGCGTCACGGCCGCGGATTGACCCGACCGGCCCCTGCGCCTATCTCGCAGGCATGGATTGGCAAGGTCGGATCATCGGGGATAACCGGATATGGGGCGCGGCCTCGGCCTCACCACTCATCGTGGTGGGCGATGAGGCAATTGCGCCAGACGGACCGCTCGGCAAGGTACTGCCCGAGGGGTTGGCCTCGACAAATGACACCTGCCACCTACCCGCCATCGGACAGATCGCCGCCGTCGACCGCCTGTCCCTGATCGGCTTCCAGTCGCTGAACCCGCATTGGGACGGCGTCGCGGTGATCGTCGGGGTCAGCGCGACGATCTGGGCCACGCTCTCGGCGGGCGAGGTCATTCACCAACAGGGCAGCGCCACGCCGCAGATGGCCGCCGCGCTGTCGCTGGATCAGGTGCAGCCGAGGGGGATGGAGGGCGCGCTGGACCGGCCCGAACGCCTGCCGTTGCTGCTGCACTCCGCCGCCGCGCCGGAGGATCGGCTGGGCGCGCTGATGGGGGCGGAAGTTGGCGCGACGCGGACGCTCTGGCTCGGTCAACAGGCGGTCCTGCTGGGTGACGGGGCATTGACGCGCGCTTATGGCGGTGCGTTGAGTGCGGCGCATGTGCCGGTCACGCTCACCGACTCGCCGGCGTTGAAGGAAAAGGGGTTTGGCGCGCTCGCCTCGCTCTTGGCCTAGGCCGCGCGCCCCTTTCGCACAGGGCCGAACATCGCCGCGACGGCAAGTATCAAACCCGAGACCGTGGCGATCATACCCGCCGCGCTGACTGAATCCGAATAGCCCAGCCACAGCGGGCCGTATCCTGCCAGCACATATCCGATAATGGCCGAGGCGACGGCAAAGAGCGCGCTCCACCCCACTTGAACCAGCAGGCGGTCGGTCATCATTCGCGCGGCGGCGGGGGGGCAGATGAACATCGCGATCACGATGATCGAGCCGACCGCGTCAAAGGCCGCGACGGCAGCAATCGCCGACACGATCACCAGCGCCAGCCCCAGCGGGCCGACGCGTATGCCGAGGGTCCGCGCGAAGCCTTCGTCGAAGGTCGAGATCGCCAGCGGTCGCCACAGCAACCCGATGAACAGCATCACCAGCACCAGAACGACCGCCATCCGCGTCAATTCCGGCGGCAACCAGACCAGTGCCGCGGGGTCCAGCAGGCTGGACCAACCGGTCGCGTCCAGCCAGATCAGGCTTTCCAGATTGCCGTAAAGGGCGTGTTCGACATCAAGGTGCACGTTCGAGGTGTCGGATTGCTCCAGCAGCAGGACCCCGGCGGCGAAAAGGGTGGTAAAAACCACGCCCATGGCCGCGCCCGGTTCGATGCGGCCCACCCGGTGCACCAGTTGGATCAGCGCCACGGCGACCACCGCGGCTGCGGCGGCGCCGAGCATCATGGGCCAGGTGCTCGACGTGCCGGTCACGAGAAAGCCGACGACGATCCCCGGCAGCACCACATGCGAAATCGCGTCCCCGATCAGGGCCTGCCGTCGCAGCAGCAGGAAGTTCCCCGGCAGCGCGCAGGCCAGTGCCGCGAGGCAGCCGATCAGCAGTGGCGGCAGGGACAGCGGAACGAATTCATTACCCATCAGAGCGCCCTCTTTCCGCGCGCCGGATTGTCGCGTGGCCGTGGTCAGATCCCTGTTTCATCAGACGGTCAAGTTCGGTCAGTTGATCCGATGTCAGCACCGTGTCGATCGGCGTCAACCCGTCGTAATGAGCGGCGAGAGTTGCGGCTTCGGGTCGTCCGCGCAGCACAGTCCATCGGCGTTCGTCCTGCGCGGCGAGCGCGGCTTCGCGCTGACCCTCGCTGGTCGCGACGCCATCTGCGCGGATCAATCCCGCCCGCCGGAGGAGGCGCAGGGTGTAGCCCTCGTGCACCCGATGACCATGCGCAAGCGCCAGCAAGCCCTGGCGCATGTGGACGCGGTGGCGAAAGCGAAGCTGCGCGATCACGCCCGCCAGCACACCGCGCGTCGGTGCGAGGATCAGTGATACCGTGAACAGCGCAGCGGCAACGAGCACGATGATCGGCCCGGTCGGCAGCCCCGGCGCGAGCGAGGAAATGACCGCCCCGACCGCGCCCGAAACGCCGCCGATCACGCCCGCCAGCAGGGCGACGACCTCACTGCGATCCGACCAGAAGCGCGCGGCGACGGCGGGCAGGATCAACAGCGCAACGATCAGGATCAGGCCGACGACCTTGAGCCCGATTACCGTCACCGCGAGGGCCAGCGTCATCATCGCCATGTCTACCCGGCCCGGTCGCAATCCCTGCGTCGCCGCGTATTCCGCATCGAAACTCACCAGTGTCATGGGTCGGCGCAGGATCAGGCAGGCAATCAGCGCCAGCGCCCCACCCACGGCGATGACATAGGCATCCGCGCGCAACATCCCGGCGGTTGAGCCGAGCAGGAAGCTCTCCAATCCCGCCTGCCGCCCGGCGCCGATGGTCTGAATCACCGTCAGCAACACGATCCCAAAACCGAAGAACACCGAGAGAATCGCGCCGATCGCGGCGTCTTCGCCCAGCCGCGTATTCCGATTGATCCAATGCACCAGCCACAACCCGGCCAGCGAAGAAAGCGCCGCCCCGGTCAACAGTCCAACCAGGTTGCGCCCCTCCCCGCCCAAGGCGACCATGACGAGAAAGGCGATAGCGACCCCCGGCAGGGTCGCGTGGCTGATCGCGTCGCTCATCAGCGATCGCTTACGGAAGTAGAGGAACGCACCGATCACCCCTGCTGCGACACCCAGAAGGCCCGCGCCGATTGCCACCAGCGTCGCGTTGTATCCGATATCGATCACGCCGGGCCGGCCCCGAAGCTGGCCGGCGGCGCCGGGTTGGCCACCGGGAACAACTGGTCCAGCAGGCCCGAGGCGAGCCGCCCCCCATAGGCGCGTTGCAGGGCGTCCTGCGTGAACGCCTCCTGCACCGTCCCTTCGGCCACCGGCGTCTTGTTGATGATGAAGACGTGGTCAAAGTAGTCCGGCACGGTCGAGAGGTCATGGTGCACGGCGAGGATGGTTTTCCCCTCGGCCTTGAGGGACTTCAACACCTCGATGATGGCCTTTTCGGTGGCGGCATCGACCCCGGCGAAAGGTTCGTCGAGCAGATAGAGGTCCGCGCCCTGCGCCAGCGCGCGGGCGAGGAAGACGCGCTGTTGCTGTCCTCCCGAAAGCTGCCCGATCTGGCGCGCCGCGAAGTCCGACATGCCGACGCGGCTCAGACACTCCTGCGCGAGCGCGCGATGCTGGCCCCGCACCCGTCCCAACAGGCCAAGCTGGCGGTAAAGCCCCATCTGCACCACATCGATCACGCGGGTCGGGAAATCCCAGTCGACCGAGGCGCGCTGCGGCACATAGGCGACGCGGGCACGCTGCGAATCAAACGATTCGCCATAGACCTCGACCTGCCCGGAGAGGCGCGGAATGATCCCCAGCACTGCCTTCAATAGGGTCGATTTACCTGCGCCGTTCGGCCCGATGATGGCTGTCATCGCACCGGGCTGCACCGTGATATCGGCGGAAAAGACAGCCGGGGTCGCGCCGTAGGACACGGTCAGGCCGCGCACCTTGAGAGGCGCAGTCTGGGAGAGGTCGTTCATTTACAGCCCCGCCGTCAGTTTACCGGCCATGCCGCGCGCGGGCACATTGCCCCCGAGGCCACGGGCGATCGTCGTGATGTTGTGATCGATCATTCCGGGATAGGTCCCCTCGTAGGTGCCGGGCTCGCCCATGGCATCGGAATAAAGCTCTCCGCCGATCTCGACCTTGTGACCTAGCGCGGCGGCACCTTCGATCAGGGCACGCATGTTGCGATCCGAGACCGAGGTTTCGACAAAGACCGCACCGATCTCGCGCTGCACCAAAACGTCGACCAGTCTCTTGATCCGGTTGAGACCCGCCTCGCTTTCGGTCGAGATACCCTGCACGCCCAGCACCTCGAACCCATATTCGCGCCCGAAGTAGCTAAAGGCATCATGGGCGGTGACGAGCACGCGGGCCTGCTCTGGCACGCTTTTCAGCACATCGATGGCGTAGTCGTGCAGGGCGTCAACCTCACCGCGATAGGCGGCGGTGCGGGCGTCCATCGCCGCGATTTCTTCGGCTGGCAGGTCAGGACGGGCCGAGCGCAGCACTTGCGCGATCTTCGCAACCACATCTGTCCAGATATTCGGCGCCATCCAGACATGCGGGTCGAGCCGGTTTTCATAGTCGGGGTGGGAGAGAAGGCGGTCGCGCGACAGCCCCTCCGCCACAGCGGCCACGGGGCGTTTGCGCGCAAGATCAATGAGGAATTCTTCCATCTGCGCTTCGAGGTAGAGGCCATGGTAGAGCGTCAGATCGGCCCGGATCAGGGCGACGATGTCGCTGCGAGTCTGGCGGAAGGAATGCGGATCGACCCCCGGCCCCATCAGGGGACGCACCTCCCCGCTTTCGCCGAGGATCACGCGCGCCGCATCCGCGATCATGCCGGTGGTGGCCACGACGTTGAACTTCGGTGCGGCAAGGGCGGTGCGGGGGCCGATGGCCAAGGCTCCGGCGGCAAGACCAGTGGCGAGAATATGTCGGCGTGTGATGTCCATGGCGGCGTTACAAGTCCCTTGATTTCAATCACCTCCGCGCAACATGCGAATGGTTCGCAAAATTGTCAACCGAAATGCGAACGATTCTCAACTGGCGCAACTGACCGGCGGGAATGGGCCGAAGCCGACTTCCCTCGCGGCGCGCTTGCCATGCCGATGGGGCCATGCCACGCTGGGTCAAAGAGGGGACCAAACGCTCGGGAGATGCCCATGCAGACCAAGGTAGAGAGTCCGACGGCCCAGCTTCCGCAGCGGTTGGAAATGCGCAATCGCGGTATGGATCTGGACCTCGACTGGGTTCTGGGCGTGCAGGCCAACACTTCGGCAATTGAGCGGCGCTGCGCGACCCTGCCGGGTCGGCGGTCGCTGAAGAAGGATCATCAGGCGGCCTGGCTATTGCGCGCGATCACGCTGATCGACCTGACGACGCTGGCGGGCGACGACACCGAGGCGCGTGTGCGCCGGCTATGCGCCAAGGCGCGCCAGCCGGTGCGGCAGGACATCCTAGACCAGCTTGG
>PAPR01000008.1 GCA_002709085.1 Pseudooceanicola sp. | reverse complement strand
GGCCCCGGCGTTGACTGTAGTGCCTGGATGCCGCGATGAAGGCGATTGCCCAACCAAGCATCATCCTGGTCACAGAATCCCAGAGCCGTCTCAGGAGCTTGTGTGAGCAGGGCAAAAACATTCGCGGCGTAACCCCGCCCCGGGCCCTGAATGATGTCGACGCGAAAGGGTGCATGACGCTGGAAATTCGCAATGATCCGATTTGAACCATCACGCGATCCGTCATCAGACACGATCAGGCGGTCCGGCAAATGCGATTGGCACGCAAGACTGCGGAGTTGGTCGGGGAGAAACGCCGCGCCATTGTAAACTGGCATGAGGAGGGTGATGCGCATCTGTCAGGCCATCCAGGGCGGCAATCGCCCCTTCATCAGGTGATTATGATGTTCGATCGCCCGCGCGACTTTGGCGTAGAAAAACAACCTTCCGTTCTCCAGGACCGCACCAGACGTGCAGAGACGGGCAAGCAGGTCCATTGAGTGCGACACGACTATGGCGCCGGACGTCTTTAACCGGGTGCGCAGCATATCCTCGCTCTTTTGGCGGAATGCCCCGTCCCCCACGGATGTCACTTCGTCAATCAGGTACGTGTCGAATGGGACGCCCATGGAGACCGCAAAGGCGAGCCGGGCCTTCATACCAGCCGAGTAACCACGCACAGGCAGGCCAAAATGTTGACTAAGATCGGCGAAACCTCGCACGAAATCGGTGAGCCCGTCGCTATCGATACCATACAATCGCGCCACGAACCGAGTATTCTCAACTCCGCTCAGATCGGGGTGAAAGCTGCCCTGAAAACCCACGGGCCACGAGACTGTCCCCTCACGGATGACCTTGCCACGGTCGGGATGCATCGTACCGGCCAGGATTTGCAGAAGACTGGATTTGCCCGCCCCATTGCGCCCGAGCAGAGCCATCGCCTGTCCGGCGGGAAACACAAAGTTCAGGTCACGCGCTACGAGAGTACGCATCCCGCGAGTCCGGAAGGTCTTGCTGACATGAGAGAGGGCCAGTTTCATCAGTTGTTACCTCCGATCCCGCAAGCTGTAGACGACCAGCATCAGAATTGCCCAACTCAGGAAAAACCCCAGGCCAATCGATAGAAGCAGGCGCGCAGGTTTCGGATAGAGCGCACGTTCAGCGAGACTGGCCGGCGCAAAACTAGACACGTATCGGCTTTGTCGATCGGCGGAGGCGCGCGTGGCCTCAAATGCAGCCAAGGCGGCGGCGAAACCTTCTTGTGCGAGGCTTACGTTAACACTCAGCATTTCGAATTCCTCCATCAATTGTGCGTAGTCTCGCTGGCCACCGTGGCCACCAAATTTCTCACGTTCTATGTCGATCTGACGTTGGAGAACATCGATCCGGCGCTGGCTCTGCCTGATCCGGCCGTCATTAATGATGTCGCGCCGATCCGCATTCTGAGTTTGTCCGAGGGCCGAAGACAAATGCTCCATCGCGACCGTTTCTTCGATCAGATCGCGTTGTAGTTGACGCACGACCTCCATCTCTCCGGCGAGCTCTGCGATTGGATCGATCACACGATGGCGCGCGCGAAAGGAGGTCAGTGTCAGACGTGCATTGGCCAGCCGATCCTCGGCCATGCGCAATTCATCCCCCGCATGGCGTAATCGGTCCGATCTTGCCACATTGCTCAGCCGATTAATCATCTCGGAGCCGGCGGCAACGATCTCTTGCGCGACGGTCTGCACGCCGACAGCATCGAATCCACGCACATCAACCTCAATCACGCCGGCGCCTGGGTCATATGATTTACGCACCATGCGGCGCCAGTACAGGGTCAAGTCCTCGATCGATCCTTCGGGATTAAATCCAAAGACCGGATCGCGTGCGTATGCTCCGGACCAGAGGGCGCGCAAATCGATCTCGTGGTCGATCCTGGCCACCAAAGCTTGCGAATCGAGGTAATTGAACAAGATATCGGCGTCCGAAGACGGCGTTCCGGCAAGTGCCGCGATGGTCGGCATTCCGGCAAGCAGGCTGGCTGCCCCGCCCTCACCCTCGGCATGAACGACGAAGCTCACTGTCGAGTTAAATTGGGGCTGGGCAAATATCACTAAATACAGTCCAGAGACCGCTACGGGGACCGGTACGATCAGTATGAACAACGCTATGAACAGAATATGTCGCGACTTTAACCTCGCTCGCCCGACGATGAATGAGCGAACCCCGTCAGGGCGAACCAGCGCTGGAAAAGGCTGTGCCGGGCCCGTGGTCTTATAGTTCGCGATCGGTCGGATTGGGGAGGCCATCTGAATCAGACTATAGTTGCTAATTTGTTCTTCACAATTCGTGTTTACACGGGAGGCATCAACAAAAGCCTAACGTGAGATACATCGATGAGGTCTTTCCCCGCCCCCCGTGCCATTTTCGCGCTGCTCTTGCGCGAGGTAGCGACCATCTACGGGCGCACGCCAGGCGGTTACCTCTGGGCTTTTCTGGAGCCGGTGGCCGCAGTTGCCATGCTTGCGGCTGTCTTTGCCCTCGCGTTCGACACGCCCCCCCTGGGACGCGATTTTCCACTGTTCTACGCCAGTGGATATCTGCCTTTTGCCTATTATTCAGATATGGCTCAGAAGGTCGGTGTGGCTATTCGATTCTCGCGGCCCCTGATGGCCTATCCGGCGGTGACGTGGCTGGACGCGATCCTCGCTCGCTTCTTGCTGAATTCCCTCACACATATCACTGTGATAGCGGTCGTCTTCGCGACGATGATCGGTGTCTCCGGAGCGGATTCTCCGAATATTTTTCCGATTCTTGGCGCCCTTGCCCTTGCGGGAACTCTTGGTCTGGGCATCGGCTCCTTGAACGCGTTTTGTTTTGAACGTTGGCCGGTCTGGGAAAGGCTATGGGCGATTTTAAATCGCCCGACCTTCCTCATCTCGGGCGTATTGTTTTTGCCCGACGCCCTCCCGCCGCCATACCACGAGTGGATATGGTTAAATCCGCTTGCTCACGTCGTGACGCAAACCCGGGTGGGTCTTTATCCGGGGTACCAATCGGACGAGGTCAGTTCGGCCTATGTCCTTGGATGGGCCGCAATTTCCTTTTTATTCGGTCTGCTGTTCTTGCGCCGCTACGCGCGGGAGATTTTGGGCCGTATCTAATTTTTTTGATGCGGTTCAGCCTTGATTAACCCTTTGGGCGCATCCTGTGCGTAGAATTATAGGAGCTTTCGATGTCCCGATTCCGCGTCTTCGCCGCCCGTGTCCGCAAGGCGCTCGCGATCATATTGATTCGTCCCTCTGCTCTTGCCTACATGCGCACGATAAGACGCCGACGCGCCTTTGATCCTACGTTTTACCGTCGCTCAAACCCCGGTTTGAATCGCCTTTTCCGGCTATTTCCATTGCGCCATTACGTCCTTTGGGGAGAGCGAGCTGGCCTTCAGCCCAACGCTAAATTCTCGCCCGAAGCTTACCTTGAGTTGCACCCAGATATAGCTCTCTCCGGGATACCTGCGCTTTATCATTTCCTGACGCTTGGCCAGGGTGAAGGGCGCCAGACGCAGCGATTGGAGAGTGAAGCTCTACCCAGTTTCGCGCCTCCTCCCCTGCGCTTTGATCCCGCCCGTAAAAAGAAGCGGTTCGCCCTCCACTTGCACGTCTACTATCCCGACCTATGGTCAGAGTTCGCCGCTCGACTAAGGAGCATTGAGGTCGACACCGACATATACGTCACCCTCACTTGGCGCGGAGAGCAAACAAAATGGCTTGCCGATGAAATTGCAGAGGTTCTGCCGCATGCAACGATTATACCCATGGCCAACAAGGGGCGCGACATCTTGCCGTTTTTCCGTCTAATCAACGCTGATGCGTTCGAGGGATATGAGGCGGTCTGCAAGATCCATACAAAGAAATCACCCCATCGCGATGATGGCGCTGATTGGCGCGACAGGCTGGTCTCAGGGATCCTCCCAAGAGCTGGCCTGTCGCATCGCCTAAATCGGTTCATCGCTGATCCTGATGCCGCATTCTGGGTGGCGGACGGCCAAAGTCTGCCGGTTTCGGATTGGTGGGGGTCAAACAGGGACAAAACAGCTGCGGCGCTCCGTCGAATAGAGATGGACATTCCGGGCGGGGACCTTCGGTTTCCCGCAGGATCGATGTATTGGGCCAAGCCGCTGATGATCGGACTGATGCGCTCATTGCGATTGACGGACGAGATGTTCGAAGCGGAACAGGGACAGGTCGATGGCACTCTCGCACATGCCGTGGAACGAGGAATCGGTGCTCTCGCTCTCGCGGCCGGTCAGTCGATTCGTGAGACGGCCAGCTTAATCCCGACGATACCAAGCGCACCGGCTACGCCGAGATATGTCTCCGCATTTTACCTCCCTCAGTTCCACCCCATCCCCGAGAATGATCGGTGGTGGGGCAAGGGGTTCACTGAATGGCGGGGCGTGTCGGATGCCAAATCGGCGTTTCCGGGCCATTTGCAGCCACAGCGCCCGGCTGACCTCGGCTACTACGATTTACGCGCGACCGAGGTCATGTCAGATCAAGCAGCGCTTGCGCAGTCAGCTGGGATAGATGCCTTTTGCGTTTATCATTATTGGTTCGGCGGCAAGCGTCTGCTCGAAACGCCTCTAAATGGAATTTTGGCCCGCCCGGAAATCGATTTCCCTTTTTACCTGTGCTGGGCAAATGAGAGTTGGCGACGCAACTGGGACGGGTTAAGCGGCGAAACCCTGATGGAACAGGCTTATGCACCGGGCTTTGAGACCGCCCTCGTCGCCTCGACACTGCCTTATATGCGCGACCCCCGGTACCAGCGCCCCGACGGTCTGCGCCCCCGTTTCGTCATCTATCGTCCGGAGGACATGCCGGCGCCAGCACAGAATGTCGCCCGTCTTCGACGCGCCTGGGTACAAGCTGGGATCGGTCGGGTCGAACTCGGGGCCGTCGGTTTCCACGTTGGAGGAGACTCAGTGGTTGAGCGAGGCCTGTTTGATTTTCACATCGAAATGCCACCACATGGATTGGTCGAAGCTGCCAGCTACGACTTTGGCGGTCCCGCCGGCAACCTGATGGGCGATGCCGGTCCAGCCGACGGCTTTGCCGGGTTGATCTACGGTTATAACAAGGTTGCCGAAAGGTCTCTAACGCCGCGCTATCGCCGCCGGCTGCCCGAGCATACCATCGCCGGCATCATGCCTGGCTGGGACAACACCGCGCGGAGAGGGGCGCGCGCGCATATTGCACGTGGCGCAAATCCAGCGAGCTTTCGACATTGGTTGAGACGCTTGCAAGAAACCAGTTTGGAAACGTCATATCGAGGAGAGCTGTTCATTAATGCCTGGAACGAATGGGCTGAAAAGGCGGTCATGGAGCCTACCGAAGTTTTTGGTCGCCTGAACCTCGATGTCCTTGCAGAAGTCACCCTGGCGAACCGTCCAGCAGCTACCCAGGAACTTAAGCGCCATGGCTAAAATTTGTCTTCATATAGGCACCCATAAGACCGGTACGACAATGATCCAAAATAGGTTTCATGCAAATCGGCTGGCTCTCGAAGCGCGCGGAGTTATCTATCCCGACCTCGTGCGGCATACAGGGCATCACGGGTTTCTGACTGATTGGATCGCGCTTCCGAATGCTTACCACCTTGAAAACGGTGGACGCAGCGCACTGAAAGAAATTGCCACCACGTGGGCGGGCAGTGATAATACCATTATTTTGTCGAGCGAGGAATTCTCTCGGGCAGGCGGACGAGGCGGTGCAGTTGATTTCGCGGAGCTACGAGATATCTTCGCAGACTTTGATTTCATGGTTATTTGCGTTCTGCGTGACCAATGGCAGTTTCTTCAGTCTGTCTACCTCGAACTGTCACGCCATGCGCCTCCGCCACGGCCGCCCGACGTCGTCGAGATGGCGCTCGCGACCGCACAGATTGACGGTCTCTGGTGCGATTACAATGAACTGCTTGCTTGTTTGTCTCAACACTTTGCACCGCCCGAGATGCACTGGTTGGACTACACGCAGGCGCGCAGCGGCACCGGCGGGCTCTTCGGCGCGGTCATGCATTTGATCTTACCAGAAGCCGTATTGACGGAAATGCCGCGCGACAGTTCGACCGCGAACGTATCTCCATCACCAATCCCCGTATGGGCGGCCCACGCCGTGGCGGGAGGATCTAGACCAATCCACGAACTTAGCTTGGCGGCACGGGAGGCCTTTGATCTGGAATTCGGTCCTGACAGAGCTTCGTGTATTTTTACGCGTCAGGAAATTGACCGACTCGTCACCCACTTTGGCAAGGCTAACGAAAGGTTCGCCAAGAAGATTGAGGCATCGTCGGCGATGCTGGTGTCGAAATTGCCTCCACCATCGACCATCTATCGCGAAGATATTAACGAAATCTACTGGGTTCGTCTCGCACGGCGGTTGAGCATAATCACGCGACAGGCCGTCGCCTGATACTGAGTTGGAAGAGCTTTATCGCTGTGAATCTGCATGCAAATTCGACCCACTTCGGTGTTCAGTCCCGGCATCTGGTGGATCGGATCAACGATGAATCGCTCTGGCTCTGAAGTCCAGATTTTGGAGATGTATTCGCAGGGCGCCTTCGCTCTCCGGCAGGCGCGAGATGCCATGACGCTGTAGGCAGCGGTGCAGGGACGACCGCGTCAAGTGCGGGATCGTAGGCTGCAGGGCGTGAAGGCAGTCGTCGAGCGGCAGCAGGGTTTGGCGCCGGAAGGCAACCACCATCGCTTCCTCGTTCGTGCTGAGAACGGTCGAGCGCGGGTCACTCGGCCCGGTCTTGCGGTCCTGCACCGTTTCTCGCTTGCTCCATTTGGCAACCGTCTTGGCGTTGATCCCGAGCTCACGGCTCAACTGCGCGGTCGAAGCTTGCGCCTCTCATCGTTTGCTTTGCAAACGACTGCCGGCCAGTGGATCGCTGTATTGCTGCTCTGACGGCGTGTGTGGTCGTCGCGCTGCCAAGACGTATCTGTCCCATAGGGCTTCCTTCCATTCCAATGAATGGATCGCACCATCAAACCATGGGATCGAACACCAGCGCGTCTTTACAAAATATACGGCCTTCATTCCCGGATCCTGAACCTTCAGACGGTCTCCGGCCCCGTGATCGTGAAAGGATGGTTCCGATCTCGGTGCCGCTTTTGTCGAGCACGCGCAAGCGGACGACGTAGTCGAAGGCCGCGCATTATTCGCCATCCGCCTAGGCTGACACACCAGAAACGGTCATCTCGGTTACGACATGCAGGGCGGATAGGTTGACCTGCCACTGAACTTCCATACAGCTGCGATTTGAGCCCAGTTTGTGTTTGCGCCGGTTGGGCAAGCGCCCGACGCGCGGCGGTTCTTCGCAAAGGCTGTCATCTTCGCTCTGCTGGAGCGCCGCTCATCACAGCTTCAGATTATTCAGCCGTTGATCGCCCGGCAGTTTGGAGCGTTCCAGAATGATCTTGGATATCGCCCGCGCCCGGACCGGGTTCAACCCGGCGAGGATCGGCGCGGCGGTGCGTTCGTTCATTGTCGCCAGAACCATAACCGAGACTTCGATGTCGAGATCGTTCATGATGGCGGCGGCTTCCTTCGGCTTCATGTTGGAATACAGCGCGACGAGCCGGCGCACGTCATCGGTCTGCGAATTCTCGACCCGTGCGAGAAGACCCTCGACCGCCAGCTTCAGCTCGTCCAGCCGGCCCTGCTCCAATTGCAATTGCTCCGAGGCCAGATCGATTTCAGCTTGACGACGCGCGAGCGCGGCTTTCTGCTCTTCGAGATAGGCGCGCTCCGTTGTGATGACCTGCAGCATCTCTTCGGGCATCTCGCAGGCGGCCTCAGCCTTCGCGGGTGTGGCGACCGGTGTCGGTTCCTTGGGTTCGGGGGTGGAGGGTGCGGCGGCATTGGCGGAGGTGACAAACAGCCCGCCGTCTGCCGGCAGTTTGGGCGTGGTGTCCATCACCGAAATCGCCAGCTTGGCAGAACCGACAACAGCTAGCGCGATCAACATGGTGGGAAATGGACGCAGGGCCATCAGGCGCCCCGGTGGCGTGCGGTTTCAAAGAAACCGCGCACCAGATCGGACTTTCCCGCAACACGGGTCACACCGGCGGGCTTTGCGGCTTTTTCGCGGCTCGTGCGGAAGGAAACCACCTGCCCGCGATCCTCGTCGGTATGCGAGCCGGGACCGGGCACGCGGACCTTTTCGGCCATTGTCTTGAGCAGGCTGACCGAAGATTCCGACTTGTCGACCGCTTCGGAGAATTGACCCACCATCGGCTCCATATCCTTGAGGACGGACATGAGCGTGCGAACGCGCCGATCAACCAGAAAGGCATAGGTCAGCGTACCGGCCAGCAGCACAAGGATCATGATGTCAATCAGGTAGGACATTGGTCATTTCCTCTTCGTCTTTCAGTTGGTCGGTGATCTTGAGAGCCAGCCGTCCATTACGTTTCTTGCCCGATTGGGCGCGATACATCTCATGCCCGCTGCAGGTCAGCGTGACCTCCTGATCGGTCGATATGCCAAGGTCCAGGACCTTGCCGGGCGTCCAGTTCAGCACGTCCTGCAACGACACGCGGGCCTCGTGCAGGTTCGCGGAGACGAGAACGTCGGTTTCGACAATCGCGTCCGTCATGTTCTTGCGCCAGCTCTTGTCGCCACCGAGGGACCCGCCATGGAAGGGCTGGACCAGGAGCGACCGGATGGTGGACAGCGCGTTGAACGGCATCACCAGATAGAAATAGCCGTCACGGTCATCCATCGTCACATGGAGCCGCACCTTGACGCAGCCGGTGTTCGGCGGCGCCAGAACCATGGCCTGCGCGTTGGTTTCCACATGAGAGACCGTGAAATCGACGACCGTGAGCTTCTCGAAGGTCTCAGTCAACTCATCCAGCATCAACCGGGTGATGTCGCTGCCGATCTTCTTTTCAATGGCGGTAAAGCTGCGCGGCGTCCATTTGCTGCGTCCCGATGTGCGCCCGCCAAAGGTGATCTCGAGCGTCGAGATCAACAGGCTCGGGTCCACGACCAGCGCAAAGGCTCCGTCCCAGTCGAGAGTATCCACGACCGAGATCAACGCCGGGCTGGGGGTCCCTTCCAGCGCCTCGCCGACCGGCATGTATTCGATGTTGTCGATGCGCGCCTCGCAGATCGCACCGATATAATGCTTCAGGGCAGGCCCCACGGCCAAAGCAAAGCGTTCGAGGATCACCTCAAGGATCGGCAGACGTTCGTAGGACCGCTTGGCGCGCTGGATGATCTCTTCTTCGACCGGAGCGCCGTCGGGTATCTTCAGCTGTGCGTTGGCTGGGCTCATGGGACTACTGCACGATCAGGTCGGAGATAAGGATTTCCTGCGGCGCATCTGTCTCCATGACAGATCGCGCGCGGCGCAGGAGTTCGGCTTTCAAGATAGCAAGGCTGGCACTGCCCTGAACATCACGTTCGCTCAACTGGCGCAGGTAGTCCTGAAAGGCATCGCGCACAAATGGCTTGCGCTCTTCGATATGGGACGCGCCGGGCTTTGCCTCGTCATAGACCAACGCCGCGTTCAGCTTTAGAAAACGGCTGGTCTGGCGGCCTGTCGCAGTGGTGGCCGTGATATTGACGATGATTTCCCTGAACGGGGTCACGGTGACAGATTCAGCGCCCATCGGGTGGGCGGCATAATCATCGGGCGCGGCGGCCTCGACTGCGCTTTGCTCGACCGACTCCTTGCCCCCAACGACGAGCGCGACAGCATCCTCGTAGCCCATGGCCGCGACGAGCCCGCCGATCAGTGCGACAATGCCCACGATCGCGATCAGCGCCATCGACTTGAGCCGTTTTCCCATCGGAACCCTTCGTTTCTGCCTTACCGGTTGATTTCATGCAACGCGCAAGCACAAAGCCCGGACATTTCTTGTGATATCTATGGAAACATGCCGATTGAGCCGTGGATTTGCAAGTATAAACTGTAAAGTTAACTTGCCTTTCAAGAATAAATTAGCCTATTCTTGGAGGTACACGGGGAATAAACGGGGGCGGCAGTGCAAGCCTTGCTTGAAAATCTCAAGGGCCTGGGCCAAGGGCGATTAATCGCCCTGGGGGTGACTGGCGCTGTGCTTGTTCTTGCCCTTTTCTTCGGGGTTCAGGCAGTTACGACGCCAAACTACTCTACGCTCTACCGTGACGTGACCGCGTCCGAGGCGTCGCGGATGGTCGGCGCGCTCGAACAGGCGGGCTTCAACGTCAAGGTCGATTCGTCCGGAAGCATTATCAGCGTTCCGCAGGAAGATGTTGCTCGCGCCCGGATGGAGCTGGCGGGCCAGGGCCTGATCGGTGATGGCGCGGCAGGGTGGGAGCTGTTCGACGAGAGCAGCGGCCTCGGCATGAATTCTTTCATGCAGAAGATTAACCGTCTCCGCGCGCTGGAGGGGGAGCTTGCGCGTTCAATCCAGACACTGGACGGTGTGGATGCCGCCCGCGTCCACCTGGTTCTGCCCGAGCGCGAGGCGTTTTCGCGCGATCGCCCGCAGCCATCGGCCTCTGTCATCGTGCGCGGCCGCCCCGGTCATCAGGTCAATACACGTCAGGCGCAGTCGATCCGCGCGCTGGTCTCGTCAGCCGTGCCGGAGATGGCGCCAGGCCGGGTCACTGTTCTCACCGCCAATGGCGCAACCGTTCTGGCCGAAGAAGGGCAGGATGGTGCGGAAGTCACCCAGCAGGCGTTGCGCAGTTCGATAGAGGACCGCATCGCTTCCAACGTTACCGAAATCCTGACCGCACGGGTCGGTGCCGGGAATGCGCGGGTTCAGGTCAGCGTCAACCTGACGACTGAACGGCAGGTGATCCGCGCGCAGAGTTTTGACCCTGACCAGCGTGTCGTGCGCTCTACCGAAACACGCGAAGAGAACCGGCAGGACATCAATCGCGACACGGGTGAAGTCGGCGTGATCGACGACATTCCCGCTTCGCTCGCCGAGAACGGCGGCGCGAGCAATCAGAACACCACAAGCAAGACCGATGAGGTGGTGAACTACGAAATCGGCAGTACCGCGACCGAAACCGTGCGCGAACCGGGCGAGATTCAGCGCGTCTCGGTCGCTGTTCTGGTCAACGGCATCTACAACGTTCAGGACGACGGCACCGTCGCTTACGAGGAGCGCAGCCCCGAAGAGCTGCAGCGCCTCAACCAGCTGGTTCAGGCCGCCATCGGCTTTGAGGAGCAGCGCGGCGACACGATTTCAGTCGATAGCCTGCGGTTCATGGATTATTCCATGGATGTTGGCGAGCCGATCGGCACGGGTATTGCCCAGATCCTGAAGAACAATCTGATGTCGATCCTGCGCGCTGTCTTTGCCTTGGCCGTAATCGGGGCGATTCTCAAGTTCGGGGTGATGCCGATCGTCGCCCGGATGCTGCCTAACGCCGAGGAGGTCGAGGCACGCAAGGATTTGGCTGCCCTTCCCGGTGTCGAGGCAAAGGGTGAAGAAGCCGAAAGCATTGACGATGAGGGCGCGGAACTGCTTCCCGCTGCCCAGCAGGGGGTTCGCCCGCGTCGCAACACTCAAGCCGTGACCGCGCAGCAGGCGGGCGGCGTTAGCGGCACTGTGCTTGACGCGGCGGATCGCGCCGGGCCTGACGATATCGTCACCATCGGTGCGGTGCAGGGCGGCGTTCACCGAGGATGGATCAACACCGTCAGCGGGCTGATCGAAAGCCAGCCTGATGATTCACTCAAGGTCGTGAAGACCTGGCTGGCAGAGGGGGCATAACCAATGGCCTTTGTCTTTGACCGCGATTTCGATGAGGAAGCCGAGTTCGAAGAGCGCAAGCGCGTTCACGCGCGCCGCGCGATCTACACCTCGGATGATCTGGACGCCGCCACGCGCAAGGCCGCAAACGAATCCTACGAGGACGGCCGGTTGGCCGGGCGCGCCGAAGCGGCGGTAGAACACGCGGAAACCTCCGCCGCCCGCACCGCCGATGCACTGGTCGTCCTGGCGCCGCGCCTCCAGCAGATTCTCACCCAGGCGGATCAGCACAAGGCCGCGCTGGAATTTCAGGTGCTGGACTACATCACCACGATCTTTCGCCAGGTTGCCCCGACCCTGCTGGACGAAACCGCGCTTTTGCGCACCGAGGCCGAGATCAAGAGCGCGATCAACATGGCTCTCGGGGCCTCGTCGCTGCGCATTCATGTACCCGCCGAGCTGGCTGGCGATCTCACCGAAGGCATCAACCAGCAGGTGCATCAGGCCGGGTTCACGGGGCGGGTCCATATCCAGGCGGATCACCGGATGCAGCCCGGCGACACCCGCGTCGAATGGGATCACGGGCTGATGGATTTCAGCCTGACCGAATTGTGTGACGGCATCCTCGTCGCCCTGAAACAGGCCACGGGCGAAGCCCTGGCCCGCAGAAACGCAGAACTGGAGTAGGTCGTGGCAGACGAACCGGACACCCCCGAAGAGAAGACAGAAACCACTGAACTTCCCGAAGCGGATCCCGAGATCCAGGAAACCGTCATGGACGCGATGATGGGCACCCGCCGCGACGACGGCGCGGGCTACAACATCGATTCCATGCTGAACGTCGGGTTGAACGTCCAGATCGTATTGGGTCAGACCCGGATGCCAATCTCGCAACTGCTCAAGCTATCGCGCGGATCGGTCATCGAGCTCGACAAGAAGATCGGTGAGCCTGTCGACATCGTCATCAATGACCGTCTTGTCGCGCGCGGTGATCTGGTCAAGCTTGACGAGGACCGGATCGGAGTGTCGCTGATCGAGATCGTCAAAGACTACGTGTCGGAGAAATAGCGCGTGCGGACGGGTCAGACCGTCCGTTATGCCGTCCCGACGCTGCTGGCGCTCGGGGCGGTCCTGCATGCGGATGTGGCCTTGGCGCAGGACGGCGGGTCGTTCCTCTCGTCGCTCTCGGATGTGTTGAGCGACGCAGCCCCCGGATCGGACGAGCGCGCGACCCTCTCGGGACGGATCCTCCAGCTGGTCGCGGCGATGACCGTGCTGACCATCGCACCGGGCCTCCTGGTGGTGATGACGTCGTTCACCCGGTTCGTGATCGTGTTCTCGATGCTGCGCTCCGCGCTTGGCCTCAACCAGACGCCGCCGAACATGGTGCTCTCCTCGATGGCGCTGTTCATGACTTTCTTTGTGATGCAGCCGGTTTTCGAGGATGCGTGGGAGGGCGGGATCCAGCCTCTCATCAACAATTCGATCACCGAAGAACAGGCTCTATACCGTACTGCAGAGCCGTTTCGTACATTCATGACTGCGAACACCCGAGAAAAGGATCTGGTGCTGTTTCAGGACATCGCGGCCCGCAGCGCAGGCGAGACGGCAGCGGATCCCGTCGTACAGGATGAGGACGGGTTGGCCGGCTGGCGGTCGCTGGTCCCGGCCTTCATGATCTCGGAATTGCGCCGGGCATTTTCCATCGGCTTCCTGATCTATCTGCCCTTCGTGGCTATCGACCTGATCGTCGCCTCGATCCTGATGTCGGCCGGCATGATGATGCTGCCGCCGGTTCTGATCTCGCTGCCGTTCAAGGTCATCTTCTTCGTTCTCATCGACGGCTGGTACATGCTGGCCGGCTCGCTGATGGAAAGTTATCTCCCCGTCGTTGGCGGCGGTTAAGGAAAGGAAACGCACATGGCTGTGTCAGAACTTCAGCGCAAGCAGACCGAACGCCGCCTGCCGCAGAAACGTCCCCTGCGCGGGCCGGAAAAGGCCGCGATCCTGTTCCTCTGCCTGGGTGAGCAGCGCGGCTCTGCGATGATGCAGCGCCTCTCGGACGAAGAGATTCAAGTGATGACGCGCGCCATGGCCGGATTGGGCATCATCGACGCGGACCAGGTCGAAAAGGTGATGTCGGATTTTGTCGAGGGCATCGCCAATGGCGGTACGGTCGTCGGCTCCTTCAGTGTTGCCGAGGACATGCTGCGGTCCTTCCTGCCGACGGATCAGGTGGATGGCATCCTCAAGGATATTCGCGGCCCGCTGATGGAAAAGGACCTCTGGGCGCGGTTCTCGGCCCTTTCCGAAAACGTGATCGCCAACTATCTCAAGAACGAGCACGAACAGACCATCGCTGCAATCCTCTCCAACGTCAAAAACGATGTCGCCGCCAAAGTGCTGCCCCTGCTCGGTCAGGAAAAGATGGAAAACGTGATTGAGCGGATGATCAAGATGGAGGCCGTGCCGCACCACATGATGCGTCAGATCGAAGAGACGCTGCAAACCGACATCATCAGCGCACCGGCGCAGCCGACCTCCAGCGAGTTGCAGCAGAAGATGGCGGACCTGTTCAACAAGCTCGACGTCGTCGCCTTTAACGAGCTGTCCGGTGTACTGGAAGAACGCATTCCCGACACGTTCAACGCGATTAAGTCCAAGATGTTCACCTTTGATGACCTGTCCCAGCTGGCGCCGATGGACCTGGCCCGCGTGATGCGCGGCGCCCCGGGAAATGCATTGCCCATCGCACTGCGAGGAGCCAAGAAGGAGGTCCGCGACGTCTTCCTGTCGGCGCTTCCGGGCCGGTCGCGGGATATGCTCGAAGAAGAGATGAACACCATGGGTCCGGTGCGTGGGCGCGACGTGCGCGAGGCTCAGGCTGGCTTGGTCGACTACGCCAAGGAACTGGCCGAAGAGGAAGTGATCGCCTTGCCGCTGGCCGACGACGAAGACTTCATTTGATCATCCAGTGCAGCCACGAAGCTGCGCGACAAAAGTTCCGTCCGCCCCGTCAGACCTGGCGCGATACATGCGTCAGGAATAGAGACTTGAAGCCGAATAGCCGACCCTGTCAAAGCTCGACGTGATTTCAAAGATCGACGCCGCTGCATTGCTGGCAGAGCCGGTCAGCAGTTGCACGGCTGCGTTGTTCGTTGCTGCGGATCCCGACAGCGCATCGGAAATTGCGACGTACTTTCGGATCATCTTTTCGACGACTTCGGGGTCGTTCAGGGTCTCCAGATCGATCTTGGATTTAATCAGGGCGGCCTGCTTGTCGATATCCAGTCCCGACATCGAGGTGGGTAGGCCAAGCGCGGTCTGGAAGAACGACGTCATGTTGGAATCTTTGAGGATGTCAAAGGCCGTGTCGATCCCGGAGGCCTTGCTGCGAAAATCGAGCGCAATGCCGACCGTGGGGTTCTGCTCGTCCTGGAAATTGATGAACTGACGTTCCACATAGCGGTCGACCATGCGGTTTTGCCAATTCGTCAGGATGGTGTTCAGGTTGCCTTCGCCATTGGTGCCAAAGCCAAGCTCTTGGTACATCTCGCGAAAGCGGGGGTCCGTCAGACGATTAACCAGCGCGTCCGATTCCTCGATATTGCTCTCAAGGACCTGTTTGATCATGGCCTTGCCAAAGATCTGATCCTCCAGATCAAAGGCCCGCATCACGAAGGAATAAAGCTGCTGGTCCTCCATGAGCTGATCCACGGACTCGACGTCTTTTATATTGGTCAGGAAGTGTTCGATCGCCCGCTCGTGCTGGGCGGTGTTCCTGATCAAGTTAAGTTGGCTGTCCCTCGTTGCATCAACGATGTTGAGGCCAGTAATAGACGGGAGTCCTGATATGGGTATCATCCTGCATCACGGCGTAGGGCCGGCTCCTTCTCTTCGGTGAGCTTCGTGGCTTCGCGAGCCATCTCATCACGCAGGCTGGCCGGACGCGGTGTCGTCGCGCCAAGGATTTCAGCTTCGCGCTTCATCAGGGGGCGCAGTGCGCGCAATGCTTTGTAGTAATCGCCCTGGCTGACGAAATTCGCGGCCTCAAACACGGAGTGCACGTTCGGCGGCGCAAAGGTGGTGGCCAGAACGGCCAGCTGTTTCTGGATGTTGGTCCGCAGCTTCTCCTGCAGGGCCGGTTCCGTCAGCGCCGTCTGGACCAGGAAGTACACCTGGTTGACGGGCGTGACGGCGGCCTTCTTGCTCAGCAGGTCCTGTCCGCGCACCACATCGGCCTTTGTTTCGATCACGATCGTCGACTTGCGCGCGCTGTTACGCACGACGCAGCCGTTGATGACGATCCGCTCGAATGGCTTGAGGGTGAGTTGTAGCGCCATCGGTTTATCCCTTCGGGCCCGGCGCATTGCCGGAAAGACCGGAAATGAGGCTCTGGTTGATCTGGACCAAGGTGTTCAACTGCCCGCCTCCGCCGAGAATCTCGGCCGTCTGGCGTTCCACGTAGAGCGCGAGAGAGATCAGGCCCGCCTTCAACTGTGACGGCAACGCGTTCTCGGGTTGTGACAAATCGTGTTTGATCGTCGACCAGAGCTTGAGGTTGTCCGAAAGGTTGGTGCGAAGGCCCTGAGCCAGCATGTCGACGCGGTCCGAACGCTCGACGCTGGAATCATAGGCTTGGGAATTCTTTTCGAGATCGCCGGTTAACCGGACGAAGACCCTACGCTCTATCTGGCGAGGAGACTCACTTTCTCGAATCGTGCGTTTGTACGCCGCGATGCTCATTATACCTGTCCTCATGTCCGCTTATGCGGTCTTGTTTTATAGCCTAGACCCTTCGGTTGATCCCGAAGTGGTTCTATCAGAAGGCCACCTGCTTGCGGCCCTCTGCTCGTTCAGCCCCGGTGCCTTACTGGAACAGACTCAAGATGTTCTGTGGGGAAGAGTTCGCAATCGAAAGCGACTGCGTGGCGAGCTGTTGCTGCACCTGCTGGGCCTGCAATTTCGCCGCTTCGGACTCCATGTCGGCGTCGATCATCGATCCGACGCCACTGTCCAGACGATCGGTCAGTTCCGCCAGAAATTCCTTCTGGGTCTCGATGGACTTTTCGGCGATGCCCAGAGTGGTCGCGGATGCGACCGCGGCGGCCAGCTGCGATTCAGCGGTCTGAAGGGCTGTGACCTGTGCACCGGAGGAATCCGCGGCTGTCAGGTCGATGCCATCAAGGACGGACTGGATCGCACCAAGGTTCTGCTGCGCGAAGGTCATCGTCGTGGTGCTGATCGAGCCTGTCGTCGAGCGGCTGATCCCCGTCACCAGGGTCACATTCGCGGAAGAGTTCACATAGTCGGTACCGTTGAAGGTCGACTGGTCAATGGTCGTCTGCATCCGCGCGGCAAGTTCATCCAGTTCGGCCTGGACGTCAGCGCGGACCTCTTCGGTTCCGCCCTGGGCAAAGGCCACGCGTTCGGCAAATTGCTGTGCCAGATCGACAAGAGTTTCAGCGCCCAGACGGGCGGTGGAAACGGCGTTCTTCTGCAACGTCAGCGTCTCGTCAATCGCGCGGAACATGCCGGAATCTGCCGACATGGTCTTGGAGATAGAGAAATAGGCTGCGTTGTCCTTGCCCGAAGAGATCTTGAGACCGGTCGAGATACGGCCCTGCGTATCCGAAAGGTTGTCGTTGATCATGCGCAAGGTAGACAGCGCCGTCATGGCACTGTGGTTCGTCAAAATGGATGACATTGCTTTACTGCTCCGATTTATTTTTATCGTGTCTTCGACTTCTGCCGAGAAACGGATTTTTACCCGTATGTGTCACCCTACCACTCATGGTTGACGATGTGAAAGAAATTATTCCATTTCAATTAAATTGTTGCGTGTTCGTCACGGTCTGGCCGCAATTCGGCCGAGAAAAGGCAGCGAAAATTACCCCTTGAATCCAGTGACTTACTTAATTAGGGGATTTTGTCTGTTTAAATAAAACGTCAAACGCAGCTAAGGGACCGCGGAAAACCCCGGCCCCTTAGGTTGTTCTTGTGCTAGTTCCTTGGATTAACGGAACAGGCTCAGAATATTCTGCGGCGATGAATTTGCAATCGACAGGGACTGCGTCGCCAACTGCTGCTGCACCTGTAGGGCCTGAAGTCGCGCGGCCTCCTCTTCCATGTTTGCGTCGATCATCGAGCCGACGCCGCCGTCAAGACGATCGGTCAGGGCACCCAGGAACTCTTTCTGGGTCTCGATGGATTTTTCCGCGATGCCCAGTTTAGTGGCCGAAGCGATAGCCTTGGCGAGTTCGCCTTCCGCGGTGGTCAGCGCCGTTTCCTGAAGCGTGGCGGTGGTAGCCGATTTGATCGACACGCCGTCCAACGCGGTTTGGATCGCGCCGAGGTTCTGCTGCATGAAGGTCATTTTGGTGGTCGAGATCGACCCCGAGGACGACCGGCTGATACCCGTCACGACTGTCACGGTCGTGGCCGCGTTGACATAGTCGGTGCCGTTGAAGGTCGATTGATCAATCGTCGTCTTCATCCGCGCGGCCAGCTCGTCCAGTTCCGACTGAATGTCGTCGCGGACTTCCTGGGTTCCGCCTTGGGCAAAGGCCACACGCTCGGAAAACT
Organism: Pseudooceanicola sp.; assembly: GCA_002709085.1. Classification (GTDB taxonomy): domain Bacteria; phylum Pseudomonadota; class Alphaproteobacteria; order Rhodobacterales; family Rhodobacteraceae; genus Pseudooceanicola. The sequence continues at coordinate 43 of PAPR01000008.1, read as the reverse complement.
GCTGGGCGAGATCGACCAGCGTCTCGGCGCCAAGGCGGGCGGT
>PAPR01000007.1 GCA_002709085.1 Pseudooceanicola sp. | reverse complement strand
CTACGGCAATGCACTGGCCGGGCTTGCCACCAATAACGCCAATAACGTCGCTAATATGCAGGCCAATCAGGGTAATGCGATCGGCAATATCGAGATCGGGCAAGGCAACACCCAAGCTCAGCTTGCACAGAACTACGGCAACGCTTTGGCCGGTGGTGATCTTTACGCCGCGAACAATACCGACCCGTGGGCCCAAGGCATCATGGCGGGCGCTCAAATGTACATGGGTGGTGGTAGCAATTGGGGTTCTGTGCTCGGTGGTGCGCAGCAGGCGCCGGCACAGAACGCCGGATCGCAAGCCACATTTAACCGCAATCTCAACAACGCAATGTATTTTTAAGGGGGCCGCATGGTTGCTTCACAGGGTTCAATTTTACAGGGCGTTCGCTCACCAACACCGGATTACGCCGGTCAGCTAATGGGGGCGATGGGGTTTAATCAAGACATGCAAATGAGCAAGCAACAACAACAGATGAACGATCAATCCATTCGCATGAATGACCAGGCGCTGCAGCAAAACGAGGCCGCTATGAATGCACCTCCAAAGACTGACTGGGAGGCGGCGCAGCGTCGCGCCCAGTTTTACGACAAAGCCGCCACTCGGCTTTTGTCTGTTCCGCCAGAGCAGCGCCAGTCGATGGTACGGCAGTGGGCTCAGAATGGTGTTTTTGAGGGGCTTGGCATTCCTATGGATCAGATTGCCAAACAAGGCCTTGATGACCAAAGCCTTCAAAGCTTGCAGGCTCAGGTTCGTTCAGTATTGCCGGAAGATGAACGTCAGTCGCCAGCCGAAGCTCAGGCATTTGCCGCAATGACTCAGGGAATGTCGCCAGAGGATATTGAACAAGCCCGTCGAATCAAGCTTGGCCTTGCGCCCCGTGCGGTAGGCTCGGCTGATGTGACGATAGCTCAGGGTGGCATGACGGATGACGTGGCCCGATCCAAAGGCGTCATTGAGGACAACATTACCCGGGCAAAAGAGGAGGCCAAAAACGCGACCACCAAAGGCAAAGAATACTTTGAGCAGCTGTCTGGCGTGCAGTCGAATATTGAAAACTACGGCGAAGCGTTGCGGCTGGTTGAGCAAGAGGGCGCAGGTGTGGGCGCAATTCGGGGCCGGCTGCCAAGCATGAAGGCGGCCGCAATCAAGCTGGACAACCTGCAGAACCGCCTTGGGCTCGATATTCTGAACAACACCACCTTTGGCGCACTTTCTGAGAAAGAATTGGAGCTTGTGCAGGATACCGCGCTGCCAAACAACTTGCCGCCCGATCAGTTGGCCGGATGGCTGCGCGACCGAATGGCAGCACAACAGAAAATGTCGGCAATTCTCGATAACGCCGTGCAGTTCTTGAGTGTGCCCGGTAACACGCTTGCCGACCTGCGAGCTATGCAGAACGAGCAACGCAATCAGCCGGCGCAAACTCAGCGGGGGGCGCAGTCACAAAGCCCATCGATCAATGACCTGGTGAACAAATATGCCAACTAGAGAGCAGCTAGAAAGCGCGCTGAGAAACGCTGACGCCGCTGGCGATACAAATGCGGCTCGAGCGCTAGCCAATGCCTTGCGGGCTGGCCAGTACGACCAGCCGCAACAGCAGGTAGAGCAGCAGCCGCAAGATAATCGTGGCATGTGGGATAAAGCAAAGGACTTTGCGGCCGGCGTGAATGACAACTTCAACACCATCAACGAAAGTGCGGCCACTATGTTGTCTGGTGCCGCTGCCGAGCCTCTGGCAGGGCTTGCAGGGATTGGCGCCGCCATAATTCCGGGCGGACGCACTGGCGGTGAAATGGTCGATCATGTTCGCGACACGCTCACTTATCGCCCTCGCTCCGAAAATAGCCGGCAAGCGCTTGGCAATATGGCTGATGCGCTATCCCCAGTTACCGAGGCAATGCAGGGCGTGGAGCAGGCAAGCGGCAACATGGGTTATGAAGCGGCGGGCCCGGTAGGTGGCGCCATCGGTGCAACACTGCCAACGGCGGCAATGGAGGCGCTCGGGATTGGCGCTATGCGTCGCGGCGCCCGAGGCGTTGAGACCGCAAAAAATATAGCGAGGGCAGAGCCAAGCGCGGCGGCTCGCGAAGTTCTCGAGGCGGGCCAGCGCCTTGATGTTCCGGTTCTGAATACCGACGTGAACCCGCCAAACACGTTCGCCGGAAAGGTGATGCAGTCGTTTTCTGAAAAAATGGGGCCGCTCGGCAGTGGTACCGCTCGCGCATCACAGCAGGCGGCGCGGCAAGAGGCTGTAGAGAGCTTGGCGAAAGAGTTTGGCGCAGAGCTTAATAGCCCCTTTGCGGAGCAAATGGTGAGTTCGCTCAAATCAAAGCACGCGCAGCAAATGGCCGAGGCGTCCGAAATCCGCAAGAGCGCGGTCGACAAGCTGGATCAGTTTGGCGCCGTGCCACTCAGCAAAACGACCGCCGCCATTGATCGTCAGATTGCCAGGCAGGAGCGCTTAGGCGAGCGCGCCGATACCGCGCTTATGAGTAAGCTTCAGGCCACCAAGTCAGCCATTGCGGGTGGCGATTTCTCGCTGGTCAAAGATATTCGCACCGAAGTAATTGACGACATTAAGGCGCTTACGAGGGCAGAAGACCAGCGGGCGTTATCTGCCGTTCAGTCGGTTAAGTCGGCTATCGATGACGACATGATGGACTTTGCCAGGGCTAATGATCGCCGCGCCGCTGCAGATTGGACGCGCTCAAACCGCAAGTTTGCCGAAACCCTTTCAGCGGCCAGAGATTCCGAGCTAAAGCGCGTGCTCAACAGTGGTGACGTAACGCCCGAAAAGGTTTTACCGATCTTGCGCGGAGGAAAGGCGAGCGAATTAAAACGCTTAAAAGCCGGATTAACCGAGGACGGAATCAAGGCAGCCCAGGCGGCTCTCGTGCGCGACATGCTCGACGAATCAGGCTTTTTCCGGGGTGACGTAAACCCCGACCGATTAGCGACAAGCATGGGCAAGTCTAACCGGATGAAGGCTATTAACACGTTTTTTGAGGGTGGCAAGCGTCGTGAGATTGAGGGGTTTCGGCGGTTACTGGACTCTACCCGAAGGGCTCAGCAGGCTTCAGTTGCTCCGCCCACTGGCGTTCAAAACATGCCTCTGATTAGTGGCGGGCTGGGTGCGGCAGGTGCCAGTGCTTTTGGCGCGATACCGACTATGGCCACGGTCGGGACGCTATCGGCTATCGCTAAGGCCTACGAAAGCCGGCCCTTTAGAAACCTAATGTTGAAAATAGGCAATAGCCAAAAAGGCAGCTTGAAAGAAACGCAACTTCTTGACGCGGCCACGACCGCTTTCTTAGCGGAATTGCAGGCTGCCAAAGAACAACAGCAGCAAACAGAAGAAACACCACAGCAGTAGTCATACCAGCCACCTAGATCAATTTCTAATCAGTATATCACAGCTCCGCGCGAGTTGTGATGGCACACTATTGGGTGAAAACCATGGCACGATTGATACTCCCCGCACCACAAATGACATTGCCGGACGGCTCGGTAGCCTCTGGCGGAAAGCTCTACTTTTACGAAAGCGAATCAACGCCGCCGGTCGATAAGGCGGTCTACACCGATCCCCTGATGACGATTGCGCACACTAACCCTATCGTTCTCGATTCCAGTGCTTACCTGCCTGACATATACGGCGAAGGCTTGTATTCGGTGGTTTATACCGACGAAAACGACGTTCAGGTGTGGGAGCGTGACGATGTTGGAGCGACTGACGATAGCAGTCAGTTTGCCGATTGGTCGAGCATTGTCCGGTATCGCCAAAACGAGATCGTGCGCGGCTCGGACGGAAATTATTACCGCTCGATTGATAGCAACAACGCCGGACACAACCCAGTTTCGTCCCCAGAATACTGGGAAGCCATAAACTTTATAACTGTGTGGAATGAGTTTGTCATTTACGACGATGGGGATACGGTGACTCACGACGGCCGACTGTGGCTGTCAAGCGAAGACGGCAATATAGATAACGAGCCCGGCACAGGCCCTGAGTGGGAAGACCCTGCCGACATGACGCCCGGCGAAATTCTTACGCGACTAAAAACGGTGGACGGCGAGGGTTCGGGTCTGGACTCCGATTTGCTGGATGGAAAAGAGGGGGGTGAGTATCTTTTATTGGCAGACTTTAACAGTCTGTCTCTTTACAAAGGCCCATGGGAGGAGCAGTCGGGCAGTGCGGCCCCGCCATACTTAGTTGATTACGGAGCGGGCAGCAACGCTATTCTTTATAGCGAAAATTTGAGTGACTCGGCGTGGGCTAAAACTCGTCTAGATCCTGTTGTTGATTCAGGGGTAGCGGCACCAGAGATTTACGGTCAGACATTCGGCGATTACTGGAAAGTTATTCCCAACGCTACGAATAGCGCGGCCCACTTTATCGGTCAAGGATTTTCACCCTCCGATGCCAGAGTTATTAGTTTTTTGGTTCGAGAGGGCGGTTATTCTTGGGGTCAGCTTGACTTAATCAATGGGGCTTCAAGCACCGTGTTTGCCGTCAGATTTTCCGCTGTCGACGGCTCATTTACCAAGCTTGTTAATTTAGTTGACTACGATGTGACTATGGAAGAAGTCGCGCCGGGAGACTGGCTTTTAAAAGTTTCTTATGTCGGCGCCGGCTCTTTTCCGGTAGCCGCCGCCAGATTATACGTTCTCGACAGCGCGGGCGCGGGCGCATTTGCCGGCAACGGAGTCGACGGTTTGCTTGTGACTCGAATGCACGTGTCAGAGCAAAATGCCCGCTACGCAAAAACAACAACAACAGCGATCGCGTACACGCCCCCCAAAATTTATCAACTGCTGACCCCTCAGTCCAATGTTAAGGCAGTGGTGCCAGGCACAGACAACGAGGCATGGTCGGAGCTAGGTAGCGGTGGCGGCATCGAATACATAGGCACGCAAACATACACAAGCGCGGATGAAGACGGCTCTGGCAATATCGATATTCCCGTTGATTTTTCAGATAAAAATTGGGTGAACGTTGACTGTAGTGATGCGTCGATTAGCACGGCAGGCGCTTTTGAGTTTGATATTACTGGGCTGCAAACGGATAAGCCGAAAACCTACACAATACACATAAAGGGCGGCGCCGTTAAGTTCCCCGTTAATTTCGCATTGCCCGATGGGTGGGGCGTCCACTGGCACGCACCCGCAAAGTACAAAGGCGAAGGCGGGACAACGGCCGCTAAGCGCGCCGGCCACACTTGGATAGAGATGCACACATCGCCCCTGTCTGGACAAAACGCGAACTTTAGTACCGGTGACGCGAGGTCATACTAATGCCAACTAATTTAGGTTTTAGGCCTCCTGTCATAGAGATTGCGGGTGATGTTTATCCTCGCGGCGGATCGCTATCATTCGAAGTCGATGCTAGCTTCTCAGGTGCGTTTGTCGTCAATGCTTTTGTGCGCGGCGGAGGTCAGGGAGCCGGCGGTGACGCTGACGGCACAGGCACCAGTGCGCCGCGGTTTGAGCGAGGCGAGTACGGCACAAACGGCGATTATGATCAGTCTGTTGTTGCGCTTGTGGGTGACATAACAGTTGCAATCGGGGCTCGATCTATGAGGGGCGAAGATAGCGAGTTTGTGTCGGGAACGGGCGCAACCGGTGGCGCCGCCGATGGCGCTGGCGATACATCTGTGTCGGCTGACGGCGTAACACTTTCAGTAAGCGGCGGCAGTGCTAATGGGCGTGGCGCGGTTGTAACGATAAACAACCCGCCGGGTGATTCAGATTGGCAAACGGCGCCTTTCGCGCTAAGCCCTGCAAACCCCCTGGGCGGACTCTTTGGGCGCGGTGGTGGGTATAGTGGATTCCCAATTGGATCGAATAACGGTGTCGTGCAAATTGTCGAGGTTATAGACTGATGCAAAAATTTATTGATGCAGAAACGCAAGAATTTATCAGCGAGAGTGCGGTTAAAAAACGGCTGTCGGTGCCGGTTGAGAAAACTAAAATCGACTTAGTGCCGGTGCCCGATATTGTTGAGTACAGCGATGAAGGTGACGAGATAAGCCGCACGTCGCAAGCGCCAAAAGAAGTGCCGCGCGTGGTTTCAGTGTCTCGAACATTTGCCGACTTATCCGCTGTTAGTGACCGCGATTTAGAGGGCGCTGGCGTTTCGTGCATTGATTATATCGAAACACCAAAGCCTGAATTGTTAGAGTTTGAAACGGTTACTTCTGGCGAGTTGGATAAATCAGAAGATGGCGTATGGCGCACGACATGGGCTGTGAATGAGCTGTCGCTAGAAGATGCCCGTGCGGCTAAATACGATTGGCTAACTAAGGCTGCTACAGCGGCTGGTGCGGCGCTTAAAAACGGTTACCCCCAGTGGGAGATAGATGGGTGGCCGGAGCAGATAGCGGACGCCACGGCGGCAATTGCTAACCCGCTGGCGGCAACCCCCGTGCTTGACGGGATAGCAGGGGATCGCGGCGTTGATCGACTCTGGCTGGCCGGCAAGATTATGGAGAAGGCGGGAGCGTACCGTCCAGCCTACGGCGCTCTATGCGGCAAGCGTCAGGCCATCGAGTCCGAGATAGAGTCGATCTGTGATGACGAGAGCTTGACGGAATCAGAAAAGATTGATTTGTTGCGCCAAATTGGGTGGCCCGAGTAAATACAATCTATTAGACAGCTATTAGACAATCCAACGAAAAAGGGCCGCACATTGCTGTGCAGCCCTTTAAATTTGGCTCCGCTTGCTGGGCTCGAACCAGCGACCCAATGATTAACAGTCAGTTACACTATCTAATAAAATCAAAGGGTTAGAGCAAATTTGTCTAATAGGGCACTTATGTAAGTGATTGATTTATATAGAAACCAAAACACCTATTAGACAATTATACCGTAGGTTTCACCCTTTCTGGTAGTCGCTTGTAGTGGCGCTCAAGCGTGGCTGATGATTGGTGCCCGAGCTGCTTTCCGTCGCTTTCCGATCCCGCCTTGCCGCGTATGTCTCTGAACTGGAATTTATCGCCAATTACACCCGCCTCAATGCACTGATTCATAAGCCGGGTCCACGCCGTCGTAAATGCCGCGTCAGTGCGTCTTTGCCCCTTGTCGTCACATATTACGTAAAGAGAGCTGACCTCGCCCGTGTGCAGCTCTGTGAGGGCTCGCGATAGTGCAAAGCGTAAATCGTTGGACCACTCCAAAACCAGCCGCTTTCCGGTTTTGCTCTGCCTGATATGTACGCCATCATCTCTCAGGTCGGACCGCTTAAGATTCAATATGTCGACGCGCCGCTGTCCGGTCACATAGCAAATATCCATAATGACCTGAATCCACACGCGGGCCATTGAGCGGACCGCCACGTATTCATCGTCGGTTATGTACCGGTCCCGAGGCTTCTCGGTGAATCGCGATACGTCCGAGGCGGGGTTATGGTCGATGTATCCCCAGCGCTGCGCCAGTTTTAAAACGTGCTTTACGAGCGATAGCTCACGGTTGGCCTGATAGATGCCAGATTGCCCTACAAGGTCGTGATAGCGCGCAATGTGCACGGTCCTAATGTCGGCAGGGCGCATGTGGCCGAACGCCTGATTTAGCCGGTCCAGCTGCTTGCCTTGTGAGTTCTGAGTGTTGTCAGCCTTCTTGCTGAGTACTTCCTCACGATACCGCTGGATAATCGCGGACATTAAGCCGGTCCCGTCCGATTTAAGCTCAGCCAATCGCTGATACATTTCGCGCTCAGTCTTGCCGAGGCGAAGCCATTTGGTTGTGGTCTTTCCGGCCTTAATGATCGGCTTAAGGTAGTAGAACGCGCCGTTTTTGAATGTAACGCGGTGCGGCCACTTGTTTGATTTACTTCTTTTGGGGCTCATGCGGTCTTCATCAAAAAGTCAAAGTTGGGGGCGGACCCGCCGTGCTTAGCGCCTTCAACGTCGCAGCGCAATACAACGGGCTCGCCTAATCGATTCTCAGAATAGGGTATGCCATGCTCTTTCAGCCAGCGACAAGTGCGCACGCGCTGGCAGGGCTGGTAACCCGTTAGCTGTTGCAGATCGTCTTGAGACAGGAACATGGCCTATGTTGCCTCCAAGGGTGATAGGTAAAGGTTAAAGTCGAGCACTTCGGTGCCTATCAGTTCGTCAAAATGATACCTAACCACAGCGCCGTCGGGATCTCGCCTTTCGCCCATTGGATAAATAAGCGAGTGGTGATAAATACCCGTTCCAGTTTCAGCGCAGCCCATGTGCTCGCGCTCAAGCTCGCTGTAGTAGCTGGATTCCTGTGCGTCGAGAATTGCCATCGTTAGGCGGCTCTTTTTCATCGCTCCCACCATTTATCTTTGTGCCGGCCTTTTCCCTTCTGTTTTTGACGCCTGTTAATGACAGAAAATTCACGCGGCGAGGGCGGGTGCTCTTGAGGCGTCAATACAATATCTGACTCGCTAATCTCTCGCGCATCGTGTCCGCTATTATTTAGAGCGTTTATCAGTGCGGCTTTTACGGCAGCGTTGTGAATACCTCCGATTAGCACTTTACGCATCGTCACCACCTCCTAAGTGCCGTTCTGATTTCATAAATACCAGCCAGTGGGTCATGCCGGCTTTCCCTGACACTTGGCCGAACAGTGGCTTCTCTGGCGTTAGCGCCAGCACTTCGCGTAGCTTTATTTGCGTTTCGTTCCATTTGAAAACCAGAACGCCGCAGGGCTCCAGCACGCGAAAGCATTCGTCAAAGCCTTTTGAAATATCAGCACGCCAATCGTCCGAGAGCTTCCCATATTTCGCTGCAAGCCAGCTTTTAGGGCCAGCACGCTCTAAGTGAGGCGGGTCAAACGCCACTAGCTTAAAGCTGTTGTCGGGGTAGGGAATATCCCGAAAGTCCATCAGTACATCAGGATCGATGCGCAGCACTCTGGTGCCATCCGCTTTGCCGTGACTGCGATCAGTAACAGTAAGCGTTTCGCGGCGCTGGTCGCCAAAAACGGCTAGCGGGCATTGCTTATCGAGCCACATCATTCTAGAGCCGCAGCAAACGTCGATAACTGGTTTCACGCTACCGCTCCCCCTCTGGTGGTTGGGCTGGCTGGCTGTGCTCATGTATCACCGCCGTTTTTTTCTTTATGTAGGCGTTTAGCATGGCTCTTGCGCCGTCTAGGTCTAGGGCGCCGTAACCGTCTACGCCCTGAATAGTGCTAACGCCTTTTGGCGTAGGTAGATAATCAAATCTTCTCCAACCCAAAAATGTTTTTCTTTCTGGGTAGAGCGCGCCGTTTTGCTCAACTATTCTAAATTTCATTTCTCACCATCCCCCACCGGTTTCGGGGCGGCGGTGAGCATGTCAATCACAGATTTAGCCATGTCGCAGAATGTAGCTCGATAAGATAGCGGGTGATTAGTTACCGAATGATCCGGCTCGGCTTTGGCCCATGCCGTCTCTAGCGTCTTCGCGATAGTGTTCACTTCCGGCACCACGGCGGGCGGGGCGGCGGCGATAGCAGATGCATAAGCCTCTCGCAGAACGGTGTGCGTTTTGTTTTCACCGCTAAAATCAATAAGGTCGCAAACCATGGGGAATTCCCCATCATCATCTGTCGCCCGGCTCTCAGACATAGCTTTTATTTGGTCGTGGGTTGGGCTGATAGGCACCAGTGCATACCCATCCGGCACCGCAGCCGCTGGGGTGCGCGGTGAAAGCGATTTAGATATATCCCAAGCTTCGCTAGACAGGGTTTCTAGTTGCTCTAAAAGCTGCTCATTGTTTTGGTGTTCACAGCTCAGGTTGTGCAGCATGTTGCCAAGCTCGCCCACTCGACGCGCCGGAGATTCATCGTCGATGATTGACGGTTCCGCTTTTGATGATGGGGTGGGGTGGGTAGTAATCGCAGATGGGTCAATCCACGCGTCATTTTCTGGATCAAACGGGCGACCTTCATCTACATCGTTACGATTCCAAAAGTATTCGCCACCGCCGTTGCCATCATCGCCTTGGTCAAACACATAGGTTTCGAATTGCCAAACACCATTAAATCGCACTAGGTAATTAAATCCTAAGATCGGCCATTCTGGGTATTGATGTTTTGTCCCCCCCTCCCCGCCAGTGCGGGCGGCTTTTAAGTGGGCGGCCTCACTTTGCAGCTTGGCTATTTCAGATTTTAGCTCACACTCTCGGCCCATATCTTCGTGCGGGTGGCTTCTTGTGCAGTCCCCGCCAGTGCGGGCGGCTTGCAACTGGTAGCCTTGCCAGAGCCCTTCAACGTAAATATTGTTATACCGTTCGCCATCACGTTCTAACATTTTCAGCGCTTTAGCTTTTCTGCAACCATGCTCATTGGCTCGGCTGTTTATAAACGCTTGCTCAAACTCCTCTCTATCAGTCATTGGGTTGCTCCTTAATCTCGGACAGGGTGTAATCAATGTCGTCAACCATTCCGGATTCACAGTCTTGAAAATATCTTGCAGTTAGCGTGTACAGCCCATCTTTAATATTTAGGTTAGGCATCAATAAGGGCCACGCATCATCAGCGCCCGCCGATTCGCACTCATCTTTTATTGGGTCGCCGCCATCGGGGGATTGCTTTTTTAGTACAGCCATCTTTTTTTTGACGTTAAGGTTTCTGCCATCGAACCAGCTTTCTGACGATACTCGAACAACGTAATTTGCCTCAGTCATCACTCACCCCTTCGCCAGCGGATAGGGCGGCGTCAATTTTTAGGATTTCTTCTTCGGTTAAGCTACAAGGCAGCATGTGATGGTAGGCTATCCCCAATGCCGCATTTAACTCCTTCACCCGCCCCCGCTCTTGCTCAAGCTCCGCTTCTAACTGCTCAGCTACCCAGCTTTTATTTCTCAGTGCTATGCGCTCTTGCTCAAGCTCGGCGCGCAGTTTGTCGTAGTCTTCAAAATCTACGTAGTCGCCTTCAGAGTCTACTGCCAGTCCTAGCGATATTGGTCGCCTGTTGCAAAGACATTCTTGAGCGTAATTTTGATCTTCTTTTTCTGCATACCGCGTTATTTCATCACTCACTTATCTATCCCCCTTGGCCAACTCGCTCTCGGCTTGTCCCCACGCAATTTGAACCTCATTAAACGCATCTGAGCTGCCACCGTGGTCTGTGTGCGCGGCTTTACGGGCTAGCTGGTAGGCGCGCTTGGCTTCCGCATAGTCATCGCCGTAGTAATCCAGCACGTCGCGCCATGACCGCGACACAACGTGATCGGGCGAGGGCAGGCCATCGAACCCTGAAAATGCAGCTTCAAACATCTGCGATCCGTGGCGCTCAATCGTGCGCAGCGCTTCGATGGTTGCAGCAATCGCAGCAATGTTGTCCTCGATGCGCATGTACATATCGCACGGAATGCAGCGGTCTTTGCCGTCCAAATTGAAATACACAGCCACGCCCGGGTCTTCTGGTTTGCGTTGTCCGGAGCGCGGCAGGCCATCATTGCGCAGCGCAAGATTGGTGCTCACAATTACATCGTCAGGATCGCAGCGGTATGCGTGACCAGCTTTGGTAAAGCGCCCTAGCTCGCCTAGAAGCCGGCTAATTGCTTGTGACAGCGTGATTCTGCTGCGGCCCCAGCCTTGGGTGTCTTTTTTTCCAAAGCGGCCGTACAAACGCTTGGCTTCCGGCGTACGCGGAAACCAGTGCGGCCAGCTCAGTGGTGATTTAGTTGGTTCTGTCACTCCTCCCCCTTGCCCTGTTGGGGCTTAACGTAATCGCTGTACTCGCTCTCTCGAATCATTTCTTTTTCTATTGAAAGCTTCTCTCTCATGCGCCTAGCATCAAGATCGGCCGCAACCTCAACCAGACTTTTTGCAGCAAGAAGGTAATCGTCATCCGCAAAATTTCCGTATACAACAAACCCATCGGTCACCCGCCAAACCGGTATTTTTTTCTCCTGTAGTTTCTTATCGATAAGCCGCTGGGCTGAGTCTCTTGCGTAGACAAGCTGGTCGAAATCAAGCTTTGATAAGTATTCGTTTGTGCTCATTCATCCCCCTTGGCCGGTGCGACCGATGGTTCGACAAGAGACTCAAGGCGAACGCCGTTTATTATCGCCTCAACAATCTTCTTGTTAGAGTTTATAAAATCCCTAGTTGTCTTCATGGCCTCAACTGTATCTCTTGCGTGGTCATGGCCTTTCGCCAATGAGATCTCGTCGCCGATTTTCAGCGCTTCTAACTTGTTGTAATAAAGACCCAAAAATTTCTCAAGCTCATGGTGATTTACTTCGCAAATGTATTTTGCGTGTCCTGCGTTAGCTATTACCTTCATGCTTATCCCCCTTGGCCGGTGTGGGCCTAATGTTAGCTGCTTCCAAAAATTGAGCCGCTGTATTGCTCAGCAAGTAGCGACACGCTTTTTATCTGCCACCCTGACTTTAAATTAATAATTTCTCTTGCTTTTTCTTTGTTTGCAGCTACAACGTAGTACGGCTTTTTTCGCTTGGTGGTGAATTGACCGTATCCGCCAACCGGCTCTACCGATACCTTGAATAAGTAGTCCGTTCCAAACTCTCTCACTGTTATCCCCTCCTGTTAATGGGTGTGGTGGCCGGTGCTGATCCCCGGTACTGAACAACTCCCGCGGTTGCCGTGTTGCTTCTATTCATCCATAAGCCTATGCTTCGTTCAGGTGCGACCCCTACTATGGTTCGGAACGCCGCCTGCTCAATAGCGCACCAGCATGCGCACTCACCACACTGATAAGCAAACCACTTAGCCCGCCATAGGACAGGGTTCGCGCCCTGTTGATTTGCTTATCGGTGCCGCCTACTATCCGGTAGGCGGGGCGGTTTAATCTTCGTCGCTTTGGAAATCTTCAAAGCTTGGATTCTTTGGCCAGTTGGTGATAACGCCGTCACCATTAATGCTTAGGATTATGTAATCACCGTATTCGCCGGGGATTAAGTTGTTGGGCACGTAGTTGTCTACGATGCTTGCTACTGACTCCCCGCTAGCGTCATAAAGCGTGTAAGTTCCTGTGTCACAAACCTTAATATGCAGCTCGCGCGCGTCACCTTCTGGCCATCCGAGTATTCTTCCAGTCTCAACGTCGATCGTGGCAAGCCAATTTGCCTTGCCGTCATCGAGCCCAGGAAAGTCTGTCGGCATATCGTCGTCATCGCCGTCACCAATGTGGCGAGGCGAAACATTGATAACCAGTTTCTCAATGTCGTATTCCTTCTCAATTTTGAAGCTTGCCTTTATGCCCATGATCTATCTCCTAAAGTGTGCCCCCGTAGGGGCTGGGGTGGTTAAACTGCGTTAAGTGCTAAGCCTCGATAAGGCATGTCAAAGGGTATATCGTCATCAAACGCATCGAATCCGCCGCCTTGCTGCTGACCCTGTGGCGCTTGCTGGTGATTCGCTTGGCCTTGGTTTTGTGCTGGCGCTTGTTGCTGGGCTTGTGCTTGCCCCTGCTGCGATTGCTGAGGCGGGTCGAGCATTTGCATTTGGTTGATGCGTAGCGACGTTGTGTAGTGGTCTGTGCCGCCCTGATCTGTCCATTTGCGCGTGCGCCATGATCCAGAAACATAAACGCGCGAACCTTTTCGTAAATACTCGCCTATGATTTCCGCCGTGCGTTCAAAGGCATCACACTTGACCCACTCGGTATGCTCTTGCGGTTGGCCGGTTTGCTTGTCTTTCCACTTTGCGCCAACTGCAATAGAGAAATTCGCAACCGCTTTTCCTGACGGCAAATACTTAATTTCAGGGTCTTGACCTAAGCGGCCGATAAATTGACAGAGGTTTAAATCGTTAGCCATGCTGGCTCCTATGCTGCTTGGTTGAGCTTGTCTTTGTACGACTCGACAAGGTTGTTAAATTCGAGAAGGCCGGCTTTCATTTCTTCGATGTAAGTTTCGTCGCGCTTTACGTCGATGATTTTCAGAGCCTTGCCGCAATCAGCCAGGGCAGGGCAGTACAGGACAAAGTGAGCCCACTGGCGACCGGTTACCCACATGCCGCCCTGAATCTGTGGCATGACGCTATCAATGTCGTTATCGAACAGGATATGGCGCAGCGACTTAGGCGAAATAAAGCATTTGTACTCGCTCATTCCGTCATCGTTAATCATTCCGTCAACGCTGGCGCCGTAGTGGCCGCAATCTGAAATAACAAAGCCGGTTTGTTCGATGAATAGGCCGGTCTTTTCTTCATGCAAAAGGCGAGCTTCTGGCTCAAGCTCATGGCCGCGACGCATTTCAAACGTTTCGAATTTGTCTTCTTGCAAAAGGCTTCCGCTGATACGCTCAATTGCCAGCTTTAGGGCGTAATCTTTGGCGGCTGCTGAAAAATCGCCTTTGTTTGGGCCAGACTTCAAGCGCTTGCAGCATTCTTCAAACATGCTTGCTGTGATCGCCCCTGTACGGGCCTCTAGCCATTCAACGGAACCCTGCGGACACTTAATTACCTGCATTAGCTTTTCCCTCTGCGATTGATTTGAGACGGCTCAGGGCCGGAGTGACGCGGCGCTGCTCCATTTCTTCGATACGACCAACGGCGGCCATTCCGAGAAATTCAGATTCAGGCACCCCGGCAACGGTCATTGCGTCGCGAAGCTGTTTGATTTGCTCCGGTGAAACCGTTGGCTGCTGTTGCGGCTGTGCATTCTGGCCCTGACCGTCATCGTCTTTGGTGGCAGACAGGCCAAGCGCCAGTTTTAAGGTATAGCGCTGCAAGTAGGTCGCAGCACTACCAACAGCCTGGTAACCGTTTTTATTGCCCGAGTTGTCAGGCGGCCCGAATAACGTGGTTTCTTCACTGTGACCGTCTCGGTGCGCAACAACACAGGTAACATGAAGCCCGCCACCTTCCTGCTTTGAACGAAACCGATAGGACAAACCAAACTTGCTTAAAATCGGATCGATCTGTTGGGCGATACCGTCGAGCGTTTCGTGCTTGTAATTGGTTCGCCCTTTCTGGCTGGTAAAATCTACCTCGGCCGTTTTAACGATTGGCTTGATTTCAGCGCGAGCCAGGGCAATGGCATTATCGAACGCCTTGCGAGACTCTTTGGCCTCCCAGCGCTCCTGCAAGTCCATTAACTTCTCTAGTTTTTCCATGTCCGCGCCGCGCTCAACGGCAACCATTAGCATTTGTGCGGGCGTGACTGCCTGACCGGCTTTAAGTGCTGGCGAGGTATTCTCACGCTCAACTATTTGGGTTGCTTCACTCATACATTCCCCTTGCGGCGTACCGCGATTAGTAGTTAACCGATACGTTAGGCACTTGGCCGCGTACGATTGCCTCAATTAGCTGGCGGCCTTGATCTTCTGAGTAACCAAGGGCGGTAAATCCGGCCAGTGCCTCGTTATTGATCTTTGCGCGGTGGCGAGTGTTTGCGGCCTTCTTGGCTGCGGCCTGCTCTGCGGCAATTCGCTCACTCTCGATGCGCTTGCGCTCGTTTTCGATAGCTTCAGCTTGGTGGCGTTCGGCGTCTTCTTTGGCCCGCAGTGCTGCGGCTTCGGCTTCGGCCTTCTCGCGGGCCACACGGTCGATGTAGGCTTGGTGTTCGCGCTCTTTCTGTGCGGCGGCTTCGGCAACCCTCGCAGCCTCACGATCCGCTGCCTCTTTGGCTTCACGCTTGGCCCGTTCTTCAGCGTCGCGCACAAGCTGTGCTTCACGCTCTTGGCGTTCACGTTCGGCCTGCTCGGCACGGTGGCGCTCAATCTCTGCCAGTTCGGACTCATGCTTTAGCTGGGCATCAAGAGCGGCTTTTAAGTTAGTGAGCGCGGCGTCTTTCTCTCGGGCAGCTATGGCTTCAAATTCTTCCCAGTGCTCACCAAGGGTTACCGCCTCAACATGCGCGATCTTTGATTTAAGTTGCTCACTGTCATAGCGGGTGCCAAATTCATCTTGGTACTTTCCGGTTTGACGAATCGCCTCGATAGCGGCTTCATGGCTGGCAACGCGCGCCTTTTCTGCCTCTTCCCAATCAGTCAGCGGCTTGCGGGTTTCATCGCGCAGGGCGTCCATTTCGCGGGTAAATTCGCGCAACTCGGTTTCAATCTTTTTGGGCAGCTCTTTAATGGTTTTCAGGTACTCGCGACCAGGCTTCTCAACTGCCACCTTTGACTTGCTGACTTTCGCAGCCAGCGAGGCAATGCGCGCACGGCTTGCGGCGGTGGATAGATCTGGCACTTCGCCAGCCACTTGCTCGCGAGCGTATTCAACGTAAGCACCAAGTCCGCCATGACCGTAAATAGCGGGTGCCTTATCGGCTGTAATATCTTCCGGCTCAATTACTGATAAATTTCCCATTATGCTTGCCCCCGCAAGGTTTGAATGTCGCCATTGATTGAATTGATAAGCGCAGCATTGGCACGCTCAAATGATTGCTTGTTGGTAGCACCAAGCCCCACAAACTCGCGCCGCTCACCGCGCACCATGCGAGTCATAACGCAGCGGCGGGGCAGGGTTTTGTGGTCACTTGCTTCCATTACTGTTTTCATTTGGGCGTCCTCAGCGACTTGGTAAATTCCGACAGGTAAATGTCGGCGTCCAATAGTTGTTGGTCGGTGAGCTTGGCACTCACAGCGTCTTCAATCACGCTACGGCTGGCGTTTTCCAGCGCCCATGCTTCGGCTCGGTCGGCGTAAGCAATGCGCATCTGGTCAAGCTGAAAGCCGGCATCTGATTGATCGTCAGCGACCAATTGCAGCAAGTGGAAAATGGCTTGCTGGTCATCGGCGATTAACTCGGCCAGTTCGCGCAAAACGTCGTCTTTCTTGCCTAGGCCATCTGCCAGCGAGCCCGCATACTCTTCGCGCAATGCAGTAGCGGCGATTTCAGCGCGCTCTTGGCTAAACTGGTAAACGTTTTCAGCGTGCGCGTTACCATCGGTGTTCGCCGGTGCGGCTAATGTGTTCATGTTGACCCCTGTGCGTTTTGTGCTTCGATGAACTAAATGTACTTTAAGTTCACAAAAGGGTCAATAGGTAATGTACAAAAAGTACATTTAATTTTCCGTGCTATTCTCACGGCACGACAACGGAGGGGTTATGTGGAAGGCATTGATTGGGGTTGTAGTGCTGGCGTCGATGGGCGCATACGGTAAGAGTGAGGCCGATTATCAGCGCGAATGGTGTAAAGGCGAGATGGAAGTGGTTATGCCGGACAGGAGCCGCGCAGACTGCATTACAGAGCGCTTTGCGATAGAAGTGGAATTCGCTAACAAATGGAAAGACGGAATAGGGCAGTCGCTAAACTACGCCTTTCAGACAAACAAGAGGGCCGGTATCGCCCTGATATTGCGAGACAAGGGCGATTACCGGTACTGGATACAGCTAAACAGCGTGATTGACCATTACGGCCTGCCAGTCACCACGTGGAAAATAGAGGGTTACTGAGAGCAGCGATAAGCCTCTGCATTGATGGTTACTCCGGTAAACGTGCCTTGGTCGCTGGTCACCATTTTCATGATATTTCCGCCTCGTTCACCAACCTTGTTTCTGGCGTCATTCATTGCGTATTCGGCCTCTTGACCGGGGGTGATGGCAAACTCTGGGCTTTTGGCTGTAACCATGCCGCGAAACTCGCAGTTCGAAAGGTCTTCACCATCGTGAGCCGTTCTAACGTTCGCACCCTCACCATTCAGGGTGGTAGAGCAGCCAGAGACAAGAGCCCCGGCGAGAACAAGAGCAATATATTTATTCATTGGAAGTGTCCTTTCTGTTGGTTGCGGGCTTATTCACCCTAAAAATCTGCTAGAGCCTCGTAATCTTTATAGTTTTTGTATGCCGCCGCACATTGCGTGGCGTATTCTTTTAGCGTCATCCCAAGTCGAGCAGCCTCCATCGTCCAGAAGCGAAAGAGGAAATCATCCCCTCCGTCCATCTGGGTTCGCTTCTGAAAGTCCGCCATCATTTCGAATATCCCACAGCCGCCTGTGAATTTTCCGGTGGCCAACATTCGCTTAATGATCAGCCCTCCATCCGAAGGGTCATCTTCAGCCCACGTTAAGCTAGGTAATGTTAACAACAATGCCAATAGGGCACTTTTAAGGGGCCTCGGAATTCTTGCGGAGCCTGATAGTCTGAACATAGTGCCTCCCATGGCATTTACACTAATTTACATAACGTAAAAACTGTAGTGATCGCTCACCGAGCAATCCAGTAATTACGACAAAAATCAAAAGCTTAGAAATTCTATAGCACACGATAGGGTTGCAAGTTCTTGATATTTAAGCATTTTATTTGTGTATATTATGTCTGCTGCTGTTTGATTTATGGGTTTATATACAGTACTTTGACCGTTCACCCAATGGAGGCCTGGCGGCTATGTTCGGAGCTGATAGAGCAAAAATAATTAACAGTATTCACTCTGAGATGAAGGGCCTCAGCGATGAGGGGCGGAAATCAGTTATTGACCTTGCGAATTCTCTTTTAGCTTCAGAAGGCGGGCATGATCTTCAAGCTCCCGAAGAGATTCGGGAGATAGGCCCATCTCCACAATGCCGGCAAGACCCTTAATGTCGCTTACACCATCCTCCATTGTTCCAACGCCGTATTCGAGCCATTGGCGGTCAACCTTAAAGGTTTTCGCCATCTCGTCTATCTTGCCCCTCCTAGGCATTGTCTCCGCATTAACCCACTTGCTTACTGCTTTTGGGGTTACGTCAAATAGCTCCGCGAGGTCTGCGCCAACGCCGCGACCTTTATAGCCAGCAAATGCAGCAGCTTTAACAAGCCGGTCAGCAAAAGCCTTTCTGTCTGATTCACTTTGTACCATCAGTACATTATCCCAGTTGTTGCATGTACTTTCAGTTCCGTTTAATATGTGTACTGAAAGTTCACGTTGCAGGGGATAACCAGTGATCACAGTAAAGTCCGCCATTGCCGAAGCCGGGGGCGTAGAAGCCGTATCAGAGGGTTGCGGTGTAAGCATTCGCGCAGTCTATAAGTGGATAGCGTCGGGCTCTCTGCCTCGCACCGAATACACCGGAGAGACGCAGTACGCATCTGTTCTTTCCCAGCTATCAAAAAATAAATTGTCACCAAATCAAATCCTAGAAGAAACACGACCAAAACCTAAAACCGCCTAACGCCCGCCACCTTAGCCAACAGCTGAGGTGGCATTTTTTTGCAGTGTTTTTGGGAATCGGTACTCCCACACTACAAATCAACTTTAACCGAATGCCTGGGGGCAGTCATGAAGCGTCAAATTCAAGTCAAGGAAGTCGTTAGAAAGTACGTCCGCGAATGGATGAACCGTGACCGCATTAGTCGCGAGACCGTGGCAATGGAGTTGGTCGAGGTGATCGCATCAATGGGCCTGACTGGTGTGTTAGCCGAAGATGGCAGCGATATAGCGTTTCGTACCACCGGCGACGCCTTCGCTATGGCCCGCACTAACGCGCAAAAGCTTTTCCGCTGGCTAGGCGTCGCAGAGGACGGCATTCACACCGACGGTAATCGAGTGCTAGAGCTTCTGCCGGCGATCTTAAGCGCAATGCCCGCTGATATTCGCAGCGCGTGCGGTAACGAGTTATTGGCTGATACCGGGTTGTGCGTTGCCAGCGCCGAGAGCGGAGAGGGTGCATGCCTTGATGTAACGCTCGGCCAAATGATCAAGGAATGCAGCGAGGCGCAATCTGCCGTGCTTGCACTGAAGTTAAACCCCAGTACCAGCCCTATTGCCGTGCGTGAAATTAACGAGGCGGTAGCGGCTTTACAGAACGCTCTAGCGACTATCGAGCGGATTAAAAACCCAAGTCTTAAAGCCGTGGAGTAACGACCATGAGCATAGCCGACCGAGTTTTATCAGCAATGAATTTTGACCGCGAATACTCGCCAGAGGATATAGCGGCCCAATGCCACATCGATCAACAGGACGCCGGCCGCTATCTGCACATGCTGGCGAAGGGGGGGGGTAGTCGAGTGCACCCACAAAGATCGATTCAGAAAAAACCGTAAGTACAAGACCAGGCAAAGAAGTTTTTTCGCATAAAGAAAAAGCCCCGTTAAGTGCTGGCAGGCACCGGAGCTTTAAACAACATCAAGGTAAGTGAGGTAATTATGAATACAAAACCGATTTTATTCAACTCTGAAATGGTGTGCGCCATTTTGGACGGACGTAAGATTCAGACGCGGCGCCCTGTTGATGGCCCAAAAAGGGCTTATCCAGATAATCACTGGAGCATCATTAATAACGAGCTTGTTTCTTGGCCTGGGGATTTCGCGGAAACCGAACCTCTGCGCTGCCCTTACGGAGAAGTGGGCGACCTGCTATGGGCTAAAGAGTCATATCGCACATGCAGCCAGTGCGATTACGTCAAGCCGAGCCTACTGAGCCGCGGTGAGCCTATTTTGTACGAGGCCGATCAAATGGTTCGCACTACCGGATGCGTGATGATTAAGCCCGGTAAATTGCGTCGCATGAGGTTCATGCCGCGCTGGGCTTCGCGCCTAACTCTTGAAATCACCAGTGTTCGCGTAGAGCGCCTGCAGGATATTAGCGAGAGCGATGCCGAGGCCGAGGGCATTGAATCCATTCTTGTCCCGCCTGACGGAGGGTCGCAGCCTTACCGAGAAGGGTTTAAAAACCTATGGGGCTCCATCTACCAAAACTGGGACGCCAATCCTTGGGTATGGGTAATCGAATTCAAGGTACACCACTGCAGCGTTGACGCTTTTTTGGCTAAAGGTGAGGCCGCGTAGTGTCGTTACTGATTGCCCCCGTCGAAGCTATTACAGACCCGCGCCTAACCGGGCCTGAGCGTCGTGTATTGCTATCGCTGTATTCATTCAGAAACAAGAACGCGGATACCGTGTGGCCCTCTGCTGAGGCCATCGCGGCGCGCTCTGGATTGAAGGACAAAACCTTTGTTTCAAAAGTGACAAAAGGTCTCGCCGAAAAAGGCTGGCTGACGAAAAAACGCCGCGGCTATACCGGTGGGAATCAATACACTTTGATGGTGCCAGTCGAAGCAGAAAACCATTACTCCAAATTGGAGCAGGAGTCCAACTTGGAGTTGTGCTCCAGCTTGGACGAGAACACCAACTCCAACTTGGAGCAGGAGTCCAACTCCAACTTGGACTACCACTCCAAGAACAATGAACAACAAAGTGAACATCAAATAGAACATCAAAGTAAAACATCTGTGGCGCCGGCACCGGAAAAACCAATTTCGGAAATTGCCGATTGCCCGACCAAGCGCATTGTCGACCTGTACCACGAAATCCTGCCCGAACTGCCGAAGCTGAAAGTTTTAACCGATGCCCGGCGGTCACAGATCAAGGCCCGGTGGCGCGAACACGACCAGATGCGAAGTCTTGAGGCTTGGTCGCAGTATTTCACACTGGTTCGCGGCTCTCGATTCCTGATGGGTCTGACCGAGC
The DNA here is from genome assembly GCA_002709085.1 of Pseudooceanicola sp. GTDB lineage: Bacteria > Pseudomonadota > Alphaproteobacteria > Rhodobacterales > Rhodobacteraceae > Pseudooceanicola. The sequence goes on along the minus strand of PAPR01000007.1, from coordinate 17,055 downwards.
CCACTGCGGGCCGCAAGCACTTCATTGCAAGCCTTGAGTGGCTAACCAAGGCGGGAAACTTCGCGAAGGTGATCGAGGGCAATTACCACGACGAACCGCGCAAGGTGTCACGCATAACCCCGGATGACAAAAAAACAACTCATCAGCGTTCGATTCACGATGACTTAACCGACCGAAGCTGGGCTAACTGAGGTGACCACCATGCGCAAAGACTGGAAACCCACAATTTTAGAGTTTTTATTCAATCACCCTGGCGTCACCTGTCACGAAATCGTCGACGCGGTGCCGGGCCTGATGATCAACCAAGCAAGCGGCCGCCTGGCTGACCTGAAAGCCGCTGGCCGTGTTTATTGCTGCGGCAAGATGCTTTGCGCAGAGACTGGCGCATGGCGCAGTCAGTACCGCCTAACGAAAAACGAGCGGGCGCGATGGAATCGGATTAGCAAGCGGAGGGTGGCAGCGTGAAAGTAATTAGCTATGAGGAATGGAAGCGTCAGGTTGAGCTGGCCCATAAAGACGATGAGCCTGTTCAGTGCGAGGAGTGTTGTGGTGAGGGCCACCAGGAATGCGACTTAGGTCATGAGCACGAGTGCCAGGAGTGTGACGGCCTTGGAAACGTCCCGGCTGCCGATACTTCCCGCCGAGCCTATGCGAATGACCTGGCAAGCGACCTACAGGCAATGCTCGATTGGTGCGGGAAGATACCGGCTGAAATCGAAAGCTCGTCAGGCCTAAGCATGGCCGTCTATTCGGACATAAAAACCCGAAAGCTGAGGATTGTGGCGTGACCATGCAGCAGGATTACGAAAGAGCCGTGCGCGTAGAGCTGAGCTGCCGGCGCCTAGGTATTTGCACGGCTGAGTTTTTAATCGCCGAGCGCGACGGTGACCGCGTGCCAGATTTTATCCAGAACACTCCATCAGCTAAGGCCTCGACAACCTTGGCGGAGTTAGACCGCCCTAGCCAAGGGTAGAAGGTCGGAAGCCCCACGGTGGTCGTACGGGGCACTAATTCAAGAGGTGAGTATGGGTTCGCTAAGACTGACGAAAAGAGCTGACACGCTATTTGAAGCGTTTGACGATGAAACGCTGGCCAGCATTAGCAAGATGCCCATTGGCAAGCCGTTTATCGCGACGGTTGATGATGGCGATACCGGCTCATTGTCGATGCTTAAAACGTGGCGCAAGTGGATGGCAGAGACAGCGGTGGTAATGGCTGCAAACGGCTGCACGATGCCTGGTTACTGCGACAAGCACGGCAATCTTAGGGGTAAGCGGAAGTTCAATGAAAACGACGCCCACGAGCTTTTCACAATGCGCTGGCTCGGCTCAAACGAACATGGCGTTCGCTATAGCTGGTCAATGAGCCGCAAGAATCCCTATGCCGTTGTGGCACCAAAGGGTAAACGTTTATTCGCGATGGATCGCCATCTTGAGTGGGCAACCGAGCGAGGCATTAAGTTAACAATTCCAAATTCAGGCGAGTACGCCAAATTACAGCGGGAGCAGAATCAGTGAATAACTCAGTCGTGGCATTCAGTAAAAAGTTGGACGAAGCGCTTACAGAAAAAGAGTGCTTACTTGGGGAAAAGTGGTGGCTGGCTAGTAACCATACTGTGCGCCACATAAAAGACGAGCTGACTATTGATGTTCGAAAGGTGTATGACGCCTTCGACAACTGTGAGCCAGAGGCCTTGGCCGAGGCTGCGGTAAACGTTGCCATTTTGGCCTTAACGATTCACTCAAAGCTTAACGATCAGGGGGAGGACGGTGAATAACGACAACGAATACAAACACGGAATGCCTAACTGGATGGCTGACGCACTGCTTTGCACGGCATTGGTGATGGCAATTTTTGGCGCTGGATTCGCCGCGCTTTACGCAATCTGCTACTGGGGCTGACATGATTCGCGCCGCTAAGCCAAAGCTGAAAAAGTGCCGCATGTGCCCTGATCGATTCAGCCCAATGAATTCAATGCAGGTTGTGTGCGGCCCTAGTTGCGCTCTGGCGTTGGCAAAAAAGAATGCGGCCAAAGATGCCGAGGCAAAGCGAAAGGCTCAGAGGCGGCAAGACCGGGAGCGCAAAGAGGCGTTACTCACTGTCAGCGACTGGACAAAGAAGGCTCAGAAGGCCTTTAACGCCTATGTGCGAGAGCGTGACCGCAACGAACCCTGTATTGATTGTGGCGAGTGGGGGCCGGATGAGTCTTGGAAGGCGGGCGGCAGCTTTGATGCTGGCCACTACCTTAGCCGCGGCGCGTTTCCAGAGCTGCGCTTTGACCCAATGAATTGCCACAAGCAGCTTAAGTCATGCAACGCGGGATCAGGTAAGTACGCAAGAAAAAGCCGGACGGTTGCCGCGGCATACCGAGAACGACTGATAGAGAAAATCGGTTTGGCGGAAGTTGAGCGGCTAGAAGGCCCGCACGAACCAAAGCGGTACCGGATCGAAGATTTAAAGCAAATCGAGGCGCATTTTAAAGCGCTAACCAAAGAGCTAGTTAAGGCGAGGGGGTGAGGGTGATTATATTTTTGTGGGTAGTGGGGTTTCTTTTTTCGATGGGACTAACGCTGGATAACCTTGAATACAATCGCGATGGTGCTATCGATATAGCCATTCTGGCGGTTGCATGGCCTGTTGTTTTGGGCAATCAGATCAGGAAGAAAGCCGGCTGGCGAGATGATCAAAAGGGGCGCTCAATATGACCTCAATATTATCAGTAGAGCAAGGCGATGCACTGGACGCCATAAAATCGGTAATGGGCCAGCTTGGCGCCGTTCACGCAATAGCACCACGGGCTTACGTTGTTGGCGTGGGCAATCGCTGCGTGCATGTCGCGGTACCGCCCACTGACGGCAATGGCGAGCCGGTGGTGACTGTTCGGAAGTACAACGAGCTAAGGCAGGGTGATTGGTGTCACGCCGCCTATGTCGATTTACCAGATCAGCCGGCGCAATGGCTGGCCGTACCTATGGGAGCGAATCAATGATCAATAGGTTGGGGCATCCGTTATTGGCGGATCAGGCGCAGAATATTGCTGCAATGCAGTCCAATGGAATGAGAGGCTGGGGTATGGGGGCGCCTAGCTTCGAAGGTAATGCGGGGTGCTATGGCGGGTACGGCTTTGCCCCTGGTGGATTGGGCTACAGCCAGCACAGCCTAGCAAGGGCTTGCGGGATAAAACCGGAAGGGCCGAAACAAAAGCCCCGACTGATCTGCAAGGGCTGCAAGGGGAAAGACTTCATTCTTCGGCCTAAGCGTCCGCCGCAATCGATAAGAGCGATCTCTATCGCTGACTGTAGGTGTTGTGGTTCTAGTATTTCGCTCAACGCTCGTGAGCGCTCGTTATTATTTGGGGAGACGCAATGAACGCAACTAAAATAGAGCAATACGGCGAATGCCCGGCAACTGAGCGCCAGTGGATCCAAGTCATGTTGCGCGAGTGGGGCGTGTGGCGCCGTGCTGATCGGAATTTACCGCCACTGGCAAGACTTCGCACACCAGGGGGAGACGTGAAAAGCCCTGATCTGAGCGCAGAGAAGACGCACCGAGCGGTTTTGTACCTTCGCGAGCTGTCATACCCACACTTTCGGGTGATCGATCGCTTGTATGAATTCCCCGATGCGGCGCCCGGCAAAGTGTTTGAATCGCTCAAAAATGAAATGGGGTGGTCTGGCCAGTATCAGCTATCAAAAATGCGCAGCTGGGCAGAGGAAAAGATTGCCAGCTTTCGGCGCGCGCTTGATGCCGCCTGAATTAACATACAGCCTGTACGAAAATACAGAAAAAGTTGATCTTTTGCGCAAAAGTGGGTACTGTGTTCAGGTATTTTGCGGTTTCGTGCCGCTGACCCAAAGAGGCTGCCTTCCATGGCGGCCTTTTTTTATATCTTTTTGGTTCGAGCGATGCCGGCCGTATCATAAAGGTCGGCAAGAAAGCTCTTATTTCCTAATGTTGATAGGACGTGATTGCTAGATTTGTGATGGGTGGCTCTCTTTTTCCCGCCCGCCCCGCCAACTGAGTGGGTTTCTTGGGAGACGAATTCGCCCCCATCGGTTCGCCACAGCTCTACTAGTGTTTGCTCTATGCCTTTATTAAGTTCGGCTTTTCCGATGTATTCGCCGGCGAATTCGAGATTTTGACCGTAGTCGCACTCTACACAGTGGGTGTCTGACATAAAAATACCTTCAATATTTAGTTGATAGTTGTCGCTCCTCACCGAGTTGATTGGGTGTTCGTTGAGGCACACGTAATAATAACTCAAAAACAAAGGAATACAGAGGCAGCAAAGAAGCCTTTATCTTGTGGATAACTTGTGTCTAAAATTCGTATCAGTCGGCACCTTGGTAGCCGGCCGTACGCCCCCAGCGCGGTTGATCGCTGTCAGGGTGCTCACTAATACGAATGGGTTGGGAGTTCCCGGCCGCGTATATGGTACCGTAATCAGTTACGGTACCATCAGCCATAACTAGCGCGGGGATCGGCTCCCGCCCTTCATATTCAAACACAGCGCCCCAGAAGAGCGCGCGAAGGGTTGGCCGCCCTGTGTATCAGGCCACTAACACACCAAGCCCTGACCTTAATTGGTTGGGGCTTTTTTGTATCTGGAATTTGAATGGTCTACTACGGATTAGCCAAGCCGAGCCACACGTGGGATTACGCCCGCATGGTGTGCGACTGCCTTGGTCATGGCGATAACCGCACCGCAATGGCGATGCTTATCGAGACCGCAGCGCAGGAAACGCATTGTGGTCAGTATCGAGACCCAACACCGGGCGGCGCCGGTCGCGGCCTATGCCAGATAGACCAAATCGCATTTGAGGACATTCAGCGCCGCACCCGTGAGGCCAATGTGGGCAAGGTGTTTGAGCGCTTCAACGTGAACATCCAAGAGGTGGAGCATTCGGCACTGGATAATAGCCCGCTGCTGTCGATGATCTTTTGCCGGTTGTTTTACATGCTAATCCCTGAGCCTTTCCCTATTCACGTAGAGGGGCGGGCGGCGTACTGGAAGCGCTACTACAACACGTCTTGCGGCGCAGGCACCGAGGCTGAATACATCGAAAACGCTAAGCGTTACACACTTTAAGGCGACGTATGAGCAATAACCACCAGAACGACTATGGCGAACCGGAAACATGGCACGTGAGTAAAGCCATTAATCCTGCCGCCATAATTACGTTTGTATTGGCTATTTCTGGCGGCCTATGGGGAACCTATACGTGGTATGAGGGCAAGGAGGCGGTGCAGAACACCAGTATCACGGCCAACTCCCTACAGATTAGCGCCAACGCCGCTATCGATGTGCAGCTCAAGCAAGAGATCACGTACATCAAAGAAATGCAGAAGCTCAGCGACCAGCGCCAGGATGAAGTTCGCCAATTGGTGCGCGAGCAACTGGTAAGGGTTGAGTCAAAGCTCGACAACATCGAAAACTATTTACGGGACGCCTCAAAGTGAGCTGGTGGAGCAAGATATTCCCAAGCACTAAGAGCGCCGAGCAATTAGTCGATGCCGCCGTAAAGACCGGCGATGCAATTTGGTACACCGATGAAGAAAAGGCCCAAGCTCAGGCCCAAATGCGAGACTGGTACATCAAGCTACTTGGTGCAATGCAGCCGTTTAACGTGGCTATGCGCGCGCTGGCTTTCATCGTTGGCGGCATATGGGTAATACACCTAATTGCCAGCACGGCGATGTACATGCTCGCTGTATTCATCTGCGCCCCTGATGCCGAAGTATGCCGGGCTGCTATGGCTGCAGCATCGATCGACAAACAACTATCCAGCCACATCAACGACCCGTTCTATCTGGTGATGGCGTTCTACTTTGGCGCCGCTGGCGTGAATGGCGCTATCCGTACGTGGCAAGAGAAGAAGTGATGGCTAAGCTCACCGCGAAACAAGCTCTTTTCGTGGAAGAGTACCTGAAGGACCTTAACGCTACTCAGGCTGCTATTCGTGCTGGATACAGTGAGAAGACCGCGAAAAGCCAAGGCCAGCGACTGTTGACCAATGTTGACATCGCAAAAGCCATTGATTCAGCCAAGGGTGAACGCTCGGAGCGCACCAAGATCGACGCTGATTGGCTTCTGATGCGATTGGCCGCTGAGGCTGATGCAGACATTGCCGACTTATACGATCAATCAGGCGCGCTTAAGCCCGTTCACATGTGGCCCGAGATATGGCGCAAAGGTTTGGTTGCTGGCATCGATGTGCATCAAGAGTACATTTACGTAGATGGCGATAAGGTGCCGGACGGCGTGGTCACCAAGATCAAGCTGTCTGACCGTATTCGCCGGCTGGAGTTGATCGGCAAGCATGTTGATGTTGGCGCGTTCAGTGAAAAGCACGAGCACACCGGCCCCAATGGCGGCCCAATCCAAACGAACAACACATTCCAATTCATCGGCGTCAATGCAGATTCAGATTAAGTGCCTGGATAAGTTTCAGCCACTGATCACCAAAAAAAAGCGCGTAAAGATATTAGTTGGCGGCAGGGCTTCAACCAAGTCCACCTTTGTCGCTGATTATGTTGCTGCGTGTATGGCGAATGGCCAGCTCTGGTGCTGCGGTCGCGAGTTTCAGAACAGTATTGATGAATCGGTGCACCGGCTATTAGCTGATGAAATCGAACGCCTTGAGGCTTTGGGCTTCACGGTAAACAAGACCGACATTAGCCACGCATCTGGCGGCCGCAACTTCTACAAGGGCTTAGGCCGAAACATTCTGTCACTTAAGGGCATCTTGTCCGGCGTTGACGGGCTGTGGATTGAAGAGGGTGAAGGCTTAAGCGCTGACACGCTGCGCGTGATGACCGGCTCGGTTCGGACAACGGCAAAAGAGTTTGACCAGGCTAAGAAGCTGGGCATTCCCATCAGCGAAATGAAGACGCCGGAAATCTGGATCACGATGAACCGGGGCTCGCGGTCTGATCCGATTGCCAAAAAATACTTGGAGCGGGCCGAGCCCGAGCTAGAGCGGTGCGGCTATTACGAAGACGACGGCGTGATGATCGTTGAGGCCAACTACTCGGACATTCCCAAGAGTTGGTTTTTGGCGTCTGGCCTTGAAGCTGAGCGCGCTGACGATGAAATCAACATGACTCGCCAGCAGTACGATCACAAGTGGCTGGGGAAGTACTTGGAGACCATAGAAAACGCCATCATTCAGCCTGAGTGGTTCGATGCTTGCGTTGATGCCCACAAGAAGCTGGGCTTTGAGCCGCTGGGTGCTGAGATTGTTATTCATGATCCGGCTGACAGTGGTGACGCCAAGGGCTTGGTTCACCGTCACGGCTCGGTAATCACAGGGGCCAAGCAGAAAAACGACGGCGATGTTAATAGCGCGTGTGATTGGTCTACCGGTTACGCCAACCAGGTAAGGGCCGACGAATACATTTGGGATGCTGACGGCATCGGTAACCCTCTTAAGCGCCAGATTGGCGAAGCTTTTAGGGGCAAGAAGGTTAAGTTAACGGCCTTTAACGGGTCCGGCGCGGTTGATAAGCCTGGCGACATTTACCAGCCGGTCTCTAACGAGCAATCTAAGCCTAAGACCAACAGGCAGACCTTTAAGAATCGCAGGGCTCAGCGCTATTGGTCGCTGCGAGATCGTATTTACCGCACCTTTTTGGCGGTTACCCAAAAGAAATACACCGACCCGGCAGACATGATCAGCTTTAGCTCTGACATGGAGTGCTTAAGCCAGTTGCGCACAGAGCTTTGCCGAATTCCTTTGAAGGATAACGGGCAAGGCTTGATCCAAATACTAAGCAAGCCCGAAATGAAGCGCCTCGGCATACCAAGCCCGAACCTCGCTGACTGCGTGATGATGTCAGAAGAGGGCGGAAAGGTAGAGGCCGGCCCCGTACTCATTGATTTTGATTAACTTGGTGACCTGATGGACTTATCCGATTTCGAAGTGCTGAAAACGGCGTGCACTGCTGCCCAAGAGGTGGAGTCCGACCGTCGCGAGCAGATGCTCGAGGTCGCCACGTTTCTGTCTGCCAAGGGTGGCCAATGGGAAGACACTATTGGCGATCTGTTTGATACGTATAAGCGCCCCAAGTACACCTTTGACCGCTGTAATCCGATTGTGTCAGCCATATGGGGCGAGATAGCTGATAACGAATTCTCTATTCGCGTAACGCCGGCAGGCAAGGGTGCCACCGAAGACACCGCAAAGACTTACGCCGGCCTTGTGCGAGGCATTGAGCAGCGCTCTCGGGCGCGTCACGTTTACAGCCAGTGCGGTAAGGCGGCTATTGAGACCGGCTTCGCCGTGTGGCGTGTGGAACAAGACTGGGCGGACGTTGATAGTTTCGATCAAGACTTGTTCATTCGCCCGATCCATGACGCACTTGATCGCGTGTGGTTCCTGGGCAATTACCAAGAGCAAACCGCCGAAGACGCCGACGGTGTAATTATCGAACACACGGTTTCCGAAGATGAAGCCAAAGAGATCGCCTCTGTTGATCGCTCGATTGTGGGTCTCGGCTGTACCGCGATCACCGACCCGCTTCACTACAAGCGTGAAGGCGTCCGCATTGGCGAGCTGATATACAAAAAGCCCGTTACCAAAACGCTATACCAGGCGCCTACCGGTGAAGTGTTTGGCGAAGACGATACTGAAGAAATCAAGGCGGCCGGCGTCGATGTTTCCCAGTGGAAAACCCGCAAGCGCGACACATTCAAAGTGTGCGTTCGCTACTTTGACGAGCAGGGCTTCATAACCGACGAAGAAGATACGGTATTTGATCACCTGCCAATCATCCCGGTGCTGCCTAACTTTAAGATTCTGATGAACAAACCGCTTAGCCGCGGCGCCATTGAGAATCTAATGGATGAGCAGCGCGTATTGAACTACGCCGTTAGCCGGAAGGTTGAAGATACCGCGTTATCGCCCAAGCCTAAGCTGATGATCACCGACGAACAGGCGGCTGGTCGTGAAACGAAACTGAAAACCATGAACGCCAACAATGACCCGGCGTTCACGTACAAGCACGTTGAAAATCAGGCTCCGCCGTATTACCCGACCATGCCCGGCCACAATCAGGGCTTGTCGGAAGTCATCGGCATATCGTCGCAAGCGATTGAAGAAAGCGCCGGCATGTTTGGGCCGAACCTTGCCAAAAACGAGGGCGTGCAGTCAGGAGTTGCCATTGCCAAGCAGCAGCACAAAGGCGACCTCGGCACCATTGAGTATTTCAAGGCCATCGAGGTGGCAATCGCGCAAACCGGAAAAGTAATTGTTCACGCCCTGCCCAAGGTGTACGACGAAGAGCGCGAGGCGCAATTAATCGCTGAGGATGGCGACGTATCAACGGCCACGCTGTACGAACGCCAAAATGTTAACGGCGTTGAGATCACCACCAACGATCTCTCTCAAGGCATTTACGACGTTGCCTGTGACATTGGCCCGGCCTTCGCTTCGCGCCGCGACCAGACGGCAGAGCAGTTGGCCGTATTTGGACAGCTTGATCCTACAATTATTCAGCAAAACAAAGATTTGTTGTTGGGCTCGCAGGATATGCCCGGCATGAAAGAGGCTGCTGAGCGTGCGCGCGCTCAGTTGCTGCAGGCTGGACAAATCCCGCAAAGCCAGTGGACAGAGCAGGAGCGCGAGCAAATCCAGCAGGCGCAATTGCAGGCCCAGCAGAACCCACCGCCGCCCGACCCAGCGCAGATCATTGCGCAAGCCGAGGCAACCAAGGCTCAGGCCGACGCACAGCGCGCACAGGCTGATTACGAGTCGAAGAAAGTCGGCACTCAGCTTGAAATTATGAAGTTGCGCCAGAAGCAACAGGACATGGATTTCAGCCAAGAACGGCAGAGGCTTGAAATGATGGAAGCCCGCCAAAAAGACTTGGCAGACAATCAGGCAAAGACGTACGAAGACCTTAAAACCATGGCCGAAACACTGAAGCTGATTAAAGAGGCGACCGGCGCCGACGCGATGGTGACGCCGCCCGCAATCGAGGCATACGGCCAGCAAGCCGAAATGCTGGACCAAGCGCAAGACCAGATTTAATCCCCGATTCTTTAAACCCGCTACCGCCTAAAGCAAGGCGGTGGCTTTGTATTACCTAGCGACCACTGAGGTTAAGCACATGAGCGACCAATTCGAAACTGACGACGATTACACCGAAGACGCACCGGCCGAGCTTGAGGCAGAGGGACTGCAAGAGGGCGAACCCGATGAGGCGGAACCGGAGCAATCCGAATCAGGCGATGAGGGTGAGCACGATAGCGAGTCAGGCTATGTCGAGACTGACGACCCGAAAGTTAAATCACGCCTCGGGCAGCTAACTCGCGAGAAGTACGAGGCAAAACGAGAGGCTGAGGAATATAAGCGCCGACTCGACGAACTGGAACGCAAACAGTCCGAGAGCAGTGCGCCGAAGCCAGTCGAGGCGCCAAACGCTGACATGTGGATGGATGAGCCGGAAAAAGCTGCCGAGCAGCAAAAGGCCCATCAGGAGTATGTCCGCAACCAGGCCATTCACGAACACCAGCAAAATCAGCTTGAGCAGCAAAAGCAAGCCGCCAAGCAGAAGCAACTGCAAGAAACCGCCGCGACATACAACAAGCGGGCGCAAGAGCTAAAGGTTAACCCAGCCGAGTTACAGCAGGCGGGCAATTTTGTAGGCAGCGCAGGGCTAAACGAGGAAGTTCTCGATTACCTGCTAACCCACGAAAACGGCCCCTCGATTGTGACCGAGCTGGGGAAAAATCCCGACGCCTTGTACCAGCTTCGCGATATGAAGCCGCACCTTGCCACTGTTCAGATTGAGCGACAGTTCGGAAGCCTAACCCAACCCAAACGCAAGCCATCGAATACCCCGCCGCCACCTACGAGAGTGGGGGGTGCCCGCACGACCGGGAAGCAGGGAAACGACGGTACTTTATACGAATAGGTGAATGATCATGGCTAACTATACTGATAGCAACATCACGCAAAAAGTAGCCAAAGGCTTTAAGCCCGGCTTCGAATCGTCAATGGTTTTGACCAAGACTGTTGATACTCAAACCCTGACCGGCGCCGGCCTTGGTACTCCTGATTTTGGCGAGAAGGTTAAATTCAAGCGCCCAATGCAGTACCGCTCAACCAAAACTGCTGACGGTGATATTTCAAGCACTGCAAAAAATGATTTGGTGTTCGGTAACTCGTTCGGCGAGGTGCAAAACTTCTACACCGTGCACGTTGATTGGAGCATCATCGATGAAGCTCTTCGGCTCAACGAGCTTGATAAGGCGTTAGAGCCAATTGGCGAGCAGCTTGCCGCTGACATTGAGACCGACTTCGGCTCATTTATGATTGAGCAATCGGGCCTTACCTATGGTGATGTGGGTACTGCTGTTAATGCTTGGTCTGACGTTGCTGGCGCTGGCGCTTTCCTTGACTCCATCGGCGTACCGAAGGGAAAAGATCGCTTCTACGCAATGAACCCTTTTAGCACTACCAACCTTGCTGACACTCAGTCAGGCTTGGCGTCTGGCAATAACAAACTGGTGGATACAGCATGGGAGCGGGCTCAGATTTCTAGCCGATTCGGTGGCTTGAGTGCGATTTCGTCCAATGCCTTAAGCTCGTATGTTTCTGGTGAGCTTGCTGGCGAGTCTGGCACTGTTAGCGCTACTCCTGTTGCGACCTATGTTTCTGTTAAAGACTCATATCAGCAAACTATTGTTCTTACTGGCCTGACTGTGAGCACTACTGGCGCCGTTAAGCCTGGCGACACTATCGAGTTTGACGATAACGGTCGAAACTACATCAACTTGCGCACCCGTCGCACTGTGATGGGCGCAAATGGTCAGCCTATCAAATGGCGTGCGACTGTTGTGACCGGCGGTGACACTGACGGCAGCGGTAACGTGACTGTTGTTGTGGCGCCCGCTGCGATCAACGAAGGCGCTACAGGTCAGTACAACAACATCTCAAGCCCGATCACGGCCGGCGATGGCTTCACCATCTTGGGTACTGCTGACACCGAGTACCAGCCAAACCTGTTTTACCACAAGGCGGCGTTTGGTATCGGTTTCGTGAAGCTTCCTAAGCTGTACAGCACTGACACCGTAATGACCATGCCTAACGGCATCTCTGTGCGCGTGTCTCGCTATGCAGACGGTGACGGTAACCGCAACAAAATGCGCTTTGATGCATTGCCAGCGTTCGCGTGCTTCAACCCGCTCTTTGCCGGCAAAGGCTGGGGTCAGTAATTCAAGGCTAAGCAGTTAACCAAGGGGCTTCGGCCCCTTTCCTTTTGTGGGAGATAGTTATGCAAGTTTCAATGTTTCATGGTGTGGCCGGTGACTGGTTCAAAGTCAGCGTCAAAAAAGAGGATGCGCCAAAGCTGGCAAAAATGGGCTTTGTACACACTCCGCGCGAGCTGCCCGAGCCAAAAGGCGACAGCGACCCCGATTATTCTGCAATGACCAAAGAGCAGCTAATCGAAATCGTACCTAAGGCCAACAAGGCCGATGTTGTGAAAATCAACGCCGCCGTGTCGGAAGACGAATTGACCGACGGCAAAGTGGGCGACATGCGCACCGAGCTACTGGGCAAGCTGAATGAAGGCGAGTGAGTTAATCGGCGATGCGCTGGGCAAGATCGGCGTTCGTGCCGCTAACCAGCCGGTGGAGTCAGACGACTTCGCCGTTGCTGTGCGCGAGTGCAACCGCATGTTTGCCACTTTTGCGTATTTGGATTTGGGTTACACGCCGCTAGAGAATAACAGCGACGTGGTAACCATTCCGAGCTATGCCGAAGAGTGGGCGGTATTGGCGCTAGCCCTGCGTCTTGCCCCTGACTTTTCCCCGGCTGAGGAATACGGTTTACTGAAAGATCGTGAGCGCGAGGCCCGTCAGGATATGCTTTTGCAAAACCAAGAGCTCATTCCGGCCGAATACCCGTCGACACTACCCACAGGGTCGGGCAATGACGGGCGCTGCATGTGGTCGCCAACGTTTTACCCGGGGCCGGAGAAAGATTAATGGCTAAGCGATCCGGTCGCGTTGAGCTGCCAATCGGTGGCGGCTTCTTTGTGTCGCGTTCAAGGCAGTTCAGTAGCCGCGAGTGCGTCAACTGGTTCCCAAACTGGGCCGAGTCAGCCGCTCTAAGTGACGCCAACCTATACCCGACACCGGGCATATCTGAGGTTTTCCCCGACGAGGGTACGGGCGTTGGCCGTGGTGCATGGGTGATGAATGGTGTTCCGTACTTTGTCAGCGATACCAAGCTGTACCGGATTGATCGCACGATTGATGCGGGAGGCGCCGAAACCCTTTCAAAAACAATACTGGGCGATATACGCGGCATTAAGCGCGTCAGCATGGCGAGCATTAAAAATCAGCTGGTTATTGTTGTTCCGGGCGAATCATCCTACCTGTACACCGAGGGCGGCACGCTAGATGAAATAACGGATCCAGACTTTAACGGCCCGGCCAATGATGTTGTTGCGGTGGACTCTTACTTTGTTTTTTGTAAGACCGGCACCAATGAGCTTTTTCATTCGCAAATCAATCAGGGCGCAGATTACAGCGCGCTTGATCGCACCACCGTCAACCAGGCGTCAGAGGTGATAGGCCTTCAAGTGTATCGCAACCAGCTTATTGCTGTTGGCCGCAACGTGATGGTGCCTTATCGTAACGTGGGCGCCGCTGAGTTTGCGTTTGATCCACAGCCCGGTGCGGTGGTCGATTCAGGTCTAGCTGCAGTACACGCCAAGTCGGCAAGTCGCGGCTCGTTCGTTTACATCGGTGGCGGCGAAAATGAAGAGGTGGGCGTCTGGGTTTTTGGTGGCGGGGCGCCGTCCAAGATTAGCGACGAATCGATTGACTACCTGTTGCAGAACGCAACGGCAGAGGAAATTGAAGAGTCCTACGCTATTCGGCACTCTCAGGGCGGCGCCGATTTCGTGGTCTTCACTGTGGGCGCTCGAACCCTTGTGTTTGATTTCGCGGCGTCAAACTTATCAGGCCAAAAGATTTGGCACGAGCGTAGTTCTCGCATCCCTGTCGGGCCAGATAAGCAGCCCATCCAATGGCGCGTGTCCGCGATTGTTCAGGCGCATAACCGTGTGTTTGTGAGCGATATTCTAGACGACCGGATCGGCCTTTTAGATGACGACGTTTACACCGAATACGGCATTAACATTCATCGCGTGATGACTACGCAACCGTTTCAGCAGGCGGGCGTTCGAACGCGTGTTTGCCAGATTGAGGCGTACATGGACGCGGGCAACAACTCGGCCGATAAAGTCGCCATGTCATGGTCTGATGACGGCGGCTATACCTGGGTAAATCCAATGCTGCGCGGGATGGGCGCAATTGGCGAGTACGGCCGTCGCATTACCTGGCACCGGCTTGGAACTTTCCCGCGCCTTCGCGTGCTGAAATTTGAATACACCGGCGCCAATCCCTGTGCCTTCAATAAGCTAATGGCTAACGCTCTATGATTTCACCTCCGCTCAAGGCTGATGTTCTGGTTGATGATCAGGGCCGGCCGACTGATATTTTTTATGCGTGGCTGGAGGACGTATCGAACCGCGCCAACACTTCTGAAGTGGCTACCGGAAACGGATCACCAGAGGGTGCGATTGTCGCCACCAAAGGCAAGTTTTATATCGACGAATCAGCCACGGAGCTCTATATAAAAACCACCGACTCTGGAAGCACAGGGTGGGCAGCGGTTTGATTCATGTTCACGATGATTTTTTAAGCTGTTACGACGAGCTGAGGGCGTTTGCGGATACCGCTGACTATGCTGGCGAAAAAAACCCAGTAGATGGCGTTATCTACCCGAACATTAACGCGAAGATTCCTGACGCTGTTCGGTCTGAGGTCATAGAAAATCTTTCTGATTTGCTTGGGCGAAAGCCTGAAAAGGTGACCATGTTTTTACGCATGAGTCCCGCCGGTGTTCACGTACCGCATATAGCGCACCATGATTTATCGATGGGTCAATTCAGCTTAATGCTCTACTTGAACGATCACGAGCAGGGCGGCACCGGTCTGCTGCGGCATCGCCGAACTGGCATGTCATGGGCGCCAGAAGACCCGTTATTTACTGCCGTGGCGCAGGCAGATCAAAACAACACCGAGGCGTGGGCAATTACTTCCACGGCTCAAATGAAACAGAACCGAGCGGCAATATTCGAGGCTGCTCAATTTCACTGTGCATTACCTGTGGGCGGGTTTGGTGAGACACCCAAAGATGCGCGCACTGTCCTGACAGTTTTCTTCACCTAAATCCGGTTACCCAAATGATTCGAGACGCGAAGCCAGAAGACTTCGGGGACGTTCTACGCCTGTCTGAAAGTTTTTGGCAGCACACCCAGTTCGATGAGCCGTTCGAACCAGAGCACACGCGTATGTATGTGGAGATGGCGCACGACCATGGACTGTTAGCCGTTGTGGAGATTGATGACGAAGTGGTGGGCTTTTGCGCCGCTATCCGCTCGCCACTAATGGGATCAACAAAAGCATTAATGGCAACCGAGCTTGCTTGGTATGTCGACCCCGCGCACCGAGGGGGAAGAAACGGTGTAGCGCTGCTCAAGCACATGGAGCAGTTGGCCAAAGATCAGGGCGTTAAGTATTGGACGATGTTGTACATGGAATCCTCCATGCCCGACACCGTTCGCAAAATGTACGAGCGCCTTGGTTATTCGAAAGCAGAAACCAGCTACACAAAGGTGCTATGACATGGCAGCAATAACAGCGGCAGCGGTAGTTGCTGGGGCAACCGTATATTCGGCCGACCAGCAGAAAAAAGCAGCCGAGAAGGCAGCGGATAAGCAGGCAGAGGGTGTCGCAAACGCTCAGGATCAGGCGGCCATTGGTCGAGACCGGGCGGTTCCGGCTGTAACTCAAGGTTATAACGACGCCATCGGCACGCTTAACGATGGCACGGCTCAGGCCAGCGATATTTTAACGAACGCACAGGCTTTATCTGAGGGCCGGCTTAATCAAGGCTACCAAGGCGCCACTGATTTATATAATACCGGCTTTGACTCGGCCCGCAACAATTACAGCGAGGGGTTCGATAGCGCTTTTCAAAATCAAATTGACGGATTTTCTGGCTCGGCCGACGCTTACGGCACCGGCTACGAGAACGCCTTAGGTGGAATCAATAAAGGCTTCAGTGACGCAAAATCTAGCCTGACGTCAGCACGTGGAGGGGCTTCTAGCGCCGTTAATAACAGCTATGGCGTAGCTCGAAATGATCTAAACGAGGGGCGCGATGCGGCAATCGGGCAGATTGATCAGGGCCGTTCGGATGCAAAGGAAACGCTAAACCCGCTAATCGAAACTGGCAACCAGTCCAATCAGTTGCAGGCGGCCCTGTCGGGAGCGTTGGGCGCCGAGGCTCAGCAAGCGGCCTTTGACGACTATAAGACTTCACCCGGTCAGGATTTTTTTAGGCAGCAGCAAGAGCAGGCCCTACTAAGAAATTCAGCGGCGCTAGGCGGCGGCCTATCATCTGATGGGCGCGTAATGACCGCATTGCAAGATCAGGCGTTCGGTCGCGCTCAAACAGACTTCGATAATAACTTTGCGCGTCTTGGCTCTATCTCTGATCGTGGTGCCGGCGCATCACAAGCGCTGGCCAGCCTGCAAACATCTCTCGCGCAATCGGGCGGCAATATTGAGCAGGCAATGGCGCAGGCGCTAGGCGGTCTTTCTCAGTGGAAGGGCAGCCAGCTATCTAATATTAATCAAAATTATGGTAACGCCATGGCGGGCGTAAACACCGCCCAAGGCTCAGCTATTGGAAATCTTGAGCAGCAGTACGGCGGCCAGATGGCCGACCTATATCGAGACTACGGAAATACCATGGCGGGCCTGAACCTGGCTCAGGGCGAAACGATGGCAGGTCTTGATTTATCGCAAGGTAACACGCTGGCAGGGCTGCAGTTAAGCCAAGGAGGCCAGCTATCAAATAGCGCCAATAACTACGGCAATGCACTGGCCGGGCTTGCCACCAATAACGCCAATAACGTCGCTAATATGCAGGCCAATCAGGGTAATGCGATCGGCAATATCGAGATCGG
>PAPR01000006.1 GCA_002709085.1 Pseudooceanicola sp. | reverse complement strand
GCCATGCTGATCGTCATCGCGGGCTTTCCGGCGGTGTTCATCGGTGTATTCTTCGGCGGGTCGATCATCATTGAAACGCTGTTCTCCCTCGAGGGGCTGGGGCGGCTCGGCTATGAGGCGGCGGTGGCGCGCGATTATCCGATCATCTTTGGCTCTCTCTTCGTCTTTGGCCTGATCGGTCTGGTGGTCGGGATCCTGTCCGACCTGATGTATGTCTTCGTCGATCCGCGTATCGACTTTGAAAGCCGGGAGGGCTGAGCATGGTCCATTCCGACACCGATCCCATGCCGGGCCGGATGCCCGGTCAGGACGCCCCGCCCCCGGCGCCGCCGGCGCGACAAGGGCGGTTCACCCTGTCGCCGCTGAACCAACGCCGCTGGCGCAATTTCCGCCGCAACCGGCGCGCGTTTTGGTCACTGATTATCTTTGCCGTGCTGTTCGGGATGTCGCTGTTCGCCGAGTTCATCGCCAACGACAAGCCGATGTTGGTGAAATATCGCGACGGCTACTATTTCCCCGTCTTCAACTTCTACCCCGAAACCACATTCGGCGGCGATTTCCAGACCGAGGCGATCTATCGTGACCCCGAAGTCAAATGCTTGATCGAAACCGGCGGGATGGAGGCCTGTTTCGAGGATCCCGAAGCCCTGTTCGATGATGCGCAGGACGGTGTGATCGACGGCGAGGCCATCGCGAAAGGCTGGGCGCTCTGGCCGATCATCCCCTACCGGTTCGACACGCCGGTCGAACGCTCCGGCGCGGCACCGCTGCCGCCGAACGTTTTTGGGCGCTATATCGGCGATGACGGTTTTCCGCATTTCGGAATGTTCCCGGATGATCAGCGCGGTGCCAACCTGCTCGGCACCGACGACACCAAAAGGGACGTGCTGGCGCGCGCGATCTACGGGTTCCGCCTGTCGATTATCTTTACCATTATCGTGACCACTTGCGCGTCTTTGATCGGTGTCTTTGCCGGTGCGCTGCAGGGGTTCTTTGGCGGACGGCTCGACCTTGTCTTTCAGCGCATCATCGAAATCTGGCAGGGTGTGCCGCAGCTTTATGTCATCATCATCCTGTTCGCGATCCTCGGGCGCGGGTTCTGGCTGCTGGTCTTCCTGATGATCGCCTTTGGCTGGACCGCGCTGGTCGGCGTAGTACGCGCCGAATTCCTGCGGGCGCGCAACCTTGAATACGTGCGCGCCGCCCGCGCCCTGGGCGTGTCGAACATGACGATCATGTTCCGCCATATGCTGCCGAATGCGATGGTGGCGACGTTGACCATGCTGCCCTTCATCGTCACGGGCACGATCGGCTCTCTCGCCTCGCTCGACTTTCTCGGCTACGGCCTGCCATCCTCCGCACCGTCCCTCGGCGAAATGACCTTGCAGGCCAAGCAGAACCTGCAGGCGCCATGGCTCGGCTTCACCGCCTTCTTCGTATTCGCCATCATGCTGTCGTTGCTGGTCTTCATCTTTGAAGGGGTGCGCGACGCGTTCGACCCCAGAAAGACGTTCCAATGAGCGGGGATAGCATGCTCGACGTCAGGGACCTCCGCGTCTCCTTCAAGCAGGACGGGCGGTTGATCCCGGCGGTCAAGGGCGTGTCGTTCCATGTCGCCAAGGGCGAAACCGTCGCGCTGGTCGGGGAATCGGGCTCGGGCAAATCGGTCTCCGCGCTATCGACAGTGCAACTTCTGGGCGACAACGCGCATGTCGAAGGCTCCGTCACCTTCAAAGGCGAAGAGATGATCGGCGTCTCCCGTGCCAAGCTGCGACAGGTGCGTGGCAACGACATTTCCTTCATCTTTCAGGAACCGATGACATCGCTCAACCCGCTGCACACGCTGGAAAAGCAGTTGGCGGAGTCGATTGAATTGCACCAGGGCCTGCGCGGTGACGCCGTTCGCGCACGCATTGTCGAACTGTTGGAAAAGGTCGGTATTCGTGACCCCGAAAGCCGCCTTGGTGCCTACCCGCATCAGCTTTCCGGCGGACAGCGCCAGCGCGTAATGATCGCCATGGCGCTGGCGAACCGACCCGAGCTTTTGATCGCGGATGAGCCGACCACCGCGCTCGACGTGACAATCCAGGCGCAGATCCTCGACCTTCTCGCCGACCTCAAGACGGAAGAGGGGATGGGGATGCTCTTCATCACCCACGACCTGAACATCGTGCGCCGGATTGCCGATCGCGTCTGTGTCATGAAGGACGGCGAGATCGTCGAAACCGGTCCCACGGCCGAGATTTTTGCCAACCCCAGCCACCCCTACACACAGACGCTGCTGGCGGCCCATGCCTCCGGCGCGCCCCTCGCGGCGGCCAGCGATGCGCCGGTGGTGGCCGAAACCGATGATCTGCGCATCTGGTTCCCGATCCAGCGCGGGCTATTCAAGCGGACGGTTGGGCATGTGAAGGCGGTCAATGCGGCCTCCATTCAGGTGCGGGCGGGCGAAACCCTGGGCATCGTCGGCGAATCCGGCTCGGGCAAAACGACCTTAGCACTCGCCATCATGCGGCTGATCAACTCCGAGGGCGGCATCACCTTCGACGGCTCGGACGTCCGCGACTGGTCGACCCGAGAATTGCGGGTCAAGCGCGCCGAAATGCAGATCGTGTTTCAGGATCCCTTCGGCTCCCTCTCGCCCCGAATGACCTGCGCGCAGATCATCGCCGAAGGGCTGACGGTCCACAAACTCGCAACCGACAAGCCGCAGCGCGACCTCGTTGCCGAAGTCATGATCGAAGTCGGTCTCGATCCGGTGACGATGGACCGCTACCCGCATGAATTTTCCGGCGGTCAACGTCAGCGGATCGCCATCGCCCGCGCGATGATCCTGCGCCCCAAGCTGCTGGTGCTGGATGAACCGACCTCCGCCCTCGACATGACGGTGCAGGTCCAGATCGTCGAGTTGTTGCGGACCTTGCAGGAAAAATATGGCCTCGCCTACCTCTTCATCAGCCACGATTTGAACGTCGTTCGCGCCATGTCGCACCGCGTCATGGTGATGAAACAGGGCGATGTGGTGGAGGTCGGCACGGCCGAGCAAATCTTTACGGCGCCCGAGCACCCCTACACGCAACAGCTTCTCGCCGCCGCGACCATGACGGCGTGAAAAAGGGGGCGCGACGGCCCCCTTCATCTTTCCGGTAAATACGCCTGATCACATCTCATTCAGCGTGCACATGTCCTGCTTTAGAAAAACGCCTGCAACCCGGTTTGCGCACGCCCGAGGATCAGCGCGTGGACGTCGTGCGTGCCCTCATAGGTGTTGACCGTCTCCAGATTTGCGGCGTGACGCATGACCTTGTATTCGATCTGGATCCCGTTGCCGCCATGCATGTCGCGCGCCATGCGGGCGATATCCAGCGCCTTGCCGCAGTTGTTACGCTTGATCAAAGATACCATCTCGGGCGCCGCGCGGGCCTCGTCAAACAGGCGACCGACGCGCAGCGCGGCTTGCAGGCCAAGGGTGATTTCGGTTTGCATGTCGGCCAGCTTCTTTTGATATAGCTGCGTCCCGGCGAGGGGTTTGTTGAACTGCTTGCGGTCCAGACCGTAGGAATGCGCCTGAAACCAGCAATCCTCAGCCGCGCCCATGACCCCCCAGGCGATGCCGTAGCGCGCGCGGTTCAGGCAACCGAACGGCCCTTTCAGGCCCGAGACATGCGGCAAGAGTGCCTCTTCGCCGACTTCGACGTTATCAAGGACGATCTCGCCGGTGATCGAGGCGCGCAGGCTAAGCTTGCCGCCGATCTTGGGCGCGCTCAGCCCCTTCATACCCTTGTCGAGCACAAAGCCGCGGATCGCTCCGTCATGCGCCTCGGATTTCGCCCAGACGACAAAGACATCGGCAATCGGCGCGTTGGAAATCCACATCTTGGACCCGACGAGGCGATAGCCGCCCTCGGTCTTGATCGCGCGGGTTTTCATACCGCCGGGGTCCGACCCCGCATCGGGTTCGGTAAGGCCAAAGCAGCCGATCCATTCGCCCGAGGAGAGTTTCGGCAGGTATTTTTTGCGTTGCTCTTCGGATCCGTAGGCGTAAATCGGGTACATCACCAGCGACGATTGCACCGAACACATGGAGCGAAAGCCGCTGTCGACCCGCTCTACCTCGCGCGCGACGAGGCCATAGGCGACATAGCCCGCGCCCAGCCCGCCGTATTCCTCGGGGACGGTCACGCCGAGCATCCCGGCGGCGCCCATTTCGGCAAAGATTTCGGGATCCACACCTTCTTCGAGGTACATCTTGTCAACGCGCGAGGTCAGGCGATCTTGGGAAAACGCACGGGCGGATTCACCAATCATGCGCTCGTCCTCTTCCAGTTGGTCGTCCAGCAGGAACGGATCCTGCCAAGAAAAACTGGACATGTTGGGGCGGTCTTTATCTTTGATGGCGGGCCTGTTCTCGGCGGACATAACGGTCTCCCTATGATTTTCTTGCGTGTTATATGGCAGGGTTTGCGCGATGGATAACGACTTATGCTATGGAGATCATGAGATCTTCGCATATAGTTTGCGGATGCGTCACACCTACACCCCCACCATCGCAGAGCTGGAGGCCTTTTGCGCCTGCGCGCGCGGCGGCACCACCGTACAGGCCGCCGAAACTCTTGGCTTGACCCAAAGCGCCATCAGCCGGTCTATCGCGGGATTGGAGGGACGGCTCGGCGTGGCGCTGTTCGTGAGGGCGCGACAGCGTATGACTTTGTCCGACGCGGGGCGCGCGTTCCTGCGCGAGGCGGAGCCCTTGCTCGACCGCCTGAACGAAGCCGCGATGACGGTCATGGCCTTCGGCGGGCAGGCGCGTGTGTTACGTATCGCAGCCCTGCCAACCTTTGGGCGGTTGTGGCTCATTCCGCGATTGCGCGCGTTTCAATCCACCATGCCGGGGCTGACGATTGACATGGCCGCGCGGCTCGCTCCGGTCGATTTCGAAGCTGAGCCCTTCGACCTGGCGATCCAGCGCACCCAGCACCGGACGTCTTCGGCCACCCATATTCACTTGCTAGACGAAGAGCTGGCGGTGGTCGCCGCGCCCGGCCTCGCCGGGGGACGGCTGACAAAGCACGAGGTGATGAGATTGCCTCTTTTGCAGCAATCGACCCGGCCGACGCTCTGGCCGGACTGGTGCCGGGCTGTCGGGCTGGATCCCCGCCTGGCGCTGCGCGGCGCACGGTTTGACCACTTCGATATGGTTCTGGACGCGGCCATTGCCGGATTGGGCATCGCGCTCGTACCGGAAATTCTCGCCCGCGCCGCCTTGGGTCGGGGTGAACTGATCCGCGCGCTGCCGGGTGATTTCGAGACCGGGCAGGCCTATACTCTGATCTATCCGGATCGCAGCGAAGAGCTGCCGCACTTCGCCCGTTTCAAGGACTGGTTGCGGGCGGAAATCGAAGGGATATGGGCCTGAGAGGACGGGGCGCAAGTGTCTCCGCCTTGTGATTTGCGCAATGGCGAGGCACATCTACATTAACGAGAGGAGGGCCGTCATGACCCCGGAAGAGATCGCAAAACTGCCTTATCGGCCCTGTGTCGGTGTCATGCTTGTTAATGACGCGGGCGAGGTTTTCGTCGGACAGCGCATCGACAACCCCGGACCCGCCTGGCAGATGCCGCAAGGTGGCGTCGATCCCGGCGAAAACCCGCGTGAGGCCGCCCTGCGCGAGCTGTGCGAAGAGACCGGCGTAACGGCTGACAAGGTGGTGATCGAGGCAGAGACAACCGATTGGGTGCCCTATGATCTGCCCGCCGAGCTGGTGCCAAAGCTGTGGAAAGGGCAATTTCGCGGGCAGGAACAGAAATGGTTTCTGATGCGTTTTACCGGCACGGATGCGGATGTGAACATCGCGACGGAGCATCCGGAATTCAACACGTGGCGCTGGATGCCTGCTGCGGACCTCGTCGATAACATCGTGCCGTTCAAACGTGCGGTCTATACCGCCGTGTTGGACCAGTTCAGTGGGAAGTTATGATCCGGACCCTTGGAAACCTCCTCGCTTTTGCCGCTGCGAGCCTCGCCGCCGCGCCCGCCGTCGCCTTGTCCTGTCTCAGACCGGATGTCTCGCAATCCTACAAGGCGGCGTCGGAGGCCGCTGAGGCCTATATCGTCGTGCATGGGCAGTTGCAGCACGACAAGGTCAGCGTGCCAGAGCGGACCCAGGAAGGCGGGGCGCCTGAAACGTTCGAGGCGCGCTTGGTGGGGTCATACCTCAACGGCGCGGATTTCAGCGGCGCGTTCGACGCGCCCGTGACCGTGACCCTGAATTGCGCGGTCGTCTGGTGCGCGCCCTTACCGCCGCAGGATAGCGATATCCTGGCCTTTGTGCAAAAGACCGAAAGTGGCTTTTTGATCGACGCGCAACCCTGCCAGCAATGGCTGTTCACCGCGCCAACCGCTGCCCAGATCGAACAGATCACCTCCTGCCATGCGGGCGGGGATTGTACGCCGTCAAACTGACGCCTTCGAACCCTCAGCCATTTCAGTCGCGAAAATCGAAGAAGCCTTCGCCCGCCTTCGCCAGCAGATCCAGTGCCATCTCACGCCCCAGATCCGCGCCGTCTTCGATCGGCGCACTTCGATCATCGCTCAGGCTTTCCGACCCATCAGGGCGCAGGATTTCGCCGCGCATGCGCAGGGTGCCGCCGTCGAGTTCCGCCAGACCGGCAATTGGGGTCTCGCAGGAACCATCGAGAGCGGCGAGAAAGGCGCGCTCTGCGGCGAGTCTCTGCCCAGTCGTCTCGTCGTGGATCGCATCGAGCATGGCCGCGACCCTCGCATCGTCCTGCCGCCGTTCGATGCCGATGGCACCCTGCGCCACGGCTGGCAACATGTCCTCGGGATCGAGCGCGGATTGCGCGATCTCGGGTCGGCCCAGGCGGTTGAGCCCGGCCATCGCAAGAAACGTCGCGACCGCCACACCGTCGGAGAGTTTCCGCAGGCGGGTCTGCACGTTGCCCCGGAACTCCACCACGTTGAGGTCGGGTCGCCGCACCAGAACCTGCGCGCGACGACGCAGGGATGAGGTGCCGACGTTCGCCCCCGCAGGGACATCGGCGAGCCGCTTGAAATCGTTCGAAACAAAGGCGTCGCGCTCATCCTCGCGGGGCAGGTAGCAATCGAGGGTCAGCCCCTCGGGTTGCAAGACGGGCATGTCCTTCATCGAATGAACGGCGATGTCGATATCCCCCCGGATCATCGCAGCCTCGATCTCGCGCGTGAACAGACCCTTGCCGCCGATCTCCTTCAACGGGCGATCCTGCACGCGGTCACCGGTCGTCTGGATCACGCAGATCTCAAAGGCTTGGGGCGGCAGATCAAACGCGCCGGCCAGTCTGTTGGCCGTCTCGTGGGCCTGGGCCAGCGCGAGCGGGGAGCCACGGGTCCCGATCTTCATCGGGCGGTCGGGGGAGGGGAGGTCATGCATCATGTCCTTGGTCTAGACGTGGCACTTGGTCCATGCAAGCGGGGCCGCTTGACTTCGCCTCGCGACCCGGCGACCACGTATGGATGGAGAACACAATGACAGACAAGACGATCCTGAAGGCCCTGCGCGGCGAGGTGCAGCCCACCCCACCCATCTGGATGATGCGACAGGCGGGGCGCTACCTGCCGGAATACCGGGCAACGCGCGCCAAGGCCGGGGATTTCCTGTCGCTGTGCTACAATCCGGAGCTGGCCGCCGAGGTCACCTTGCAACCGATCCGGCGCTATGGATTTGACGGCGCGATCCTGTTCGCGGATATCCTGCTGTTGCCTCAGGCTCTCGGCGCGGACCTTTGGTTCGTGACCGGCGAAGGTCCGCGCCTGTCCACTGTCACCTCGCAGGCGGATTTCGATGCGTTGAAACCCTCAAGCGATGTGCATGAGGTTCTGTCGCCGATTTACGACACCATCCGCATTCTGAAACAGGAATTGCCCAAAGAGACGACGCTGATCGGCTTCGCCGGCGCGCCCTGGACCGTCGCGACCTATATGGTGGCTGGGCGTGGCACGCCGGATCAGGGCCCCGCCCATGCGCTGAAAGACGAAAACCGCGCCGTGTTTTCCGCCCTTATCGACCTGTTGACCGAAGGCACGATCGAATACCTCTCCCGCCAGATTGAGGCGGGCGCCGAGGTGGTGAAACTCTTTGATAGCTGGGCCGGATCGCTGAAGGGTCAGGATTTCGGCGATTTCGCGTTGAAGCCCGCACAAAAGATCATCACGGCGATGAAGGCGCGGCACCCCGGCGTTCCCGTCATCGCCTTTCCGCGAGAGGCGGGGAATCGTTACGTCGGTTTTGCCAAGGCGACCGGCGCGGATTGCGTGGCGATTGATAATTCTGTGTCGGCGCAATGGGCGGCGGATCACGTTCAGGTCGACGGCTGCGTTCAGGGCAATCTTGCCTCAAGGCATATGGTGACCGGGGGGCAGGCACTGGTCGATGAGACGCGCGCGATTGTACAGGCCCTCGGCAAGAGGCCGCATATCTTCAACCTCGGGCATGGTATCACGCCCGACGCTGACCCTGACAACGTCCAGCGGATGATCGACGCGGTCCGCGGGTAACTATTGAAAAGAGGACGGGGCGACGTGTTCAATGCCCTGCGACCGCCTCCCTCAGGGCGCGGCGTGCGGACAATTGCAGGTTCAGTTCTGCACCAAGCAGGATCAGGAACGCGCTGATATAGAGCCAGACCAGCATGGCGATCGCCGCCCCGATGGAGCCATAAACGCGGTTGTATAACCCGAAATTCGACAGGTAGAGCGAGAAGAGATAGGAGGCGAAGGCCCATAGCCCCACCGCCAGCACCGCGCCGGTTGTGACCCATTTCATTCTCTCGCCCTTGTTATTCGGGCCAAAGCGATAAATCACCGCCAGTCCGGCCAATAGTACGAAGATCGCCGCCGCCCACCGGAACCCTTCGATGAAGAGACCGGTCGCATATTCGAACGGCACAATGGCAAAGACGATCGGGACAACGACGACGGCCGACAGCGTGACCATCGACACCCCCAGCAAGGTGAGGGTGAGAACGATGGAAATAAGGTAGTGACGCAGACTGCCCCGGTTGCGTCGCCCGTGGATCGTGTTCAACCCCAACATCAAAGCGGCCACGCCAGAGCGGGCAGACCAGATCGCGAGGAATGTCGACAGGATACTGGCCCAGCCCAGGGTGTCTCCGCTGGTCTTGGACAGCGCCTGAATCTGGTTGGCAACAAGGCGATACACTTCGGCTGGCAGGATGGTCTCGATCACCCGGAGCTGATCGATCAGGACCTGGGGGTCTGACAGCAATCCCCAGATCGCAATGGTGGCGGCAATGCCGGGAAAGAGCGCCAGCATCGAATAAAAAGCGACGCCCGCCGCCACAAGGCCAAGATTCTTATCCGCGATATCTTTCAGGACACCGCCGCCCACCTGCTTCGCACCTTCGAAAGTCACCGGCACTCCAATTTTATGAAGGCACAGCGTAACGGGTTGAAAGTTAGGGGCAAGTGCGCCGCCTCATTTATGATGCAAAACCCCGCCCTCCGGGGGTGCGGGGGCGGGGTCATGCGATCAGCGTTTACATCATATAGCCCGTCTGGAGTGCGATCAGGCGACGCGTGTCCCACTGCGGGGGCCAGCGAACAGCCAGATAATGAAGCCGAGGATCGGCAGGATCAGGACCAGCAGGACCCACAGAACTTTCTTTCCGGTTGAAGCGCTCGATCCGATGATCGACACGATCGCCCAGATATCCAGGGCGAGAATGATTAGGCCGCCAATTCCTGAAATTTCCAACATCGTGACTCTCCGTAGCTGTCCTGTCTGAATGAAGTGTCAACGCCCATGCAACGCAATGGTTCCTGTCCGGCGATGGTTTGCCAGCGCGGCGGGAGGCAGAGGACTAGCCGACAGCGCAAAGCCTGCGTGACGAACACAAAGTCTCAGGCGGTGAAAATGCGGAAGTGAAGACTGGCAGGGGAGGCAAATGGGGTTTTCCCCCGCCAGTCTTTGAGGGACAGACGCTTGGCGGCGTCTGTTTTGTTAACGCGCGTGGTCGGATCGGGTTCCCGGACGTTGAATGTTTTTTCCGCACCCCGCCAATCGGCGCGCGGAGAACCTGCTCGTGCGGCCCGTTATGGGAACCGACTCCCTCTAACGATTGTTTGTCAATCAACGGGCGATGTCGCCAAACGAAAAATTTTGAAAGGAAATCCAATGCTTTATTGGGCTGTCACATTCTTCATAATCGCGATCATTGCCGCCGTGTTCGGGTTCGGCGGGATCGCCAGCGCCTCTGCCGGGGTGGCGCAGATCCTGTTCGTCATCTTTATCGTACTTTTTATCATCGCGATGGTGATGCGGGTCGTCAAAGGGCGTTCGCCCTGAGGCGTGAGAGATAAGGATGTGCAAATTCACATGGAGACGAGCGAAAGACAAAGGGCGGCCCGAACCGGACCGCCCTTTATGGAGCCTTGATCACATCAGTGACGAAGGGTTTCCGTCGACGAGAAGAACATCGCCTGGCTTGCGGCAAGGCGCACCTGCTCTTCCGAATAGGGCTTGGTGATGAGGAACGCCGGTTCGGCCTTTTCGCCGGTCAGCAGGCGTTCCGGATAGGCGGTGATAAAGATCACCGGCACATCGCCGAGAGCATCGAGCAGATCGTTCACGGCATCAATACCCGAGGAGTTGTCGGCCAATTGGATATCCGCGAAAATCAGGTCCGGCCGTTCGGCCTTGCCAAGTGCGACAGCCTCATCGCGCGTCCGTGCGACGCCGGTGACCGTATGCCCCATCTCGGTCACGATGGATTGCAGGTCCATCGCGATGATGGCCTCATCCTCGATCACCATGACACGGCCGGTTACGCTTTCGGCCAGCTCGCGCTGGGCAATCCGCACCATTTCTTCGGCCTCGGCCGCGCCGACCTTCATGATCGTCGCCACTTGTTCGAACGAAAATTCCTCGATCGTGGACAACAAAAGCGCCTCGCGCGTGTTCGGTGTGAGACGGCTGAGGTGATCCTGCGCCTTTGCGGCGATACCTTCCTCTTCGGACGCGACGGGCGCGCCGGAGCTGTTCCAGATGGCATGAAAAGCCCCGAACAGCGCAACGCGTGTCGATTTGTTGCGGTCCACGAGGCCCGGATCCTCCAGGATCGCCTCCAGAGTGGCTGCTGCGTAATTGTCACCCGAGGTCTGACTGCCTGTCAGGGCGCGGGCATAGCGGCGAAGGTATGGCAGTTCCATCGCCACGTTCATTGAAAAGTCTTCGGACCCCACCGTTTGGTTCATTTTTTTGCTTACCTTTTTGCCTTTTCTGGGAACTTAACGCTGGCGGGAAGCGTTGGGTTCCCGGAAATGTACGAAAGTTTGGTAAAAAGACAGTAGGGCCCATGGCGCATGACAGTGAAAACGAGCACGTATTAAGGCAGATAGACGAGAACCTTAAACGTGTTTACCAACAAAAGGTGGAGGAGGATCTGCCCGACCGCTTCAAGATGCTGCTGGCGCAGTTGAAAGAGCAGGGTGAAGGCGAGACCCATCAATGAGCACAAATCCCCGCGACGAACTTGTGGACCACCTGCCCTCGCTTCGTGCCTTCGCAATGAGTTTGTGCAGAAACTCCGCTCAGGCGGACGATCTCGTCCAGGACACAATCGTTAAGGCCTGGACCAACATCGAAAAATTCAAGGTCGGCACCAACCTGCGCGCCTGGCTCTTCACGATCCTGCGCAATACGTTCTATTCAGCACGCCGTCGCGCCGGTCGTGAGGTGGCGGACGTCGATGGCGTATTCTCGGCAAATTTGGCGACCAAGCCTGATCACGATGGGCGTTTGGCGATGAAGGACTTCGAAAAAGCCTTCGCGACACTGCCAGATGAACAACGCGAAGCATTGCTGCTGGTCGGGGCGTCCGGTTTCTCCTATGAGGAGGCAGCCGACATGTGCGATTGCGCGGTCGGCACGATCAAGAGCCGGGCCAATAGGGGTCGCGCAAAGCTGAGTGAACTGCTGAACATGGATGAAGATGGCGCTATGGAATTGACGGATCAATCCACCATGGCCGTGATGTCAGCGACTCAGATGAAATCCATGTAACGGGGCGGTTTCGGTGAAGTCTCCGATAACTGATCGACTTGGCATCCGGGTCGTCGCGATGCTTTCCATCGCCCTGCTACCTATCGGCTTGATCTCACTGCTCCAGACCGGTTCCGTCGTTGAGAAGGCCGAGGCATTGACGCGCTCGGCCTATCTCGGTCAGACGGTTTCCGCCACCGAACGCCAAAGCGACCTTATTCACGAAGGCTTTGCCTCGGCCCGCGTGCTTGGCGGCGCGCTCGTCGCCATGCGGACGAACAAGTTCACCTGTTCGGCCCTGATGGAAGGCTTCATCCGGTCGCATCCTGCCTTTTCGCTCGCCGCCTATATCGAGGACGACGGTATCTCGCGCTGCAACTCGCGGAATATGCCGATCGATGCGCGTCAGACCCAGACCTTCAAGGATTTTCAACAGGAACCGCGACCGCTGATGAACGCGACCGACATGGGCCGGATCAGTGGTCAGCCGGTTATGATCATTGCACATCCGGTCTACGAGGATGGGCGGTACCTGGGGCTTGTGACCCTGTCGCTGCCACGCTCGAACGCGCGCTTCGATCCGGATTTCGCCGGACCCACCCGGCCCGTCGATCTGATTACCATCAACACGCGGGGCGAAGTGCTGCTCGCACGCGGCGATGTCGAGGAGGCTGCTCAGCGATTGCCCGCATTCCGCGATCTGAACTCCCAGCTTTACCGGCAGTTCAGCTCCTTTCGCGCTGTGGATAAATCCGGCACGACACGGGTCTATTCGATCACACCGATCGTGCCGGGCGTGGTCTTTGCGGTCTCGGTATGGCCGGCGGAAGCTGGCATGGGAAATTCGGGCTTCATCAATCGCTCGGCCATGGCCTTCCCCCTCTTGATGTGGGTGGTTTCGCTCGTTGTGGCCTATATCGCGGTGCACCGGCTGGTCATTCGCCACGTCCGGATGCTGCGTCACAAGATGCGCCGCTTCGGGGCGACCTACAGCCATCAGGAACCCGGCATCCTCGTCGCGGGCCGCGCCCCACGCGAACTGGTGCAGATCGAGGAAACCTTCGACAACATGGTCGAAAGGATCACCCGCGACACTGCAGAGCTGGAAAATAATCTTCACGAAAAGAACGTGCTGTTGAAAGAGGTCCATCACCGCGTCAAGAACAACCTTCAGCTTATCGCGTCGATCATCAATATGGAGGTCCGGATTTCCAAGGACCTGCTGACCAAATCCACGCTGCGCCGGATCCACGACCGAGTGCTGGGCCTCGCCACCGTACATTCCAATCTCTATCACACTGCGCGACTGGCCAATTTGCGCGCGGATGGTCTGTTGGAGGATATTCTCGATCAGGTGGTGAAAAGCGCCATGCCCGCCGACGCTGCCGCCGATGTCACCGTTGAGGTCGAAGAGGTCATTCTGTCGCCGGATCAGGCTGTGCCGCTCTCCCTCCTGGCCACGGAATCAGTGACCAACGCGATCAAATACTTCGGCCGCCAGCCGGGCCGGGATAAACCGTGGATCCACATTGCCCTGCTGAAGACGGGTGAGAATACCTGCCGCTTCTCCGTCGCCAATTCAAAGGGCGCCCCGCTGGACGAAGAAGAGATACCGCTCAAGGGTTCGGGTCTTGGGCGTCAGTTGATAGATGCCTTCGCTTCGCAGCTTGGCACAAAGCCCGAAGTGACTGAGGATGATGAGACCCACGAGCTGCGCGTCGATATCGCGCTGAGCCGGAAAGGCGTCGTTAACGTCTGACCCTGGCCTTGTCTGACCCTGGCCTTGGCTTGCGGCGTCAGACCCATTTCGCCATTGGTGGTAGGCTCATCAGGACCGCATTGGCATCATGCCCGGTGGACAGACCGAATTTAGTCCCACGATCATAGACCAGATTGTATTCGGCATAGAGTCCGCGGTGGATCAACTGGATGTCCTTCTCAGGTTCTCCCCATGATTGATCCCGTCGCGCCTCGACCAGCGGCTGATAGGCAGGCAGAAAAGCACGGCCAATGTCCTGAATGAAGGCAAAATCCGCCTCCCAATCGCCTGTGCAGTGGTCATCGAGGAAAATCCCGCCAACGCCACGTGCGCGACCACGGTGCGGGATATAGAAATACGCATCGGCCCAGGCCTTCAGTCGCTCGTACTCTCCCGCCCCATGCGGCTCGCAATGGGTTTTTTGGACGTCGTGAAAATGCGCGGTATCCTCGGCGTATTCGATGCAAGGGTTCAGATCGGAACCCCCGCCAAACCACCAACCGTGCGGTGTCCAGAACATGCGGGTGTTCATGTGCACGGCCGGGCAATGCGGGTTCTGCATATGGGCCACGAGGCTGATGCCGCTGGCCCAGAACCTCGGGTCATCCACCATCCCCGGCAGACCCTTTCGCGCGGCCATCGCGGCCTGCGCCTCGTCGCCCAGGGTGCCGAAGACGGTCGAGACGTTGACACCCACCTTTTCGAACACACGCCCATCGCGCATGACGCTCATCAATCCGCCGCCGGCCTCGCCGCCATCTGGCGCATCCCGCCGGGTCTGCGTGACCTCGAACCGTCCGGGGGGGCGATCTGCCACCGACCCTTGCCTCTGTCCGTCTTCCAACCCTTCAAAGGCTGCGACGATCTCGTCCCGCAGGGACCGGAACCAAGTTGAGGCCAGAGCCTTCTGGCGCTCCATCTGATCGGCCATGACGCGCTCCTTCACCTTGTTGAAAATACTCCCGCCGGAGGCAGCCCGAACCTACCGGAGCATCGCACACAGGGCAAAGGCGCATCCCGTCGCAGGGTAACCCGCGCCCCTAGTGGGCCGGGGCCGCGACGGGGTCCAGCAGCGTGCGACCGCCGTCGACAGTCAACACCTGTCCTGTCATGAAGCCGGAGGCGTCGCAGGCGAGGTATTGCGCCGCCTCGGCCAGCTCACCCGGTGCGGCGATGCGGTTGAGGGGCGTATGCTCTTCGATGTCGTCGCGGTACTTGCTGTTATCCTTGAGCGTCGTTCTCAGGCTCGCGCTCATCACGGAGCCAAAGGCTAGCGCGTTCACCCGGATCCGGTGCGGGGCCAGCGCCAGTGCCAGCGACCGGGTCATCTGATCCAGCGCCGCAGTCGAAACGGAAAATGCCATCAGGTCCGGATGGGTGCGACGCGCGGCAATAGAGGACAAGTTGACGATGGAGCCCGCCGCGCCGCCGGTCTGACCTTCGGACTGTTTGATCATCCGCTTCGCGATGATCTGGCTCAAGCGAAGCGCGGTCATAAGGTTCTGCTGAAGCAACGTCTCCATCGCATCGTCATCGGGGTTGAGGGGGTCGGAGGCCACGACCTGGCGCGATCCGTTGACCAGGATGTCGACGCGATCAAATGAATCAATGGTGGCGGACAACAGGTTGGCAATTGACAGCTTTTGGCGCAGGTCGCCGGCGAAGTAGCGGATGTTCTCGGCTTCGGGGTTTTCGCCCAGCTCTTTGATCAGGGCGTCTTCATCCTGATCGGCAAACATCACATTCGCGCCGCGATCGGCAAAGTGCTTTCCGATGGCGAGGCCGATGCCGTTGGCCGCCCCGGTCACGATGGCGGTCTTGCCGGCGATGGAAAAGGACATGAGTCGCTCCTTTTAGAAACGGACGGGTTCAGCGCGCGCGACTGCGCCGGGGCTGCCGGGTCGGGGTCTTGGCCCGGATCGGAACGGCAGCTCGGATCACCTTGAACGATCCGGTGCCGGCGATTTCTTCGTGTTGGGTGAAAAGCTCACCGAGCAGCGGCTCGTAGGGGAGATGTCGGTTGGCCACCATCCAGAGGGTGCCCTTGGTCTTGAGGCAACCGGCAGCCGCGCGAATGAAGGCGCGCCCCAGTTCGGGATTAGCCTTGCGGGCAATATGGAAAGGCGGGTTCATGATGACGGCGTCAGCGCGTGTCTCGGGCGTCCAGGCCGTGGCATCGGCCCAGTGGAACCGGGCACGTGGGTCGGTCACATTGATTCGGGCGCACTCCAACGCGGCGTGATCCGCCTCGACCAGATCCACCTGCGTGACGCCGGGATGCTCCAGCGCCTTTGCGCTCAGATACCCCCATCCGGCCCCCAGATCGATGACATGGGCGCCAAGGCTTGTCGGCAGGCTTTGCGCAAGAAGGGCCGAGGCCGCATCCACGGCATCCGCCGAAAACGTCCCCGGTGCTGTGGTAAATCCATCGGGCATGTCGGCAGGGGGGGCAATCCAGTCATCAAAGGCGCCGCCGGTGAACCAGAACAGCTTGCCATGCGCCTTGCTGATCGGGCCTGAAACCTCCGTCCGCTTGCGGCATTCTCGCAGGATGGATTCGATGCCTTCTTCTTTCTGGCCATCGATGATCACGGGGCCATTCGTCGCGGCATGGGCCTGGGCGATCCAATCGCGGGCCAGCGCCTTGGCGCGAGGCAGGACCACGACCGAGGCGGCATAGATTTCATCCGCCCTGAGGACGCAGTCAAATCCCTGCCGCTGGAAATAGGCGTGATCTGGAAACTGGGTCGAAACCACGACGACGCGTTCTTTTGGCAGGGGCTCTAGATAGTGTCCTTCGCGCGGGCCAAATACAGCGATCTTCCCCTCTGGCAGCGTTAGCCCGCCGGGGGTCAGGGCCAGATCTAGCCGTAGATCAAGTGTCACGGCCGGGTCATTCCTTTTCCATGGTACATTGAAGGGGATGTTGATGCTGGCGTGCGAAATCCATGACTTGCGCGACCTTGGTTTCCGCGATCTCATGCGAAAAGACGCCGACCACGGCCAGTCCGCGCTTGTGCACGGTCAGCATGATCTCGAACGCCTGCGCGTGGTTCATGCCAAAGAATCGTTCAAGCACGGCCACCACGAATTCCATCGGCGTGTAGTCGTCATTCAGCAGCATCACCTTGTAGAGCGGGGGGCGTTTGGTCTTGGCCTTGGTGTCTACGACGACGGACACACCATCGTCATCGTCGCCCTTGGTCATCACCAAGGGCCCCGCGATTGGCGCGTTCATGGGCCGCTTGCTTGTCGGCGTCAGGCTCATCTGTATTCCGTCTGTCCGGTTTCTCACATGCCCGTGCGCAAGGCAAAGCGCCGGGGTTTCAGGAGTTGGCCTTTCTATATAACGTTCGGATCAAGAGTTGGAAGGGGGGCGCGGGCCCTCTGTCCGAAAAGCTGGATGAAGATGACGCAGAAACTGACGACCATAGGCTTTGATGCCGACGACACGCTTTGGCAGAATGAGCGATTTTTCCAGATGACGCAGGAGCGTTTTGCCGATCTCCTGCGCGATCATGCAGAGGCCGATCATCTGTCGGAACGCCTGCTCGCCGCAGAGCGCCGCAATATTGGTCGCTACGGATACGGGATCAAAGGCTTTGTTTTGTCGATGATCGAGACCGCGCTGGAGGTGACGAACAATGATGTGCCTGGGACGGTCATCGCTGATCTGATCGCAGCGGGTCAGGAGATGCTGAGCCATCCCATCGATCTGCTGCCCCATGCCGCCGAGGTGGTCGCCCGTGTTGCAGAGACGCATCGCGTGCTTCTTATCACCAAGGGCGATCTGCTGGATCAGGAACGCAAGCTCGCGCAGTCCGGACTGGGGGAGGTGTTCGATGGCATCGAGATTGTCTCGGACAAGACGACAGCGGTCTACCATTCCATATTCAAGCGCCATGGACATGGACCGGGGCAGGGGATGATGATCGGCAACTCGATGAAATCCGATGTCGTGCCGATGATCGACGCCGGGGGATGGGGTATCTACGTACCCGGTCAAACCACTTGGGCGCTAGAGCACGCGGAGCCGCCCGAGGGCAGTGATCGCTTTCGCCAGATCGCAACCTTGTCGGACCTGCCCGGGATTGTTGACGCGATAGGTTAGCGTGGTCTTTGCGGATGACTGGTGAACAGGCCTGAGTGCACCGCACCGGGCGGCCGTCGGTCCGCTTCGATTCGACGCGGTTTCTTGACATCTTCTCGCCGCATTGCCGCCACATTGGCCTGTCTAGTAGGTCGGTAGTGTCAGCGCACCACATCTCCAAGTTGTATACCGCAAAATAGTCAGAAGCGTTGGATTTTAGGTATTTGTGGAGATCCCTGCTCTGTGATAGCTTGGGTTCAATGAAAATCGCCAGTTGGAAAACCAGCGGCAGAGGCAGTATTGAGAGGCAAGATGGAGCGGCAGTATAAGCCGACCCGCAGGTGGGCGCTCGTATTCGTATTTCTAAGTTCATTGTTTGTGTTCGCGGCAGGACCCTTTGCGCATAACGCGCAGGCGGCCCCCTACGCAGCACTTGTGATGGACGCCCGAACCGGCAAGGTTCTGCATTCCGAGAATGCGGATTCCCGGCTGCATCCGGCGTCCCTGACCAAAATGATGACGCTTTACATCACCTTCGAGGCAATCAGGAACGGTGAGATCACCCTTGATACCCCGGTGACGATCTCCCGCAATGCGGCGGCGGAGCCGCCGTCGAAGCTGGGCCTCGTCGCGGGACAGAAGATCAAGCTGCGTTATCTGATCCGCGCGGCCTCGGTGAAATCGGCCAATGATGCCGCGACGGCCCTGGGCGAAGCGCTGGAGGGTAGCGAAGCAAAGTTCGCCCGCCGGATGAACCGCACCGCCAAGGCCCTCGGGATGAGCCGGACGACTTTCAAAAACGCCCATGGCCTGACCGAAGAAGGGCACTTGTCCACTGCCCGCGACATGACGGTCCTCGGGCGGCACGTGCTTTATGATTATCCGGAATATTACAACCTGTTCTCCCGGACCCAGACCGATGCCGGCATCAAGAAAGTTCTCAACACCAATCGTCGGCTTCTGGGCGCCTACAAGGGGGCGGACGGGATCAAGACAGGCTATACACGCGCCGCCGGTTTCAATCTTGTTGCCTCGGCCGAGCGTGGCAATGAACGGATTATCGCAACGGTGTTCGGCGGCCGGTCTTCGGCTTCGCGCAACGCGAAGGTCGCGGAATTGCTGGATATGGGTTTCAAGCGCGCGCCTTCCGGTGCGCCCAAGCCATCGCTCCGCGCGCCGGTCTATGCCGATGTCGAAACCGTGGCGCAGGCTGACGGCAAGATTCGCGCCGCTGGAAAGGTTATCCGCCTGAACACCGCCGTCACACGCAGTTTGCGTCCGATGGCGCGTCCCGGCAGTACCGATGCACCGACGCTGATTGCCATGTCTGACGTCATCGACACGGTCGTCGCCGAAGTGACGCAGAAGGCATCCTTGATGCCCGCCAATGTCGCGATGGCACAGCCGGCCCAGGCCGCCCCTTCGGCACAGGACAAAGAAAAGGCCGTGATGCAGCGCGCAGCGGCCAAGGTCGGGACTGGCGCGATCTCGCCGGTCGCGCGGCCTGTCGGCCTGTTCGCGCGGGCCCTGACCCCCAAGGCAGAGCCCGAAGAGCCCCGCGTCGTGACCCGTGTGTCAACCTCGGGCGGTCGTCACTGGGGCGTAAACATCGGGCGGTTCAAATCGCATCACGCCGCTGAGCGCGTCCTGTTGCAGGTCGCGTTGAAAGAGACCGATGCGCTGGACGGTGCCTTGCGCAAGGTGGTTCGCCGCCCGACCGGGTTCGATGCGAACTTCCTTGGAATGGAGCGTGAGCGTGCCGACCTGGCTTGCCGTCGCCTACAGGCCCGGAACCAGACTTGCTTTATGATCGGGCCGAGCTGACGCGCGGCTTGGTAAGGTATTGGGGCCGTCGGGATCACCGGCGGCCCTTTTTCGTTGGGCGGGCGTCAGCCAAACTCTGCCTCGGTCTCGGATTTGATCCAGCGATAGAGGGCGCGCGCCGAGGGGCGCATAACACCGGGGCGGTAGACGAGGTAATAGCCGTCGTTCCGCGTATCCTCGAACAGGATGCGCAGGCGCCCTGAATCGACATCCGGTTGAATGAAAGCGCGGGCGGCGACGCCGATCCCTTGACCGGCGCGTGCGGCCTCCAGCAGGAGGTTGCCGGGAAGCGATGTGAGACCCTTGGCCGTGTTCAGAACCGCGCCATACCGGCTGAGGAATTCCGAGGCTTCGCTGGTGCCCAGCTCTTGCAGCCAGTGGAATTGGGTCAGGTCGCCGGGGCTTTCGAAATCGCCGGTTCCGACAAGGTCGGGGGAGGCGACGATGGCGATGGTGCTTTCCACGATGAGGTCGGCCTCCAACCCCGGCCAGTTGCCCGAGCCGTAACGCACCGCCATGTCCAGCCCGCCGGGCTTGATCTCGCGCAGCTCCGGGGTCGGGTCCACCATCAGCGACAGTTCGGGGTGCTTCTGGCGGAAGCCGGCGAGACGCGGCATCAGCCAGGAGGAGGCAAAGGTCGGGGTCGTGGACACTTGGATCGGACGTTCTGCGTCGCGTCCGGTCAGTTCGGCCGATAGCATGGCGATGTTGGCAAAAGCGTCCAGCGTGGTTTCAGCCAGCGCGTGGCCTTCGGGGGTCAGGCCGCCCTTGCCACGCGCACGGTCGATCAAGGACAGGCCCATGCGGTCCTCCAGCCCCTTGATTTGCTGACTGATTGCCGCGTGAGAGACGTTGAGCCGCGCGCCGGCGGCCGTCATCGACCCGGTGTCAGCATAGGCCGCGAGGGCACGAAGCGCGGTCATGGGGGGCAGGGCGGACCAGTCCAATATGTAACCTCAACTTACATCGCAAAGAAATTCCTGAGTAGCGGATCACGGCGTTGAGGTCTACGTCTATTGGACCAGACACGCATTGACAGGAGGTCTCGATGCTAAACATATACGCTAAATCTTTCATGACGGCGACGCGAAACGGCGAGCCTGTCACGCAACCCAAGGCGCGCCCCACTCCGAAAAAGTGGACGAGGTGGCGGGCTCCGATCCAACGGATCCGGGCGACGGCCGAGCATTGACGCCGCGCGTTAACGCAAGGCTCGCCCCTTGAGGATCGCGTCGGGGCCGAACCGCTTGCGGATCTCGTCCGTGGCGCGTTCCGCCTTGCCCCGACGTGCGGCATCCGGGTCGAGCAGGTCTCCGGCGGTCCCCCCGTGGCCCTCGGGGACGAGGTCCGCGATGCCAACCCCGATCAGACGGTAGGGTCCCTGCTGTCCAACGCTGTCAAACAGCCCGCGCGCCGTGCGGTAGATGGCGTCGGACAATTGCGCCGGGTCGCGCAGGGACACCCGTCGTGAGATCAGCGAAAAATCCGACCGTTTCAGTTTCAGCGTGACGACCCTGCCGGCCAGCGCCTTGGCCTTGGCCCGATCCCCGACCTTTTCCGACAGCCGCCACAGGTGCCCATCCAGCAGGTCGGCATTCCCGGTGTCCTCAAAGAATGTCGTCTCGTTAGAGATCGACTTTATCGGCGAATGCGCCGACACGCGGCGATGGTCCTGCCCGCGTGCCAGGTGCCACAGCCGGTCACCCATAGAGCCGAAGCGCGCGATCAGATCGCTCCTGTCCCATCGCAAGAGGTCGTTGAACGTGCGAATCCCGGCCTTGTCGAGAGAAGCCTGCGTCGCAGCACCAACCCCCCAGATCATACGCACCGGTTTATCGCGCAAAAACGCGTCGGTCTCGGCCGCACCGATGATCGAAAAGCCATGCGGCTTGTCGAGGTCAGAAGCGACCTTGGCCAGAAACTTGTTGTGCGACAGCCCGATAGAGCCGGTCAGCCCCAGCTCTTTGCGCATCCGCTTGATCAGGCGGGCGAGCATCCAGGCGGGGGGATGACCGTGCAACCTGACTGTCCCCGAGAGGTCGAGAAACGCCTCATCGAGCGACAGAGGCTCTATCGAAGGGGTCATTTCCTCCATCATCGCGCGGATCGCTTGCGAGGCTTCGACGTAGGCGGCCATTCGGGGTTTGATGACCACCGCCTCGGGGCAGAGCTTCAACGCCTGAAACATCGGCATGGCAGAGCGTACGCCGCGGATGCGGGCGATATAACAGGCGGTAGAGACGACACCACGCCGCCCGCCGCCGATAATCACCGGTTTGGCGGCCAGGGCAGGGTTGTCGCGTTTCTCGACCGAGGCGTAGAAGGCGTCGCAATCCATATGGGCGATGGACAGCGAGAAAAGTTCGTGATGCGCGCTGCACCGCGGACTGCGGCAGGCCGGGCAGCGCAAAGCCTCACCCTTGCGGGTGATAAAGGTCGTCAGGCAATCTCGGCACAGCGCATCCATGGGGGTCGTCCATCGCGGCGTCGTTCGCTCGACGCAGTCCCATTATAGACGTGACAGTCATCACGCGCCATTGGCTGGCCGTCTGATCCGGGCAAGATGTGAGTGCAGGGCAGAATTTGGTAAGGGGTGAGCCTGACGGGCGCCGTTTCCCCTTGCGGTGACGCACAAAAACGCGTTCTTTGCGTCGATTGGTTCCTCAGCGCGCAGGTTGTCTTGGATAATTGGGATGAAATTCGCACAGCTTTTCAGGTCGCCCGACTGGGCACCGTCTCAGGGGCTGCCGATGTGTTGGGGGTTCATCATGCAACGGTGATCCGTCATATCGATGCGCTGGAGGGGCGACTCGGCGTCAAGCTGTTCCAGCGACATGCGCGTGGATACACGGCGACAGAGGCAGGGCAGGATTTGTTGCGCGTCGCGCAGGCGACGGACGATCAGTTCAGCCAGTTGTCCGGGCGGATCCGGGGACGCGGAAATGATGTGTCCGGCGAGTTGGTGGTCACAACCATCGGCGGAATAGCAGAGTTTCTGGTCCCGGTGCTGTCGCAGTTCCAGAAAGATTACCCCGACGTCATCCTGCGCTACCTCACCAGCGCGCGACTGTTTCGGCTTGAGTACGGCGAGGCGCATGTTGCAATCCGCGCAGGCAGCCCGCCCAGCCAGCCGGACAATGTTGTTCAACCCTTCCTGCGCCTGCAGTTCGGGATCTACGGCAGCCGCGATTATGTTGAGAAGTACGGCATGCCGACGATCCCCGGCGATATGGAGGGGCACCGCTTTGTCGGTGCGGATGATGCCGCCAGCCGCGCGCCTTTCTCGCGTTGGATGCGCGAGCATATTCCCGAACGGCAGATTGTCTTTCGCTCGGGTGACGACCTGGCGACGAGGCAGGCGATCCTTAACGGGGTCGGGGTGGGTTTCCTGCGGACTTTCGATTCCGACACCGATGATCTGGTCCAAGTGCATGCGCCCTTGCCCGAATGGGACAGTCGCCTGTGGCTGGTGACGCATATGGATTTGCACCGCACGAACAAGGTGCAAACGTTCCTGAAGTATCTGAAGGACAATACCAGGTACCTGCGTTCGGACGAAGACTGAGCGCGGTCAGGCAGGGCTTGGCAGCGGTCGGGTCTACTCCTCCTCGGCGGTATCGAGATGATGTTCCAGGAAACGCTCGAACGCGTCGAGGTTCACCGGCTCGAACTGACCGAACCCTTGCATCCAGACGCTGGCGCCCTTCATCGCGTCCGGCTCCAGCTTGCACCATTTCACCCGTCCGCGTTTCTCCTGACTGATGAGGCCGGCACGGGTCAGGATGGTCAGGTGTTTCGAGATCGCGGCCAGCGACATCTCAAAGGGGTCGGCCACGTCGGTCACCGCCATGTCGTCCTCCAGCAGCATCGACAGGATCGCGCGCCGGGTCGGGTCCGCGAGGGCGGCAAAGACAGTGTCGAGGGTCGAGGTCATGGGCGGCTCGCGGGTCGGGGCGTGGGTGTTGGCACAGGGTGCGCCTGTCATTTGACGCATGGCCGGGCGTCATTCTCAACCATATAGTTGAATATACCGGCGCGCGATATGTGGATGGGCCGCGCGTCGCGACAATCCGACGCCGCCATTTGTTTGGTTTATTTTATCATTTGCAAACAGGGCTTTGAGACCGAAGTCCGTAGATATCGAGTCAGCTTGACTAAGCCATCGCTCCCGCTTAGCAAGGCAGCAACTTTTCCGAGGGGGAAACCGTGCCCGATCCCGATCCCAAACGGCAGATGGCCGAGCTGGAGCAGCGGATCAACAAGGTCAAAAAGACCCAGGTACCGAAACCTCGCGGGGACGAGCACTACTCGGGGGCGAACCTTGCCTGGCGGATGGTGATCGAGCTTGTGGCCGGTCTGGGGATCGGCTTCGGCATCGGATACGGGTTGGATGTCGTCCTCGGCACGCTGCCCGTGATGATGATGATATTTACACTGCTGGGCCTCGCGGCTGGCATCAAGACGATGATGCGTACCGCGGCAGAGGTTCAGGGACAGGACACGGCAGTCGGAGATGCTCCGGCACCAGGTGAAAGGGGCCAAGATGGCGGTTGAGACAGCAGCGGCAGAGGGCGAGGGCGGACTGGTTTTCCACCCGATGGACCAATTCATCGTCGAGCCGTTGTTCGGTGACGGCCCCGTCCACTGGTACACGATCACCAATGCGACGCTCTGGATGGCGCTGGCCGTCGTCGCAGTCGTCGCGCTGATGGTTCTGGCGACCTCGCGCCGGGCGACGATCCCGTCGCGCGGACAGTCGATTGCCGAAATGGCCTATGGCTTTGTCTACAAGATGGTCGAAGACGTGGCGGGCAAGGATGCCGTCGGCTTCTTCCCCTATGTGATGACCCTGTTCATGTTCATCGTCTTTGCCAACTTCCTCGGCCTGATCCCGATGTCCTTTACTACCACGTCGCATTTCGCGGTCACGGTGGTGCTGGCGCTCGCGGTCTTCCTGACGGTGACGATCTACGGCTTCATGAAGAACGGCACCAAGTTCCTCGGACTGTTCTGGGTCAGCTCCGCGCCGCTGGCACTGCGTCCGATCCTCGCGATCATCGAGATCATCTCGTATTTCGTGCGTCCTGTCAGCCACTCCATTCGTCTGGCCGGGAACGTCATGGCGGGCCATGCGGTGATCAAGGTCTTTGCAGGCTTTGCCGCGATCGCCGTGATCTCTCCGGTCTCCGTCGTCGCCATCACCGCGATGTACGGGCTCGAAGTTCTCGTGGCCTTCATCCAGGCCTACGTGTTCACCATTCTGACCTGTGTGTACCTCAAGGATGCGCTGCATCCGGGCCACTAAGGTTCGAAGACTAAATCCAAACTTCCAATAAAATCGTAAGGAGATATATCATGGAAGGCGATCTCGCACACATCGGCGCAGGCCTCGCAGCAATCGGTTCCGGCGCTGCCGCAATCGGTGTGGGCAACGTGGCAGGCAACTTCCTGTCCGGCGCATTGCGCAACCCGTCGGCGGCTGCCTCGCAGACCGCGACCCTCTTTATCGGCATCGCATTCGCAGAAGCCCTGGGGATCTTCTCGTTCCTCGTTGCTCTGCTGCTGATGTTCGCCGTCTAAGACCGACGCTGTTCCTTACGCAGGGGCGGGGCATTGGCCCCGCCCATTGCGAGCCCCGGACGGGGATACCGTCCTGACCCTCGGGAAAGACCGACCGAATTTCACCAGACGTTCCGACGGAGGACGACATGGCCACCGAACAAGCAGACGGTCTTGCCGAGGCAAGCGGCAGCACACCCGGCATGCCGCAGCTGAATTTTGACCATTGGGGCAACCAGATCTTCTGGCTGATCGTCGCCCTGGTCGCGATCTACTTTATCCTGTCGCGCGTTGCGCTGCCGCGGATCGGGGCCGTTCTCGCCGAACGCGCCGGTACGATCACCAATGACGTCGCCGCCGCCGAGGACCTCAAGCAAAAGGCCGTCGAAGCCGAAGCCGCCTATGAAAAGGCGCTGGCCGATGCCCGCGTCGAGGCCGGCCGCATCGTGGCCAGCGCCAAGGCGGAAATCCAGGCCGATCTGGATGCCGCGACCGCCAAAGCCGACGCCGAGATTTCGGCCAAGGCCGCCGAGGGCGAAAAAGCCATCGCTGAAATCCGCGCCAATGCGGTCAAGAATATCGAGGTCGTGGCCAAGGACACCGCCGCAGCCGTCATTGCGAACCTCGGGTTCAATGCCGATGACGCAGCGGTCGACAAGGCTGTCGCCACCCGGATGAAAGGCTGATCTGATGCGTATCCCTGCCACTCTCGCCGTGATCCTCGCCGCCACGCCTGCTGCTGCGGCTACGGGGCCTTTCTTCTCGCTCGGCAACACGGACTTCATCGTGCTGCTCGGCTTCCTGCTGTTCATCGCGGTTCTGTTCTACTTCAAGGTGCCGGGCATCCTGGCCGGCCTGCTCGACAAACGCGCTGACCAGATCAAATCCGAGCTGGACGAAGCGAAATCACTGCGCGAAGAGGCGCAGGCTCTGCTCGCCTCCTACGAGCGCAAGCAGAAGGAAGTTCAGGTACAGGCCGACCGGATCGTGGCGACCGCCAAGTCCGAAGCGGCAAGTGCGGCGGAACAGGCCAAGCTGGACCTTCAGGCTTCCATCACGCGCCGTCTGGCGGCGGCTCAGGACCAAATTGCCTCTGCCGAAGCGTCGGCGGTCAAGGAAGTCACCAACCGTGCCGTGACCGTGGCCATCGCCGCCGCGCGTGAAGTGATCGCCGGTCAGGTCACCGCCTCGGACGCCAACAAGATGATCGACGAGTCCATCGCGACGGTTGAGCAAAAGCTGCACTGACCGCGACGACCCGCTGGAATGACAAAGGCCCGGAGCACGCGCTCCGGGCCTTTGTCGTTCAACTTGGGTCTTGTGCCTGTCGGCCCTCAGTATTCCACGCCGATCTGCGCCTTGATGCCCGAGCGGAACGGATGTTTGATCAGCTCCATCTCCGTCACAAGATCGGCGACCTCGATCAGCTCGTCCTTGGCATTGCGCCCGGTCAGGACAACATGGGTCATCTCCGGCTTTTCCTCGGTGAGGAAGGTCGTGACCTCGTTGATGTCGAGATAATCGTAACGCAGGGCGATATTGATTTCGTCCAGCAGGACCATGGTATTCGCGGGATCGCGGATCAAATCCTTGGCTTTTTCCCACGCGGCCTGCGCCATTTCGGTGTCGCGGGTGCGATCCTGCGTCTCCCAGGTAAATCCCTCGCCCATGGTGTGAAAGGCGCAAGTGTCGCTGAACTTGGCGAGGATCAGATCGCGTTCGCCGGTGGACATGCCGCCCTTGATGAACTGAACCACGGCGCATTGCATGTCATGGGCGATACAGCGGAAAATCATCCCGAAAGCGGCAGAGCTTTTGCCTTTCCCCTTGCCCGTATGCACGATGATCAGACCCTTCTGGTCCGTCTTGGTCGCCATGATCTTGTCGCGGGCGGCTTTTTTCTTGGCCATCTTCTGGGCGTGGCGG
Organism: Pseudooceanicola sp.; assembly: GCA_002709085.1. GTDB lineage: Bacteria > Pseudomonadota > Alphaproteobacteria > Rhodobacterales > Rhodobacteraceae > Pseudooceanicola. The sequence continues at coordinate 37,515 of PAPR01000006.1, read as the reverse complement.
TCTGGATCATTGGTCATGCGTGTCTCCTGCTTGCGTCAAAGGGGTAGCCCGCGCGGTGAAGGCGGGCAAGAGGCGGGCCGTTCACCTGATGTTAACCGGGGCGTGCGACCCTGTCGGAATGAGAGTGTTCGTTTTCCTTGCGGCCTGCCTGCTGCTACTCGCGGCCTGTGACGCACCGACCCGCGGTTTCGGCGGGGCAGAGGTCAGTCGCCATACCGTCGATGGCTCCTCCTTTACCATCCACCACGACGGTGGGATGGCGCAGGCCGTGCGGACCAATCGGCAACTCCTGCGCATCGGGACGTTGGCAGGACGGGCAGCCATCGCGATGCAACAGGCGACGGGGTGCCGGGTGCGTGATTTGGCTGGCGACGCCGCGGTTTTGGTCGCGCGGTTGAACTGCGGTAAAGAGGTCGCGCCGACCTGCGAGGTCGATGCGATCCTGAGAGGACGCCGCGGAATGCAAATCCCAGTGGTGCGACGATGCGGCTGATCCGGCGTCGCATGGTGCGCCCCTGCCGCATGTGCTGCTGGCCGGGGCGGAAAGGCTGTGCGCCGAGGCCTAGACAAGCGACGCGATCCGACCGCGCGCGGAATTCGAACGCGGGGTCCACAATCCGCGATCGATCGCCTCCTGTAAGCGCTCCGCGATCTCCTTCATCGCGGCGGGGTTGTGATCGGTGATGAACTGGCGGGTCTCGTCATCCTCGACAAAGGCCTGCTCCACCAGATCGAAATGGTGGTTGCGAACCGCGCCGGTCGTCGCGGCAAAGGCGAACAGGTAATCGACCGTCGCGGCGATCTCGAAGGCGCCCTTGTAACCGTGACGCTTGACCCCGTCGATCCACTTGGGGTTCACCACGCGGGAGCGGAGCACGCGCGCGATCTCTTCATCCAGCGTGCGGATCACCGGGCGTTCGGGGCGGGAATGATCGTTGTGATAGATCGGGCGGGCCTCACCTTGCAGGTGCTGGACCGCCGCCGATGCGCCACCCTCAAACTGGTAGTAATCGTCGGAATCGAGCAGATCGTGCTCCCGATTGTCCTGGTTCTGTACAATCCCTTCGGTCTGGGCGAGGCGCTGCTCCAGCCCGGCGCGATCCACTTCGCCCTCGGTCTTGGCGCCGTAGGCATAGGCGCCCCAGGTCAGGTAGGCTTCGGCCAGATCGGCGGTGTCATTCCACAGCCGCTCATCGATCATCGCTTGCAATCCCGCGCCGTAAGCGCCGGGTTTGGCGCCGTAGATACGATGCGCGGCCTCGCCATTGCGGGTGCGGGCAGCGGCGGGGTTCACCTCTTCGGCTTCGTCCATCGCCTGCACGGCGCGCGCGGCACTGTCGAACAGTGCGATCAACTGCGGGAAGGCATCGCGGAAAAACCCCGAGATCCGCAATGTCACATCGACACGCGGCCGCGCCAGCGTCGTGGCGGGCAGCACCTCGAACCCGGTCACACGGCGATTGGCGGCGTCCCAGGTCGGCTTCACGCCCATCAGCGCCAGTGCCTGCGCGATATCATCGCCACCGGTGCGCATATTCGCGGTGCCCCAAGCGGTGATCAGCAGGGTCCGGGGGTAATCGCCGTGATCCTGCAAATGGCGCTCGATCAACAGGTTGGCGGATTTCCAGCCAAGCTTCCACGCGGTCGGGGTCGGCACCGCGCGGCTATCGACGCTGAAGAAGTTGCGCCCCGTTGGCAGCGTATCCAGACGCCCGCGCGTCGGCGCGCCGGACGGCGCGGGTGCCACGAAATGACCGGAAAGCGCCGTGAGCAGGCCGGCGCCCTCAGCCGGGCCACAAGTTGCGAGGGTCGGCGCGACCTCATCGGCCACGTGCCGCAGGACGGTGGCGGAGGCGGGGCCGGGGGCCGCCGCCTCGGGTGTGTCCGGGCCGTCGTTCGCCGCGCGGCGTTCGGCAGAAAGGAGCGTTTCCACAAGGGTGATCGCCAGCAACTCCAACCGTTCGACGGTGTCACCGTGACTGCGCCAGGTCGCATCGCTCAACCCCGCGAGAATGTCGGGACGCGGGCCGTCCCAAGGCACCGCCGGGTCGCAATCCAGCGGATCGAACGCCAGCCCGAGGTCGGCGGCCAGCGCGCGGGGTAGCGAGGCATCCGCCCCCTGACCGTCACCGCGCGGAATGCGGATCAGCGCGATCAGCAGGTCGCGGAATAGCCGTCCCGAGGGGGATTGAGCGAACACATGCAGCCCGTCGCGGATCTGTGCTTCCTTCAGATCACAGAGCCAAGCGTCGAGCTTGGCCAGATCGCTGTCCTCATCGCCGGTGAACCCGGCGTCGAGGTCGACCCCGGTGGCGGAGGTCAGCGACAGGATCTCGCGCCGCAGATGGGTGATGCGGCGCGGATCGACGCCGGCGGCCTCGTAATATTCATCGACCAACGCTTCGAGATCGCGCAGCGGACCGTAGCTTTCCGCGCGTGTCAGCGGAGGGGTGAGGTGGTCGATGATGACCGCCTGTGTCCGACGCTTGGCCTGCGTGCCTTCGCCGGGGTCATTGACGATAAAGGGGTAGATGTGGGGCATGGGGCCGAGGATCGCCTCGGGCAGACAGGCGTCGGAAAGGGCGATGGCCTTGCCCGGCAGCCATTCGAGATTGCCGTGCTTGCCCATGTGGATCAGCGCGTGCGCCGCGAAATGTTCACGCAGGTAGATGTAGAAGGCGAGGTAGTTGTGCGGCGGCGGCAGGTCGGGGGAGTGGTAGGTCTCCTCAGGGTCGATGTTGTATCCGCGCGCGGGCTGCACGCCGATCACCGCGTTGCCGTGGTGGTGGATGGAGAGCTTGAAGCCGCCGGACCCATGGGCGGCCTCGGATGCCTCCGGCGGGGATGTTTGGGGCAAGAAGAAGGGGTCGTCCTCGGGCTTGCCCCATCTGTCGGTGATCTGCTGTTTGACCGCCCAGGGCAGGGCGTTGAAGTGCGCGAGATAGGTGGCAAGCGGGAGCGTCGCACCGCCCTCGGTCTGCGCCCGGTCGGTCAGGTGGTTGGTCGGACCAGCGAGGATCTGCGTCATCAGCGCGTCGCTGTCGGCAGGAATGTTGTCGAGCGTATAGCCCGCCTCGTGCAACAGGTTGAGCACATGGACCGTCGCCGCCGGCGTGTCGAGGCCGACGCCATTGGCGAGACGACCGTCCTTGTTGGGATAATTGGCGAGGATCAGGGCGACCTTGCGATCCGCCGGGTTCGTGCGGCGCAGCATTGTCCAGTTTCGCGTCAGTTGCGTGACAAAGTCGATGCGGTCACCACGGGTCTGCCATCCGGCGATCGGGCATTCGGTCGCCGCGTCGAAAAAGGATTCGCCCTTGAAGGCGACGGCCCGAGACAGGATGCGGCCATCGACCTCGGGCAGGGCGACGTTCATTGCGATGTCACGGGCCGAGAGACCGGTGAGGGTTTCGGACCAACTGTCCTCGGAGGTGGCCGAAAGGACGACCTGAAACACGGGGCTTTGGTTCGCCGAAGGGGCGGAGAGCGGGTTCTGCTGGGTGTCGTCGCCGTGCGGGGAGCCGACCGCGAAGCTGGTGAGGTTCAGGATCAGCTCGGGCCGGGTTTCGCCGAAGAGGTGATCAAGGGTGGCGGCGGAGACCGGGTCCTTGAGCGAGGCGACATAGACCGGCATCGGGTTCAGCCCGGCGCGCAGCAGGGACCGGGTGAGGCGGTTGACCGGGGACAGGTCGCCCGATTGCAGCAGCGCGCGGTAAAAGACGACCGGCACGACCGGCGCGCCGGGGGTCCATGCATTGCGCAATGTGGAGAGGTCGGGATGCGTCGCGCCGGGCCAGTAGAGGCCGGACTTCAGCAGCGGGCGCGCCGGGGCGGGGCGCGGCGCGTCGTCTATAATTGCGCGGGCGTGCGTCAGGAAGATGGTGGCATTGTCCGGCCCGCCCTCGACGAGGGCCTGCCAGAGGGCGGTGTAATCCGCCTCACTCACCGTGGAAAAGGTACGCAGATCGGCGTCGGGCTTGTCGTCACCCGGCAGGGCGGCAAAGGGCACGCCAGCTTCGCGCAGGCGGGCGGCATATTGCTCGAAACCGTATTTCCAATAGGCCGCGCCGCCGAGGATGCGGGCAACGACGAGCCGCGATTTCGTCGCCGTGTTGTCGAGGTGCAGATCGACGGACATCGGGTGTTGCAGGTTGGAAAGCTGCGCCAGACGCAGGCTCGGTGCGTCCTCCATCGCGGCGCGGGCATGCGACAGGGCGGCCAGTTCGGTATCGGCTGCCGAAAGCACGACGAGATCGGCAGGCGACTGGTTCAGATCGACCGGTTCGTCGTCGTCGATACGTCCGGGAGTGGCGGCGAGAAGGTGCATGCGTTTGGCCTTGGGCTCGTCCTCGCGCCGGTGGCGGAGGGTGTCGGGGTGGAAAAGACCGGCCTTAATCCGGCAGGGTTTTTTCCATGAACACGGATACGCCGTTGTCGAGATAGGCGCCGAAAGGCGCGCAGCGGGTGAAGCCGTTTCGTGCGTAGAGACGGATCGCCGCGTCGAGCTTTTCCGCCGTTTCCAGTTTCAGCCCTGTGATGCCGTCGTGACGGGCCTGATCCTCGATCTGGCGCAACAGGGCGGCGCCGATGCCCTTGCCGCGCGCTGCATCCGCAACAAAGAAGGATTTCACCTCTCCGTAGCCATCGCAGAGTTTCAGCGCCGCGCAGCCGAGCGTTTCCGCACCAATCCGCGCCGTAAAGAACCGGATGTCAGGTTGCGCCAGTGCCTCGTGCGAGAGGAAGTGGTTCTCCTCCGGGTTGAACAGCCGTCGCATCAGCGCTTGGCTGGCATTCAGCAGATCGGACGCCGGCGCCGCCGTCGGCGCTCCGGGCTCTACCACGATCATGCGGTCAGCGCCTTTTCGATCGCCTCCCGATCAAGGCCGGTCTGACCGATGACGACAAGACGGGTTTGACGCGGGGCGGTGCCGAAAGGCTGATCGAAATAACTGTCGATCCGGGGACCGACCGCCTGAAGGGTCAGGCGCATGGGCTTGCCTGTCACAGCGGCGAACCCTTTGAGCCGCAGGATGTCATGGGCGCGGATCGTCTCGACCACCTGATCGGCAAAGGCTTTGGGGTCGGTGATCTCATCACGAGTGACGACAAAGCTTTCGAACTCGTCGTGGCCGTGCTCGTGTTCGTGGTTATGATCGTGGTCCTCATCCTCATCGTGGTGATGATGGTGGACCTCGTGGCGCGCCGACATATCGGTTTCGGCCGCCGTCTCCAGCCCCAACAGCACCTCGGTCGGCAGCGCGCCCATGGAGGCCTGAACCACGCGCACGCCGGGGCGGCTTGCGTCGCTCAGCGTCTGCGTGGTGGTGGCGAGGGTGCCCTCGTCCATCAGGTCGGCCTTGTTGACGACGATCATGTCGGCGCAGGCGAGCTGATCCTCGAAGAGTTCGGAAAGGGGCGTTTCGTGATCGAGGTTCTCGTCCTGCGCGCGCTGCGCATCGACCGCCGCCACGTCATGGGCAAAGGTGCCGGCGTGGTGCGCCGGGCCGTCGACAACCGTGACGACGCCATCGACCGTCACGCGGGTCGAGATCGCGGGCCAGTTGAAGGCGCGCACCAGCGGTTGCGGCAGGGCGAGGCCGGAAGTTTCGATCACGATATGGTCGGGCTTGTCCTCACGCTCCAGCAGCTTTTCCAGTGTCGGAATGAAATCCTCGGCCACGGTGCAGCAGATGCAGCCGTTGGACAATTCCATGATGTCTTCGTCGCGGCAGGATTCCACGCCGCAGCCACGCAGGATGTCGCCGTCGACCCCGAGGTCGCCGAATTCGTTGATGATCAGGGCGATCCGTTTGCCATTGGCGTTCTGGAGCATGTGGCGGATCAGCGTGGTCTTGCCGGCGCCGAGGAAACCGGTGACGACAGTGGCGGGGATCTTGGCGGGCATGAGGGGCCTCTTCGGGTTGCGATGATGGCTGGGTCTGGCCTATCAGCGGTGCGATGTCAGGGAAAGGGCGGGGCGATGATCTTTGTCTGTGCGAACTGCGAGGGCGGGACGGCGCTGGCCGATGATCTGCGCGGTCGGGTGGACGTGGACGTGCGGCTGGTCGGCTGCATGAACGCCTGTGCCAAGGCGCCTGTGCTCGCCGTTCGGTCGACGGGGCGTGAAGCGTATCTGTTCGGCCCGCTCGATGCTGCAGGGGCGGCGGATGTCGCCGCCTTTCTCGCGCTGTATCGCGCGGCACCGGGCGGGCGCATCGCGGATGCGACGTGCCTTCCCGCCTTGCGGCACTGCCTGTTGGGGCGGATTCCGGCGGGCTGAGGACAGGTCACGGAACAACGACCTCTTGCGTGGTTTCAACCGCCTCACCATCGTGGGCCAATTGCTCATGGCTGTTGGCGTTGAGCGTGACGCGAAGCGTGGCCGTGCCCGTTTCCAGCCCGTCGAGGTGCAGCCATTCGCCGTAGACACGCGCCTGCTTCACGCCATTGACGTAGACATGGGCATGGCCCTGACCGGTGACATGCGGCGCATTCACCGCCTCGGGGGCGAAAGTCATCCCGGTTGGCGTGATCCGCAGGTTCAGCGCGCCGGGGCCGTCCGGGCGCGCCGTCACGCTCACGGACGCAGGCGCGCCGTTCTCGATCAGCGTGTCGTGGTCATGCATGGGCTCCAGCGCGCCGTGATCGTCATGCGGTGCGCCGTGACTTGTGTGATCGTGCGGCGGCGGGGCCTCGACCGCCTGCCCAAGCAGGAAGCCGCCCCCGGTGCCAAAAAACGCCCCGATCACGAGGAGCAGGAGGTTGGCTCTCACGGCTCGGCCTCCCGCGACCAGATCAACCCGATCAGCGCGCCGAGGATCGACCAGGCCATCAGCCCCACGCCAAGCGCGCGCGCCGCGAAGAGGCCCGCCAGTTCCGGCGGCACCGGTCCGATGTAGTCCGCGGTATGCGGGGCGCCGACTAGATGCGGTGCGAGGGTCAGCGCCGCTGCAATCAGGATCGCGATCCAGTTCCGGCCAAAGGCGATCAGCCCAAGCGCCACGGCCGTCGCGACGATGGTCGCGGACCACCAGACCTGACGTGCCCCGACCTCAGCAGCAGCGGACCCAGGCAATTCGGGCGGCAGCGAGAAGGCCGGCGCAAGCTGCACCGCGACGAAGCCGGCGATCCCCCAGAGTAGCCCGCTACGCAGGTTGATCGCATGGCCACGCCGCGCGGCAAAGGCCATCGCCGCGCTCAACACCATGGCGTAGCCGGTGTAGATCAGGGCGGTGAACAGGATGGACAAGCCGTCGCGGCGCGCATCAACCGTAAAGGTCAACTCGGGCACCGGCGTGCCATCGGCACCGAAATGCATGAGTGCGCCGGATTCGAAGAGTTCAGCCCGCAGAAGTACGGGCTGCACAAATGTGAATTGAAGCAAGGCCGCAAGCAACCCTGCGCCAAAGCCAGCGAACACCGCGCTGGTCAGCACTTTTTGAAACATCAGTTTTGGTCAGCGGTTCAGTGGCAGGGAAAGCCGGTGGCGTGACGCACGTCATGCGCCGCGTCATGCAGGGCCGAGGCCTGCGCGTGGCCAGCCACGAAGACGATGCCGAGGCCGATCAGGGCAACGGCAAAGATGGCGGCGATTTCACTGCGTGCGCTCTGGCCAAGAGTGCGGGTATCGGTCTGGCCAAGTGCTTGGGTCGTCATGTCAATCTCTCCTTCGCCGTCATCCCCGACAGCGGATTGGGTTTCATTGGCACGGCCGGTCTCCTGGCTGGCGGGTCGCTGCGGTCCTTCGCCTTCCCGGTGGCCGGTTGCCCGGTTCCAGTGGCTGATGAAGGCACGCTCGCCGCTTGACAGTCGCGGGGGCGGCTGCGGTTTCGGACCCCGACATGGGTCATCCGTTCCACATTCCCGATTATCCCCGGACGCTTTGCGCCCTTGATGGGGAACCGTATCCGAGTGTTGTCGGCCCTCTTGGGGGCAGAGGTCAAGGGTAAATGCCAATGCCGGTGAGGTTTGCCGCAGGCTATGCGGCCCAGTCGCGCGTAAAACGGGGTCGGGTCGGGGGTTTTGCCGTGACGAACCTGCAGTATCTTGTGGATAAGCCCGACGCTGCCTCTATATGAAGCGGCCGGTCGTTGACTCAAGACGGGTGCACCGCCACCTTGAGGGTTCAACCGGAATCGGGCGGGCGGGTTTTGCGTTTCTCCAAGATCAGACTCACGGGCTTCAAAAGCTTTGTCGATCCGACAGAGCTCGTGATCCATGACGGGCTGACCGGAGTCGTGGGGCCGAACGGATGTGGCAAGTCCAACTTGCTGGAAGCGCTCCGTTGGGTAATGGGTGAAAACCGCCCGACCGCGATGCGCGGCGGCGGAATGGAAGATGTGATCTTTGCCGGGGCCGCGAGCCGCCCGGCGCGGAATTTTGCCGAGGTCGCGCTGAGCATCGACAACTCCGAACGGCTGGCGCCCTCCGGGTTTAACGAAAGCGACCAGATCGAGATCGTGCGCCGGATCACCCGCGACGTCGGATCGGCGTACAAAGTCAATTCCAAGGATGTGCGCGCGCGCGATGTCCAGATGCTGTTCGCGGACGCCTCCACCGGGTCGCAGTCGCCGGCGCTGGTGCGGCAGGGGCAGATCGCGGAACTGATCAACGCCAAGCCAAAGTCGCGCCGCCGGATCCTGGAAGAGGCGGCGGGGATCTCGGGTCTTTATCAGCGCCGCCATGAGGCAGAGTTAAAGCTGAACGGCGCTGAGCAGAACCTGAGTCGGGTCGACGATGTCATCGAAACGCTGGCGCAGCAGCTTCAGACGCTGGAGCGGCAGGCGCGACAGGCACAGCGCTACCGGGCGATCGGTGCCGAATTGCGCCGGGCCGAGGGCATGTTGCTCTATCGTCGCTGGAGAGAAGCGGACGACGCACGCGGGACGGCGCGCGCGGACCTGCAAGCCCGTGTGACCGAGGCCGCGCGCGCCGAGGGTCTCGCCCTGCAGGCCGGGAAGACCCGTGTGGCAGCCGAGGAGGCGCTGCCGCCCCTGCGCGACGAAGAGGCGGTGGCGAGCGCGATCTTGCAACGCCTGCATGTTGAGCGCGACGCCATGGCCGAGGAGGAGCGGCGCGCCGCTGAGGCGATCGCCACCCTGCAATCCCGAATCGCACAGCTGGTCCGCGACCGGGATCGCGAAGAGGGCCTGAACCGTGACGCCGGGGAGACCATGACGCGGTTGGAGTGGGAACAGCGCGAGCTGATCAAGGCCGGCGAGGGGCACGCTGACGCCTTGGCCGAGCTGGCCGATCTGTCGAAAGAGGCAGCCGCCATCCTGTCGCGTCGCGAGGATGATCTGGCAACGCTCACCGAGGATGTGGCGCGCTTGTCGGCGCGCCATCTTTCGGCGCAACGGATGTATGACGAGAGTTTGCGCAGGGTAACGCGGGCGAACTCCGAGGCGGAGAAGGCGAGCCATGCCAAGGCGAGTGCGCAGAACGCGCTGGCCAAGGCTATCGAGGATCGCCAGAGCGCCGACGCCGAAGCGGTTCAGGCGCAAACCACCGCGCAACGTGCCGAGGATACCCTCGCCGAAGCGGATGCCGCCCGTGCGGAGACCCTGACCCGCGAGGCCGATGCCCGTGCCGCCAGGTCGTCGGCAGAAGGGGAGGTCAACGCGCTTCAGGCCGAGGCCAGCGCATTGGCGCGGTTGGTTCAGCGCGAAGCGACGGAAAGCGGTCAGGTCCTTGACGACGTGCGCGTCACGCCGGGCTACGAGAAGGCGCTTGGCGCTGCGCTGTCGGATGATCTGCGCGCGCCGATAGTCACGGGTGATGGCCCCTCAGGTTGGGTGGCCCTGCCCGGTTACACCGATGCTGCGGCCCTGCCGTCGGGCGTCATGGCACTGAGCGATGTGGTGAACGTTCCGGGTGTGCTGCAACGGCGTATCGCCCAAATCGGGTTGATCGACGCGGAGGACGCGTCCGCGCTGCAGCCTCTGCTGCGACCGGGGCAGCGATTGGTGTCGATCGAAGGCGACCTCTGGCGGTGGGACGGCTACCGTGCCTGGGCGGAGGACGCGCCCTCCACTGCCGCGCTGCGTCTTGAGCAGATGAACCGGCTGGAAGAGCTGAAGCAGGATCTGGAACGCGCTTCGGCACAGGCCGAGGGCGCGCGCGCGGCACATGAAACCTTGTCCCGACGGCTGGCTGATCTGAGCGATGCCGATGCCCGCGCCCGTCAGGCACGCAAGCAGGCGGATCGTCTGGTGCAGGAGGCCGCGCGCAAGTTGAACCGCGCGGAGGCCGACCAATCCTTGGCGGAGTCGCGACTGGAAAACCTCGGCATGTCGGTGGCCCGCCATGAAGAGGAGGCGCAGACCGCCACCGCCCAGTTGGAAGAGGCCGAGCAGGCCGTCAAATCCCTGCCTGACCTTGCCGGCGCGCGTATGAGGGTGGACGAGGTCAAGATCGCTGTCGAGGCGGCGCGCGTCACGATGATGTCACGCCGCGCGGCCCATGACGAATTGCGCCGCGAAGGCGAAGCCCGCGTGCGTCGTTCGCAGGAGGTCACGAAGGAGCTCAGCGGTTGGCGCTTGCGCCTCGAAACCGCTGACAGGCGGATGAGCGAGATCGATACGCGCCGCGCAGAGAGCGAAGCGGAACTTGCCGCCGCCAGCCTGATCCCGGACAAGCTGGCAGTAAAGCGCGCCGACCTGATGGTCGCGATTGAAAAGGCCGAGGCGCGTCGCGCGGCCGCAGCCGACGCCTTGTCGGTTGGAGAGGCCGCCCTGCGCGAGGCCGTGGCGACGGAACGCGATACCGAGCGCACCGCCTCCGAAGCCAGAGAGGCCCGCGCCGGTGCCGAGGCCCGCGCCGACGCCGCGCAGGAAACCGTCAGCCAGGCCGCCGCGCGCATCGGCGAAGAGATGGAGATGACGCCCAAGCAATTGCTGGAGAGCCTCGCAATCGACGTCTCCAGCATGGCCTCATCGGACGCGATAGAGAATGACCTCAACCGATTGCGCCGCCAGCGTGACGCGCTCGGTGCGGTCAACCTGCGCGCAGAGGAGGACGCACGCGAGGTAGCCAATGAGCATGACAACCTCGTTAACGAAAAGAACGATCTGACCGAGGCCATCGCCACCCTGCGCAGCGGCATCGCCGGTCTGAACCGCGAAGGGCGTGACCGTCTGCTTGCCGCCTTCACACAGGTGAATCGCAACTTCGGCATGTTGTTCCGGCACCTCTTTGGCGGAGGGGAGGCCAACCTCGTTCTGGTCGAAAGCGACGATCCGCTTGAGGCCGGACTGGAGATCATGTGTCAGCCGCCGGGCAAGAAGCTGTCGGTCCTGTCGCTCTTGTCGGGGGGCGAACAGACCCTGACGGCCATGGCGCTGATCTTTGCGGTCTTTCTGGTGAACCCGGCCCCGATCTGCGTTCTCGACGAGGTCGACGCGCCGCTCGACGATGCCAACGTGACGCGGTTCTGCGATCTGCTGGACGAGATGTGCAATCGCGCCGATACCCGGTTTCTGATCATCACGCACCACGCGGTCACGATGGCGCGCATGGACCGGCTGTTTGGCGTGACGATGCAGGAACAGGGCGTGTCGCAACTGGTCTCGGTCGATCTGAAGAAGGCGGAACAGTTGGTGGCTTGATCGCAAGTCGTGCATAGAGATATCGACCTGAGGTCCACGGCACCAGATCCTTTGCCCGGCCGAGGGAACATCAAAGGAAATTCGGCCCATGCGGTTTTCAGTCATCATTCCGGTCTACAATGGTGGGGAAAAGACCCTCCGAACGATCTGGTCGGTTCTCGACCAGTCGGTCGTGGCGGATAAAAGTGTCGCAGTTGAGATCATTGTCGCGGATGGCGGGTCGACGGACGATACGGTGGCGATGATCGAAGGTTTGAACGAACCCTGCATCCAGATTGCCTCGGAACAAGATCGCGGCATGTATGACGCGCTCAGCAAAGGGCTGCGTCGGGCAGAGGGCGACGTCACATGCTGGATGGGCGCCGGTGAGGTATTCGAACCGCATGCTTTCAGTGTCGTCAGGGACGTCTTCGATTCCCATCCTCAGATCAAGTGGCTGACCGGACGGGCGACTGTGCGAAATGCGTTTGGTCAGGTCATTGACAGCCTATTACCGTCTCCCTTTCGGCGTGATCTGATAATCCGAGGTCAATACGGCACGCGGCTTCAGGTCATTCAGCAGGAAAGCACGTTTTGGCGGACCGAGCTGAACGACCTGCTCGATATGGAAAAGCTGGCATCAACCCGACTGGCCGGCGATTTCTATGTCTGGAAATGTTTTGCGTCCCAACATGACCTCTACGTCGTGAATTCGACCTTGGGTAGCTTTACGATCGAACCTGGGCAGCTCTCCAAGCTCGATCCAAGGGGATACAAGCGTGAGCTGCGGCAATTGCGGAAATGGCCGGGGCCGCGTGCGAGGCTATCCGCGCTGATGCTGCGCCGTCGTACAAAGCACAGCATCCCGAAGAAGTCAGCCGAGCGGCTGGTAACCTACGACCACGGCAAGGCCGCCTGGACCCTGCAACGCGACTGATCGCGGCTAAAGCCGGTTCAGCAGGGCAGGCGTCGGCCAGGCGTCGGCGGGCAGGCCAAGCTCCTGCTGGACCGCCTGCACCGCTTCTCGGGACTTCGCACCGAGGATTCCGTCGACATCGCCAACGTCGTAACCACGCGCGCCGAGCTTTTGTTGCAGCTGTTTCATCTGATCGCCGGAGAGACCCGGTTCGGGGTCGCCGGCGTTGAACACCGGCGCCCCTTCCAGCCGGTTGGCAAAATAGGCGGCGGTGAGAACGTAGGTAAAGCTTTGGTTCCACTCGAAATACACGTTGAAGTTCGGATAGGCGAGAAAGGCGGGGCCCTTGCGTCCTTGTGGGATGATGACAGAGGCGGGCAGGGTGGTCAGCCAGCGTCCGCTTCGGGGGCGCACTCCGAGGGTCTCCCACTCCGAGGGCGTCATCACCGTGCGCAGGCCGGTCTTGGACCAATCCATCTGGGCGGGCACTATGATCTCTTGCAGCCACGGCTCATTCGCGCGCCAGCCGAGGTGGCGCAGCATCTTTGCGCCGGACATCAGCGCATCGGGGGCAGAGGACTTGAGCCGGACATGCCCGTCGCCATCGCCATCGACGCCGTTCTCCAAGATGTCGCCGGGCAACATCTGCACCATGCCAATCTCACCGGCCCATGCGCCTGTCGTCCGTGCCGGGTCAAAATCGCCCTGCCCGAAGAGTGTCAGCGCGGCAAAGATCTGCGGGCGGAACAACTCCGGGCGGCGGCAGTCATGGGAGAGTGTGGCCAGCGCGTTCAACGTGTTGAAGTCGCCCTGAAACGCGCCGTAATCCGTCTCGAACGCCCAGAAGGCCAGCAGAACGCCCCGGCTGATGCCGTAGTCCCGTTCGATCCGGTCAAAGACGGCGTCATATTTGCGCCCATTCGCGACGCCGGCATTGATCCGGTTCTGCGAGATCAGGCGGCGGGCAAAGCTGGTAAAGTCGAGTTGAAAGACCCCCTGCGCGCGATCCGCCTGGATGACCTTGGGGTCCTTTCGCACGCCGGCAAAGAACCTGTCGACCGTTGCGGGGGCGTGGCCCTGCTGGACCGCTTCGGTCTTGAGACCCTGCACGAATTGGCTGAATCCTCCGCCGCATTGGGCCAAGGCCGGGGTGGTAAACATCGCAAAAGCACTCAGCGCGGCAATCAGTCGAAACATATCGGTCCTCAATCAGATTTCGGCGCAAGGTAGCAGGTCATGGTCGCAGGGCAATGCCGGTTACGCCAGCGTGATCAAGGCGGTCGCCAGCACCATCAGTCCCCATGCCCGCCAGAGCAGCCGCACGGCCTGACCGATCTGTGCGGGGCCGGCGTCGCGCTTACCCGTTGCGTTGACCCAGGGAAAATTGCGCATCTGACCGTGATAGCTGCGCGGTCCCGACAGGGCGATGCCGAGGGCGCGGGCCATCGCCGCCTCGGGCCATCCGGCGTTCGGGGAGCGATGCGTTCGGGCATCGTGGGCAAGCGCGCGCCAGTCGGGCCAGTGCCGCGCGCCGATGCAGAGCAGCAGCGCGGTCAGACGCGCCGGGATCAGGTTCAGCACATCGTCAAACCGCGCTGCGGCCCAGCCGAATTCCGCGTGGCGGGGCGTGCGGTAGCCGATCATGCTGTCGGCAGTGTTAATCGCCTTATAGGCCAGCATCGCGGGCAATCCGCCGATTAGGAACCAGAATGCCGGGGCGATCACGCCGTCCGAAAGGTTCTCCGCACCGCTTTCGATTGCCGCACGCGCCACAGCGGGGCCGTCCATCGCGCTGGTGTCCCTCCCGACGATCTGCGCGACCGAGGCGCGACCCGATACCGTGGAAAGGCGCAGCGCGCGACCCACGGCGGCGACATGATCGGCGAGGGAGCGTTGGGCCAGCAGGATTGCGGCGGCGAGGGCTTCGACCAAGCCGCCAAGTGCCGCGAGGAAGGACCCGATCACGATAGACCCGACCAGCAGCGCGATGACCAGCAACACACCACGAAGCTTGCGGTGCGGGTCGGTGTTGAACCTCTCATCTGCCCAACCGATCACGCGCCCGATCAGGACGGCCGGGTGGGTCACGCGGGTCCACAGCCAGCGCGGCTCTCCCACCGCGGCATCGAGAAGCATCGCGGCAACAAGGATCACGGTGCGCTGTCCAGCGCGGCCTGCAGGCGCGACCAGCCGTTCGGGCCGGGCAGGCCAAACCGGATCGCGGTATCCGACCACGGGAAGAGCCGCGTCCAGATATGATGCTGCGCGAGGTGATCGTGCAGAGCTTGGGCATGGGGGTGGTTGTAGAGGCGGAACAGGCTGGTGCCGCCTGTAAGGATCGCTCCGCTGCCGAGCAGGAGGTTGTCCAGCCTGTCCCGGTCATGCGCCAATCGCGCGCGAGTGTCATTAGCCCAGTCGGGATCGCGTAGCGCTGCCGCGCCGATATGCAACGCGGGACCAGAGACCACCCATGGACCGAGCATCGCGGCAAGCATGGCCACAAGATCAGGGTCGCCGATGACGAAACCCAGACGCAGGCCGGCCAGGCCCCAAAACTTGCCAAAGCTCTTGAGAACAAGGGTGCCGGGACGGTCGGCCAGGTGGATCAGGGAATGTTCCGGCGCAGTATCGCAGAAGCTCTCGTCTATGACCGAGAGGGGCGCGCACGTCTCTTCCGCCCGCCAGATCCGGCCATCGGGATTGTTGGGGTGGACGGCGACACGGGCATCCACAGCGCCGCTTTGGGTCACATCCCATCCGGCGGCGCGAAAGGCGGCTGCGTGTTCGTTATAGGTCGGCGTAGCGATGCTCACACGACCAGCGGCGGTGAGGCGTGGGATCAGCGAAATCGCCAGCGACAGGCCGGGTACGGCCAGCACGGCAGCCCTCTCGGGGCAGGGCCAAAAGGCACGCGCGGCGTCGATCAGGGCCGTATTGGCCGCCTGATCCGGCAGGTCGGTCCAGGCGCTGCACGGCAAATCGCCAATCGGATAAGGCACCGGATTGATGCCGGTCGACAGGTCGATCCAATCGCCACGTTCACCGCCATACCGGGCGACGGCAGCATCGATCCGTCCGCCATGATCGCGCGACGCAGATGGATCCCGCAGGTCAGTCGTCATCGGGCAAGGGCGGGTGGCGGGTCACAAAATGCCCCTTCACGCCCTGCGGCCATGTGCGATAGGGGACCTGCCCGGTCTCGCTTTCGGCGTGCAGGCGGGCGTAGTCGACGATGGCCTGTGCATCCTCGGCCACCGGCGCGAAGCGGCCCATGGTATAGGCCAGCTTCCCCTTGCTCTGCACCGCGATGTTGCACCCATGGGAGCAGCCCATCAGGCAGGACGTGCGGCGCGTGCGCACCCCGGTTTCTGCGGCGGCGGATTCGATGAGGGTGGCCAGCACTTCTCCATCCGTTTCCGTCGCGCCTCGGTCGGCCCAGTCGTCGCGTTTGCAGGTGTCGCAGATGGTGATCCAGCTTGTCATGTCGCCCTTTCGCTCCGGGCTCGGACCCGGAATCACTCGGCGTGTTTCACCCTATTTCGCGACGATTGGCAAATTTATCGTCGCGCGACCCAGGCCGGTCTCACGCGGCGTCGTTGCGAAGGAGCCACCTCAGCCAGTGGGACATCAAGCGGTTGCTATGCTGGCCGGGGCGTCCACCAGCCTGCGCTTCATTTCTGGAATGGCCCCGGACAAACGCCGGGTCCAATTGCGGTTCTGCTATCGCATATCAACGCTTCGTTATTGATTTACTGCAACTGAACGCGCGTATCGCAGTTGTTTTGTTATATTCGCTGACCGATCACGGCCCTATCGGGGCAAGCTAAACGGAGATCTGGGCAGCAAAGATCAGCGTCCGCAGGTGTTCTGACCTGCCGGCAAGGGAGATTAGACAGATGATCCGCATAACATTCCGTGCCGCCGCGACGAGCATGTTCGCCTTGTTATCCTTGCCACTCATGTCTTTGCCCGCCTGGGCCGCAGACCTTGCGCTGGTTGTGGTGAATTCCGAATATAGCTCGCTTGGCGATCTTGATGGCGACCGCTACGCCGCACGGTATCAGAGCGAGTTGGAGGATGCCGGATTCGACGTCTTCTCGCTTCAGGACGGATCAGCAAAGGACATGCGCAAGGTGGTCCGCGACTTTGTCGCCGCGAGCGGCGCGGACGACGATAACCGGATCGTTATCGTCCTGACCGGGCACATGGCGCATTCAGGGTCCGAGACCTACCTGCTGGGCGTCGATGCCAACCGTCCCGACGGGTTCTCGGTGGCGGGAATGGGGCAGGCAGTGTCGCCCCTTCTGGCCCTGGCAGGAACGGCGCAGGGTCGCGCGGTGATACTAATGGCACGCACCGATGAAAACTCTCTGGACGTGGGGCCGGCCCTGACGGCGGGTAGCGGGCCGATTACCGCGCCGCAGGGTGTGACCCTGATCGAGGGCGACCCCCGTCCGCTGCTGTTCGCGCTGCGTGACGGAATCTTGCCAGAGGAAAACTCCTATGCTGCGGCGGCTGATCGGGCACCGCGCGGTGTGCGGTACGACGGTTTCGTATCCTCGGCAATCGGGTTGACTACCCCAACCACGGTGAAACAGGCGCGGTCGCCGCGCCCGGATCCGGAACGGCCAGATCCGGGCGAATTCGCCTATTGGAACGCCGCGCAGGACATCGGCAGCGAGGAATCGCTGCGCGCCTATCTCAATCGCTATCCCAATGGCACCTTTGCCGCAGATGCCCGTGCGCGCATCGAAAGCCTGCGTGAGGCACCAGTGCGGGCCGCCAAGGACCGCGAAGCCGCCCTGTCGCTAAGCCGCGAGGCGCGGCGCGAAGTGCAACGCTACCTCACCCTCATCGGGTTCAATACACGCGGCGTCGATGGCATCTTTGGCCCGGCCACCCGCAAGGCGCTGACCGATTGGCAGGCCGCACGCCGATTTAAGGCCGATGGATATCTCGATTCGCGCCAACTGACCGCGCTGCGCAGCGAGGGTGAGGCCCGCGCCGCAGAGCTGGAGCGTGAGGCTGAAAAACGCCGCGCGGCTCAGGAGCAGGAAGATCGTGACCACTGGGCCCGCACCGGCAGCAATGGCGATAAGGCCGGACTGCGTGCCTATCTCGAACGCTACCCCGACGGGCTGTTCGCGGAGACCGCCAAACAACGCCTCGCCCGGATCGCAGAGCGCGAGCAGGAGCGTGCCACAACCGAGGCCCGCCGCGCCTGGAACCGCGCCAAGGAAGCGGATACCGAAGAGGCCTATGTCCGTTATCTGCGCGCCTATCCCGACAGCCCCTTCGAGGATGCTGCCCGCAGCCGGATCACCGAATTGCGCCAACCGCCCCGCGATGAGGCCGCAGAGCGCGCCGCCCAGCAGGAGGAAAACGACGTCGCCGGTGCGCAGATCACTCGTTTGCTGATCGAGCGGCGGTTGCAGCAACTCGGCATGGACCCCGGCACGCCCGATGGTCAATTCGACGGTGAGACGCGTCGTGCGCTGCGCCGTTTTCAGCAGTCGCGCGGCATTCAACCCACCGGATACGTCAATCAAGCGACCATCGTGCGACTTTTGGCAGGGTAAACCGGTTAAACTTGCGCTGCGCCGGGGAAACCCGGCCTGCGCCCCTTGAACTGGGGCGCATAAGGTTACCTAGTCCGGGAACTGAAAACATTCGGATCCCCAAGGCGCAATGCGACTCATAAAGATTTTCCTGCTCACCCTTTTTCCTGTCCTGTCGCTGAGCATGTCCGCGTTGCCAGAACCCGCGGCGGCGCAAATGCTGCCCCGGTCTGCCGGTTCCGAGACTGCGTCCGAATCCGGCGCGGACTCCGGGGCCGAAGAGGGTGGCGAGCGCGCTGCCGCGACCTCGGCAGATCAGTCGAGCCTTGATCTATTGCTCGACGTGATCGAGGACGACGCCGCCCGCAACCGGCTGATCGAACAGTTGCGCGACAAGGGTGCCGAGGATGCCGTCACACCGGACGGGATCGTCGAGACGCTGGCCGACGGCACAGGCGGCGCGGAGCCAGCAGAGACCCTGTCGTTCGGACGGCGCATTGCCATCGTCACCCAGCAGATGGCCGAAGGTCTCGCAGAGAATGTGACCGGCGCCTGGAGCCGGATCGGGGACGCTCCCGATATCCTCGATGGGCTGCGTGGCGATGAGATCGCGGTGCTGTGGGGCGCCATGCGCGGCCTGGCCCTTGTCATTGCCGCGACTGTGGTGGTCTTTGTCGCGCTTCGCTGGATCGGCAAGTCAATCTATGCTCGGATGGGGTCGTCGGCGCATGGCAGCGGCATGGCGCGGACCGTGCTTATCTATATCTTCTCGGCCTTCATCGACGCTCTGAACGTGGTGCTGGCCTGGGCCGCGGGCTATGCGCTGGCGACGTTGGTGCTGGGCGATTTCGGCCAGATCGCCATTCGCCAGACGCTCTACCTCAACGCATTCCTTATGGTCGAGATGTTGAAGGTGGCCATACGCCTCACCCTGTCGCCCGCCGCCACCAACCTGCGCCCGGTGCCCCTGTCTGACCGGGCCGCCAAATACCTGACATCGCGGTTGAGCCTGCTGGTCGCGATCGGCGGCTACGGCCAGATGCTGGTGGTGCCGATCATCAATTCCAACGTCTCCTACCCGGCGGGCCGCGCGGTATCGACGCTGGTGGCGCTGGCGGTGCTGGGCTTTGCGGTCTGGCTGGTCCTGCGCAATCGCCGGGCGGTGACGAACTGGATGCTGCGGCCACCAACCCCGATCACCATGCCGCAGGACGAGAGGGCCGCAATCGACCTGACGCTGTCCGACCCGATGGTGGCGGTCGCGGCGGAGGGCCTCACCTCCGGTTCATCCGCCGCGGGCCTGGCCGATGCGCTGAACGAGGCGGATAGCCCTGCCCGCCGACACGGGACGCTGCATTTCTTTGCCTCGCATTGGCATTGGCCGGCCCTTGCCTATCTCTTCGTGATGTTTCTGATCGTGTTGGTCCGACCTGGTGACGCGGTGTTCCGATCCTTTGTCGCCTCGGGTCAGGTGGCGCTTATCGGCCTGCTCGGAGTATTCATCTCGGGCTTGATCAGCCGCGCGGTCGCCCATGGCGTGACCCTCCCCGAGACCGTGTCCGAACGCATGCCGCTGCTGGAAAACCGGTTGAACCGCTTTGTTCCGCGCGCCCTCTCGGTGCTGCGATTGGTGATCCTCGCGGTAGTTGTCTTTGTCGCGCTGAATGTGTTGGGCATGATCGATTTACGTGGCTGGATGGCGAGCCAATTCGGCATTCGCATGACGAGCACGATTTTTTCCGTGGCAGCGGTGTTGGCCGTGGCGTTCATCCTGTGGCTGGCGCTGACCTCCTGGGTCGATTACCGGCTGAACCCGGAATACGGGCAGGTGGCGACCGCCCGCGAGCGCACCTTGCTGAGCCTGTTGCGCAACGCCGCGACAATCGCGCTGATCGTCATCACGATAATGTTCGTTCTCTCCGAGGTTGGGCTGGACATCGCGCCGCTGCTCGCCTCGGCCGGGGTGCTGGGCCTCGCCATCGGGTTCGGGGCGCAGAAGATGGTGCAGGACATCATCACCGGCATCTTCATCCAGTTCGAGAACGCCATGAACGTCGGCGACATCGTCACGCTGAGCGGGACGACAGGCACGGTGGAGCGTCTGACGATCCGGTCGGTCAGCCTGCGCGACCTCGCCGGGGCCTTCCATATCATCCCCTTCTCATCCGTTGACATGGTGACGAACTACGTCCGTGATTTCGGCTATTTCATCTGTGACATGGGCGTCGCCTATCGCGAGAACGTCGAGGAGGTGAAGCAGGCGATGTTCGACGCCTTTGAGGAGTTGCGGGAGAACCCCGACCAGCGCGCCTCGATCATGGGCGACCTTGAGTGGTTTGGCCTAAACAGCTTTGGGGACAGCGCGGTCGTCTTGCGTGCCCGGATCAAATGTCAGCCGGGTAGCCAGTGGGGCGTGGGCCGGGCTTATAACGCGGTGCTGAAACGGGTGTTCGACGAGCGCGACATCGAGATCCCGTTCCCCTATCAGACCATCGTGCTGGGCGAGGCGAAGGACGGTTCGACCCAGACCCTCCATATCGCCAGCGACGATCTCGACCGGCCAGCCAGCGAAAGCTGAGGCCAACGTCAGTTTAGGTTAGCGTCCGGCGCTGCGGCGAACCCCTTCGGCCCTTTGGCCGGCGGGGCCTCCGGCGGGAGTATTTTCGACGAGATGAAGCCGGGGCGCGTCGATCCGTTCGTTGCGACCGCGCAAAACAAAAGCCGCCCCGAAGAGGAGCGGCTTTCGTCGTGAACTACCCGGAAGCTCTTAACCCTGGCGGGCCTTGAACTTGCGCTGCGTCTTGTTGATCACATAGACGCGGCCTTTGCGGCGCACGACGCGACAATCGCGATGGCGCTGCTTCAGCGAGCGGAGCGAGTTACGGACCTTCATTGGCCTTCTCCTTCTTCGCGGCGCGGCGAGCGCCTGATTCGCAATGTGGTTCGGGCGGACCCGGAACCGGTGAAACATGGTGGGCGATACTGGGATCGAACCAGTGACCCCTTCGATGTCAACGAAGTGCTCTACCGCTGAGCTAATCACCCATGACCCTTGCGAGGACGCACCCCTTCAACAAAAGGGGCGCAGGGATCCCCGCGCCGGTTCGCGTGTCTATAATCAGAGTCGCGGGGGGGATCAAGCCTTTTGGCCGCGAAAGTTTTCGGGCTATGTATGAGGAATTGGAGCGGCCATGACGACACCCGGATTCGACCTTCATCTGCCCACGCGCCTGACAACCTCGGTTGTCTTTGCATCGCCGCATTCCGGGCGGGACTACAGCGAGGCGTTCCTGTCCATGTCGGTGCTGGATGCGCGGTCGATCCGGTCTTCTGAAGATGCCTTTGTCGATGAGCTATTCATGCCGGCCGTCGCCTGTGGCGCGCCGCTGCTGGCGGCACGGGTGCCGCGGGCCTATGTCGATCTCAATCGCGGCGCGGACGAGTTGGACCCCGCGATTATCGAGAATGTGCGCCGGTCGGGACATAATCCGCGCGTGGCATCCGGTCTCGGGGTGATCCCGCGGGTCGTCTCCAACGGGCGGGCGATCTATCGTGGCAAATTGGGCATGAACGTCGCCCAGCAACGGCTGATGGAGTACTGGTACCCTTACCACCGGGCACTGCGGGGTAGGATCGATACGGCGTTGGAGACATTCGGCGAGGCGATCCTGATCGATTGTCATTCGATGCCGCGCGAAGCGGTCGACAGCGTCGCGCGCGTCGGGACCCGTCGCCCCGATGTTGTGCTGGGTGACCGCTTTGGCGCTGCCGCCTCGGGTGAGGTCGTCGACCGCGTCGAGGCGATCCTGACAGGCGCAGGGCTGAGCGTGGCGCGCAATGCGCCTTTCGCGGGGGCCTTTGTCACACAGCAATACGGCAGACCCTCACGCCGCCAGCATGCGTTGCAACTGGAGATTGACCGCTCTCTCTACATGGATGAGCGTACGATCACGCCGCGCGCGGATTTCGCCGCGTTCCAACAGGTCATCGCCACCGTGGTCGCCCAACTGACCGAGATCGGTCGGGCGATGCCACTGGCGGCAGAATAACCCTTAGCGACGCAATTGGACGCGTGAGGCGACGGTTTCTGCGCAAGAAATTGAATAAGGGGGTCGTTACGGACCGGTTGCAGGCGTTCATAGGACAGGATGACGAAGAAAGGGGCGGAAGTATCCGCCCCTTTCTCCACTGATCAGATGTTCGCGCGCAATGAATGCACGCGCGTCGAACCCATCTCAGGGACGCAAGGCCATCAGGCCTTTCAGGATGTCCACCGCATAGGCCAGTTGGTAGTCCTCGTCGCGCAGCTTGGCGGCCTCGTCGGCGGCGGCGCGTTCCTCTTCGATCTGGCGGATCTCGTCCTCGGTCAGGCTGTCGTTGTTCAACGCGCCGCGCAGGTCGGCTTCGGACCGGCCGCGCAGGGGAGAGGTTTCCTCTTCCTCCTCATCCGCCGGGCTGCGTCGCGGTTGTTCGACGACGATGTCAGGCGATACGCCGAGCGACTGGATCGAGCGGCCCGAGGGCGTGTAGTAGCGCGCGGTCGTCAAGCGCATCGCACCGTCGCCCCGCAGCGGCATGACCGTCTGCACCGACCCCTTGCCAAAGGACTTGGTCCCCACGACGATGGCGCGGCGGTGGTCTTGCAGCGCCCCCGCGACGATTTCCGACGCTGAGGCCGAACCGCCATTGATCAACACGACGATCGGCTTGCCTGTGATCAGGTCGCCCTCGCTGGCGTTAAACCGCTCTCCGTCTTCGGGGTTGCGGCCACGGGTCGAGACGATCTCGCCCTTTTCGATAAAGGTATCGGCCACCTTGATCGCCTGGGTCAGCAGACCGCCGGGGTTGTTGCGCAAATCCAGGACGATGCCGTCCAGGCTGTCGAGCCCGCCGGCGGCCTCGATTTCACGCTCAAGGCCTTCCACCAGATTTGCGGTGGTCTGATCATTGAAGGTCGTGACCCGTGCGACGATGGCCTGCCCTTCGGTGCGCACACGCGCCGCCGTCAGCTTGATTGTGTCGCGGATGATGGAGACGTCGAACGGCTCTGCCTCGCCCTCGCGCACGATGGTGACGATGATTTCCGAACCGACGGGTCCGCGCATCATTTCGACCGCCTCGTCCAGCGTCAGGCCCAGCAAGCTTTCGCCGTCGACATGGCTGATGAAATCGCCCGCCTCGACACCGGCTTCATCCGCTGGGGTGCCATCCATGGGGGAGACGACCTTGATGAAACCGTCCTCCTGCGTGACCTCGATCCCCAGACCGCCGAATTCGCCGCGTGTCTGAACGCGCATCGCAACAGCGTCCTCGGGCGAGAGGTAGCTGGAGTGCGGGTCGAGCGAGGTCAGCATGCCGTCGATGGCCGCTTCGATCAGTTCCGAGGGCTCGACCTCCTCGACATATTGCGCGCGGATGCGTTCAAAGATGTCGCCGAACAGGTCGAGCTGTTCGTAGACATTGTTGTTGCGCACAGTGTCCTGCGCCAGAAGCGGTGCCGCCACCTGTGTCGCGCCGAGTAGACCGGCGGTGATGCCGACGATGCCTGCCACGAGATGCTTTTTCATGCTCTTCAACCCTTCATGCCCTGGAACCACGCTTCGGGATCCTGCGGGATATTGTCTTGTCTGACTTCTATGTAGAGCGTTTCGCTACGCCCGCTTACAGAATCCTCCGGTGTCTCGGGAGCGGAGATCAGGGCCCCGAGGTCAGGATCCTGCCCGCCCATCAACCCAATCGGCGCGCCCGCCGCCAGAATGTCGCCCGAGGCACCATAAACCACGTCCAGGCCCGCGAACACGAAAAGAATGCCCGGTTCCGGCTCCAGTATCATCACGTTTCCGAGGTTGAGCAGGGGGCCGCGATAGCGGATCGTCGCTGCTGTGGGCGAGGTGACGATGGCACGCGGACGGGTGACAAGCACCACGCCCGGTCGGGTGATCCCGGCGGCGTCGGCCTCACCGGGGCGCCGCAGGACACGGCCCAGAACCGGCTGCGGGATATCGCCCTTGCGATCCCGGACGGTGGGCAGATCCAGCGCCGCTTCGTTCTCGGTGATATCGGTCAAGCCGGAGGCGAAAGCGCCAAGCGTTTCGGTCGAGGCGATCAACAGCGCGGTCTGGATCGGGTCCTCGACGAACTTGCGTGGCAGGTCGCTGCGATCCGCGATGGCCTTGCTGAGGTCGGTGCGCGCCTCCTGCACGCCGCGCAAACCATTCGCCAAGGTATCGGAAGCATTTTGTTGAAGCTGGCGTAGCACCTGCACCTCGCTCAGCCGTTCGCGCAAATCAGCGGCGCGCGTATCCAGCCCGCGTGAGACATCCGCGACGATCATCGCCGACCGCGCCGTGCCGAGGGGGCCGGAGGGGTGCAGAAAGATCACTGGCGTGCCGTTGCCGCCCATCACCTGCAACGTACCGAGAAGCTGGGCGATTTCCCCTTCGCGGGCTACCAGCTCACGGCTGAGTTCGGCCTCTCGCGCGGTGACGCGGCGCAGTCCTTCGCGCATCGCGGCCAGCCCGGCCTCAAAGGCGCGGGTGGTTTCCGTCAGCGCGGCGACCCGGTCGGGGGCTTCGTCGGCACGGGCCAGCAGGGCGGTGGCGGATTCAATCGCCGTCACCGCCTCAACCGCCGCGCGGGCGGGGTCCTCCTGTGCAAGCGCCGGGCTGGTCATGGTCAACGCCGCGATAAGCCACAGGTGGCACAGGCAGGAGAGACGCAGGCGGAAGGTCATGTAATCAGGGTCTCTCCGGTCATCTCGTCAGGTTTCGGCAAATCCATCAGGGCCAGCAGGGTCGGCGCAAGGTCCGCCAATCGGCCTGCGCGCAGGCTGGCACCCTTGGGGCCGCCGATCAAGGCCACCGGAACGAGGTTTGTGGTGTGCGCGGTATGCGGCCCGCCGGTCACGGGGTCGATCATCACCTCGCAATTGCCGTGATCCGCCGTCACGATCATCGCACCGCCCGCCGCCTCCAGCGCTTGCACCACGCGCGTTAGCCCGCGATCCACCGCCTCGCAGGCGGCGATGGCGGCGTCGAGGTCGCCGGTATGACCGACCATGTCGGGGTTGGCGTAATTCGTGACGATCAGATCATACCCCGCCTCGATGGCCGCAACGAACCTGTCGCTGACCTCGGTCGAGGACATCTCGGGCTGCATATCATAGGTGGCGACCTTGGGCGACAGGGGCATGGCGCGATCCTCGCCGGTTTTCTCCTGCTCAAGGCCGCCGTCGAGGAAGAAGGTCACATGGGGGTACTTCTCGGTCTCGGCCAGACGGAACTGCGTGCGGCCATGATCCGCAACCCAGGCGCCCAGCGTGTTCACGATCGCCTGTTTGGGATAGCAGGTCGTCATATAGGCATTATGCGATTCCGAGTAATCCACCATCCCCAGAAGGCCCGCCCAGTCCGGGCGCGCGCCCGTGTCAAAGGCGTCGAATTCCGGTTCACCCACAGCGCGCAGGATTTCCCGCGCGCGGTCGGCCCGGAAGTTCAGGCAAAAGAGACCATCGCCGTCGCGCGCGCCCTGATAGCCATCGATTACCGTGGGGGTGATGAATTCGTCCGTCTCGCCGTTCTCGTACCCGCGTGTGATGGCGCCATGTGCGGTCGCCGATTTCTGGCCAACGCCCCGGATCATCGCGCCATATGCTTCTTCGACACGGTCCCACCTGTTGTCCCGATCCATCGCGTAGTAGCGCCCGCTGAGTGAAGCGATCCGCGCACCCTCCGGCAGACTGTCCTGAAGATCGGAGAGGTAGCCGTAGGCTGATTTGGGCGCCACGTCGCGCCCGTCGGTGATGGCGTGAAAGGCGACCGGCACCCCCGTCGCCGCAATCGCCCCAATCGCCGCCTGGATATGGGCGATATGGCCGTGCACCCCGCCATCCGACATCAGGCCCATGACATGCGCTGTGCCACCGGTGTCTTGCAGTCGCGCGATGAACTCCCGCAGGGCGGCATTGGTGACAAAGCTGCCCTCTTCGATCGCAAGGTCGATCTGCCCCAGATCCATAGCCACCACCCGACCGGCCCCGATATTGGTGTGCCCGACTTCGGAATTGCCCATCTGCCCGCGCGGCAGGCCGACATCCGGGCCATGCGTCACCAGCGTCGCATTCGGGCAGGTCGCCATGATGCGGTCAAAGGTTGGCGTATGCGCGAGGTGGGGCGCGTTGGCCGAGGTCTGGTCCGACAGGCCCCATCCATCGAGGATGCACAGGACGACGGGTTTGGGGGTGGTCATTTGGTCAGCTCCGGCCTTTTCGTGAGGCGTGTCTAACGGGTTGCGGCGACGGATTGAAGGCGGGTCTTGCGTTGAGGGTCAGAGGCCGTTGCCCCCGGCCTCGCGAACCTCGCGGGATATCTTCGGCAAGACAACGGCAGGTTGCTCAAACGCGGTGATAAGGAGAGCCAGAGAGGATCGTTGTCGCGCGGTAAATCTGCTCGGCGAGCATCGCCCGTGCCAGCATATGCGGCCAGACCATCCGCCCGAATGACAGGAGGTGATCGGAGCGTGCGCGCATCTCGTCGGTCAGCCCGTCCGCGCCGCCGATGACAAAGGCGGTCTCGGGGATGCCATCGTCACGCCACCGCGCCACGAGGTTCGCCAGATCGGGGGAGGTCATCAACGTGCCGCGTTCGTCCAGCGAGATGACGCGGGCGCGGTCGGGAATCGCCTTGGAGAGCAGCGCGGCCTCGGCCTGCTGGCCACCGCCCTTGCGATCCTCAACTTCGATCACGCTTGCCGCGCCGAGGCCGAGCGCCCGGCCGGTCCGTGTGGCACGCGCCAGATAGTTGGCAATCAGATCGGCCTCGGGCCCCTTGCGCAGGCGCCCGACGGCGCAGATCGTCAGCCGCATGCGAAATCAGGCGTGTGTCGCGTCGGTCTGGCCCGGCACCCACATCTTCTCCAACTGGTAGAAGTCGCGGACCTCGGGACGGAACAGATGCACCACCACGTCGCCGGTATCGATCAGGACCCAATCGCCGACATCTCTGCCTTCGATCTTGGCGGTAAAGCCATAGGTTTCCTTGATGCGGGCGACCAGCTTTTCGGCCATGGCCGATACCTGACGCGAAGAGCGTCCCGAGGCCACCACCATGAAATCGCCCATGGAGGTCCGGCCACGCAGATCGATCTGCACGACGTCTTCCGCCTTGTCGTTTTCCAGAGAGGAGAGGATCAGGGTCAGCAGCGACTCGCTGATCGACTGGGGTTGAGCCATTACCTTGGCTCCTTCAAAGGCGGGCCTGGCCGCCGCAATGTCGAGTGACAGGACATCGTCCTCCTTGCTGCGCGCCGCCTGTGCCCCGGCGCTGGACATGACAGTAAAATAGCAGCGGCCCGTCGCATTTTCAATAAAGCGACGACAGACAAAGTCGAATAGGGGATTTCAGACACCACACCACACACACAACACACCGGGCCAGGCATCGGGGGTCCGGCCACAGTACGTCGGGGCGTTAGTCAGGCACCTTTGCGGGATTATTCAGCATCCGCACCTCACGCTGCGGGAAGGGGATCGAGATGCCGTTGTCCTTGAACGCGTCCCAGAGCGCCAGATAGACGTTGCCCCGGATGTTGGTCAGGCCGTGGGTCGGGTCTCGGATCCAGAACCTCAGGATATAGTCGACCGAACTGTCGCCAAAGCCCACGATGTGACAGACCGCCGGCTTGTGCGTCAGCACCCGGTCGACGCCCTCGGTCGCCTTGATCGCCACCTTGCGCACCAGATGCGGGTCGTCGCCGTAGGCTGTGCCAAAGTAGATGTCGAGCCGCACGAATTCGTCCGAATGGGACCAGTTCACCACCTGTCCGGTGATCAGATCCTCGTTCGGGATCAGGTACTCCTTGCCATCGCGGGTGACGACCGAGACGTAGCGCGCGCCAAGCGAATGGATCCAGCCAAAGGTCTCCCCGAGGCTGATCACGTCCCCCGGTTTGACCGATTTGTCGAGCAGGATAATGATCCCCGAGACGAGGTTCGACACGACCTTTTGCAGACCGAAACCGAGGCCGACGCCGATCGCACCTGACAGCACGGCCAGCCCGGTCAGGTCCACGCCGACCGACTTCAGCCCGATAAAAAGGGCCATACCGTAAAGCACCAGTTGCAGGAATTTCACCACCAGCACGCGCATCGAGGGCGAGATGTCGTCGACCCGGCTGATGTTCGCCGCCGAGGCGTGGCTCAGAAAACGCGCGACGGTGAATAGTAGCGTCAGGATGATGATTGCCTGTATCACCATCCAGATCGTCAGGCGGGTCTCGCCCAGACTGACGCCAATGCTGCTGAGCAGGTGCTGCGCCTCATCCGTCAGGCCGAGGATGACCAGAGTCACCCAAATCCAGCCACCGGTCCGTACGAGACCCCGGACTACGTTGTTCGCGATCAGCCGGGTCACCACGGCGATGACGAACCAGGCAAAGGCGAGGCTGCCGATGATCGACAAAAGGTAGGACCGCGACGGCCATGTGACCTCGCGCATGATCCAGATTACCGGCCAGATCAGTGCGACAAAGGTCAGCAGCCGCATCCGGCTGTGAAACACCAGGGCCAGTCGCAGCCGCCATTTCGGCCAGCCATCGCGCGACCGCAGCCAGTTGTGATAGATCGGCGCGATTACACGGCTCAGCAGAATTGACGCTACGACCAGCGCCAGAAAGATACCCATCTGGTAGGCGTTCCAGGGCCGGAGCAGACCGTTGATGAACCCTTCGATCTGCGCATAGAGGGCCAGGCCTATGTCCTGCGCGACTTCGGTGGGCGTCTCTGTCTCTGTGGCCATCAGGCTCCGCCTATGTGCATTCGGGTCGGGTCAGGCGGGGCGAAGTGTACGCTGCGCTGGCCTGACCAATGATACTCCTATAGTATGATAGAGTAATAAGTGAGTATTGGTATGGTTGTTGAATATTCCGAACCTCGGGGAGAGGGGTACTTTTTCCTCAAGGTCTCGCGTCGGCCGGAAGAGGTGGATTTCGAGTTCACACGCGAGCGGATCACCGATTGGATAGCGCGTCAGGTGATCCCGCGCGTCATCGCCGATTTCAGCGATCAGGAAAGCTCCTCCCTCACCGCCGTTAAGGCCCGTGCTCTGTTGACCCAATTTGACCGGAAGGTTCAGGCCCTCTGGCCCGAGGACAAAAGGCGGCTGCGGATCGCATTGGTCGCGCGGTCAGGGTCATTCGGTCAGGGGATCGCGCGGATGCTGATGGGCCATGCCTATGGCCTTCAGCGGACCGATCTCGCTCAATTCGAAGCCGTCGAGGCCGCCCGCGACTGGGTCATGTCGAAGTGACGGGTCCCTGTCAGCGTTCTGCGACTTGCGAGAATGTTGGTTTGGCTATATTCAAACGGTATGACACGGGTTTTCGACATGGATGATCACGCACGGCTGCCCTGGCGGTTCTTTGGTGCCTCATTGACGGTCCTCGCCTCGCTATGAGCCGCGCGCGCGCCCCGTTTGGGGACGCGTCCCCCGACGTCACATTTCCACACCTTTAACAACGGGAGGGAACCCATGTCCCCCAAAACGCTTTACGACAAGATCTGGGATGCCCATGTCGCCGATGAATCCGACGACGGCACCTGCCTGCTTTATATCGACCGCCACCTCGTGCACGAGGTGACAAGCCCGCAAGCCTTCGAGGGTCTGCGCATGGCCAACCGCAAGGTGCGCGCCCCCGACAGGACGATCGCCGTGCCTGATCACAACGTCCCGACGACGCTGGACCGCGCCAATGCCGAAACCATGACCGAGGACAGCCGCATCCAGGTCGAGGCGCTGGACAAGAACGCCAAGGAATTCGGCGTTCATTACTATCCGGTCTCCGATATCCGTCAGGGCATCGTGCATATCGTCGGCCCCGAACAGGGCTGGACCCTGCCTGGCATGACCGTGGTCTGCGGCGACAGCCATACGGCGACGCATGGTGCCTTCGGGGCGCTGGCCCATGGCATCGGCACCTCGGAGGTCGAACATGTTCTGGCCACCCAGACGCTGATCCAGCGCAAGGGCAAGAACATGAAGGTCGAGATCACCGGCAAGCTGCGTCCCGGCGTCACGGCCAAGGACATCACCCTTAGCGTGATCGGTGAAACCGGCACCGCCGGTGGTACCGGCTATGTCATCGAATATTGCGGCGAGGCGATCCGTGATCTGTCCATGGAAGGCCGCATGACCGTTTGCAACATGGCGATCGAAGGCGGCGCCCGCGCCGGTTTGATTGCTCCGGACGAGACGACCTTTGAATATGTCATGGGCCGTCCGCACGCGCCCAAGGGGGCACAGTGGGAGGCTGCGCTGGCCTGGTGGAAGACGCTTTATTCCGATGACGACGCGCATTGGGACAAGGTCATCACGCTGAAAGCCGAGGACATTGCACCCGTCGTCACCTGGGGCACCTCGCCCGAAGATGTGCTGCCGATCACCTCCGTCGTTCCCAGCCCCGACACATTCAAGGGCGGCAAGGTCGACGCCGTTCGCCGGTCGCTGGACTATATGGGTCTCACCCCGGGTCAAAAGCTGTCGGATATCGCGATCGACACGGTCTTTATCGGGTCCTGCACCAATGGCCGGATCGAGGATCTGCGCGCTGCAGCCGCCATCCTCAAGGGGAAGAAGGTCAAAGACGGGATGCGCGCTATGGTTGTGCCCGGCTCCGGCCTCGTGCGCGCCCAGGCCGAGGAAGAGGGGCTGGCCGCCATTTTCCAGGAGGCGGGCTTTGAATGGCGACTCGCGGGCTGTTCCATGTGCCTCGCCATGAACCCCGATCAGTTGGCCGAAGGAGAGCGCTGCGCCTCCACCTCCAACCGTAACTTCGAGGGACGTCAGGGCTACAAGGGCCGCACGCACCTCGTCTCGCCGGCAATGGCGGCGGCGGCGGCGGTGACGGGGCACCTGACCGATGTGCGCGAGATGATGTGACCCGGTGTGCCGGGCAGAGGCCCGGCCTGCGGACCCTGTAGGGCGGGCCCGACCCGCCACCCGACACAAAGGACCAAACAATGGAAAAATTCGAAAACATCTCTGGTATCGCCGCACCCATGCCGTTGGTGAATATCGACACCGACATGATCATCCCCAAGGAATTCCTCAAGACGATCAAGCGTTCCGGCCTTGGCGTGCACCTCTTTGACGAGATGCGCTATGACCGTCAGGGCAACGAGCTCTCCGATTTCGTGTTGAACCAACCTGCCTATCGCGATGCTCAGGTGCTGGTGACGGGTGAAAACTTTGGCTGTGGGTCGTCGCGTGAACATGCGCCTTGGGCGCTGGCGGATTTCGGGATCAAGGCCATCATCTCGCCCAGCTACGCCGACATCTTTTATAACAACTGCTTCAAGAATGGCATGTTGCCGATTGTCCTGCCGCCCGAACAGGTCGCGATCCTGATGAAAGACGCGGAAAAGGGATCCAACGCGCGGATCGAGATCAATCTTGTCGATCAGACTGTCACCTCTTCGGACGGGGAGGTCTTTCATTTCGAGATCGACCCTTTCAAGAAGCACTGCCTGCTGGAGGGCCTGGATGACATCGGCCTGACATTGGAAAAGGCTGCCGCCATTGAGGCTTTTGAGTCCAATGCAGCCCAGTCCCGTCCTTGGGTCTGATAAAAACTGCGCCTATGGGCTCAATCTGACTGACCACTATATTTAGTAAAAAGGGGCCCAAGGGCCCCTTTTTCGCGCGCTTATTGATGCAAGATGGCACCAGTTGAGCCAAGGAATCGCCCTAATTCCCGCATCTTATCGGATCACGACTTGAGCGTTCGGCGGAAAGGCGGCAAGATTTGGGCAACAATGAGGCACCGCGAATGCGGCATCAAGTTGGAACACAGGAGCGGCAACGCATCGCTCCGGGCCAGTTTGAGGGGATAGAGCAGTGATTGTCCGTCTGACCGGCGCGTTTTTACGCGCCTTATTGATCGCTTTGGCGATCGCAACTCCGTCCCTCCTCCTTCCGGATGTGGGCTCTGACACCGCGCAGGTCGTTATGCTGGTCGCGCTGGTGGCTGGGGCCTACACTTTTATGGAGTACTACAGTCAGTACCCCTCGATCCTTGAATTCCGCTTCGCACCCCCTGTGAACCGACTGCGCTATTTTACCATGTTCGCCATGGTGTTGATGCTGACGGTGCATTTCGCCGACACCGCGTTGGATACGCCGCTGGCGATAGTGTTGATGAAGTTGGCCGGAATCATGGCGCACGCGGTGGATTTCCCGTTCTCGCCCGTCCGCCTTGTTGTGCTGGCGCTGCCGGCAGACACGACCCCAGAAACCATTGCCATGGTGCGCGAAGCGGCCGGGATCGCCTATGTCATGGCGCTGCTGGGGCTGGTCGTCTTTGGGGTCCTCGTGCGAATCTATGGCTGGCCGGTGCGTTATGGGGCGTTCAACGTCTGGATCAACTTGCCGCTCTTCGATCCGACCGGAGGCGGCGATGTCCTGGCCCGCCTCAAGCGCGATTCCATCGTTAACGTGACCTTAGGGTTTCTTCTGCCATTCTTGCTGCCAGCATGTGTGAAGCTGGGGGGGGCGGTCGTCGACCTTTCCCTGGTCAGCAATCCGCACACCCTGATCTGGGTGATGACGATATGGGCCTTCGTGCCGGTAAATCTGGTTATTCGCGGTGTGGCCCTGGCCCGCGTCGCCGACATTATCGAGGACATGCGGCGGCGCAGCTATGCGCAGGCGCGCTCGGACGATGGGATGCAGCCCGTCTGATCCTCTGCGGCCTGGCGCTGATCGTCGCTGCCGGTTTCCCTGTTGCATATCCCCTGACCGCTGCAGCGCAATCGCCCGGCCAGACCCTCCGCGTTGGGTTCTGGCACACCGACCTCGCGCAGGACGGACCCGGTCTGTTGCTGGAAATGATCCTGTCGGGCGATGATCCCGTGCCGGACGTCGCGCAGACCATCGCGGAGACGCGCGCCGATGTGATCGGCCTGACCAGCGTCGATTATGATCACGACCTCATCACCCTCGGCGCGCTACGCGACGCTGTGCGGGGGGCGGGGGGGTGGGATTACCAATACCTTGCGGCGGTACGTCCGAACACCGGGCTTGCCACTGACCTCGATCTCGACGGCGACGGCCGGTTGGGCGGACGCGACGATGCGCAGGGCTTCGGCGATTTCGCAGGGCAGGGGGGCATGGCCGTCCTGTCGCGCTGGCCGCTCGTGCTGCGCGCGGACCATTCGCAGCGTCTGTGGCGCGACATTCCCGACAGCCTGTTGATCGATGCAGCCGAGGTCGTCGGCGAGGCGGCTGTGGGCGCTGATGTGCAGCGCCTGTCCTATGTCTCGCATTGGGAGGTGTCGGTGCATCCGCCCGACCGTCCGCCGATCCTGCTGATGCTCTACCACGCCAGCCCGCCGGTCTTTGACGGGCCGGAGGATCGCAACGGGCGCCGCAACCATGACGAGACGATGTTCTGGCTGCACAGGCTCGACGGGGCCTTCGGTCCGCCACCGACCGGTCCCTTTATCATAATGGGGGCTGCGAACCTGTCGCCAGACGGTGGGGACGGCCGCTCACAGGCGATGCGCTCCTTGCTGGACGATCCGCGGATTCACGACCCACCCGAATTTATCAGGCGGCCGACAGTGCATTGGCCAGCGCCGGGACCGGGGCGTCTGCGTGTCGATTATCTGCTGCCTTCGCGCCACTTCACGCCCCTGGCCACGATGGTCGGAAACCTGGAAACCGAGAGAGCGGAGGGTGCCAGTCGTCATGTTCCGCTTTGGATGGATATCGCCATCGGACACACGCCGGAGGCTACAGCGACGCTAAGGTAGCAAGGTGACAGTGCTTTGGGGCGGCCATGGTGCAAGGTCACAAACGGGTCCCGCATCGCGGGTCTCGGCACGATGCGTCTGTCCGCGAATACCCAGGTCGGCCCGCTCTCGGCTGCTCACGCTTTCTTGACCCCGCCCGCGCTGCGGTTTACGCCCGTTTCCGACAGCAACGACGTCAACCGGCCCCTGCCGCGCGACCCGTCCGCCCCGGCCAAAGCTTGATCACACGAAGGAACACCCATGACCAACCCCTCGCTTCTCATCCTGCCCGGAGACGGCATCGGCCCCGAAGTCATGACCGAGGTGCGCAAGATTATCGACTGGTTCGCCGCCAAGCGTGGTGTGACTTTCGATGTTTCCGAGGATCTGGTCGGCGGTTGCGCTTATGACAAGCATGGCACCCCGCTGCACGACGACACCATGGCGCGCGCGCAAGAGGTCGATGCGGTGCTGCTGGGCGCGGTCGGTGGACCGAAGTACGACTCGTTGGATTTCAGCGTGAAACCGGAACGCGGACTGTTGCGCCTGCGCAAGGAGATGGACTTGTTTTCCAACCTCCGTCCGGCGCAATGCTTTGACGCGCTGGCGGATTTCTCCTCCCTGAAAAAAGACGTGGTGGCCGGGCTCGACATCATGATCGTGCGTGAGCTGACCTCTGGCGTCTATTTCGGCGAACCGCGCGGCATCTTTGAAGAAGGCAATGAGCGCGTCGGTATCAACACGCAGCGCTACACGGAATCCGAAATCGACCGTGTCGCCCGGTCCGCGTTCGAACTGGCGATGAAACGGGACAAGCGCCTGTGTTCGATGGAAAAAGCCAACGTGATGGAATCCGGTATCCTCTGGCGCGAAGTCGTCACCGAGGTCGGCAAGGACTATCCCGAGGTGGAGCTGTCGCACATGTACGCCGACGCCGGCGCGATGCAACTGACCCGTTGGCCCAAACAATTTGACGTCATCGTCACGGACAACCTCTTCGGCGATCTGTTGTCTGATCTGGCGGCGATGCTGACCGGCTCGCTCGGTATGTTGCCCTCTGCCTCGCTCGGTGCGCCGATGGACAACGGCCGTCCCAAGGCGCTCTATGAGCCGGTGCACGGCTCTGCCCCTGATATCGCGGGCACGGGCCAGGCCAACCCCTGCGCCTGCATCCTGTCCTTTGCTATGGCGCTGCGGTATTCCTTCGACATGGGCGAAGAGGCGAGCCGCGTTGAGAGAGCCGTCGAAAAGGTGCTGGCAGATGGAATCCGGACGGGCGATCTGCTGAACGAAGAAGGCGCCACGCCCGCCACGACGACCCAGATGGGGGATGCCGTAGTCGCAGCGCTTGACGCGTCGCTCTGATCTGACCGTTTGCATGGTTTGAACGGCGTGGACTGACTCCGCGCCGTCGGCCTGGCCTCGCAAGGTCGGGCCGCTATCTGTCCCGTAGAGTATAAGCGTAGGGCTACCGCTTCGTAGATACAGCCATCAAGGCGCGGCCATTCGCGTTTTCATTTCTCGAATTCGCCTGCGGGCCCTTCACAATGCATGGCCCCATTCCAGCGCAGATCCTACTTGCAAACGAAGGGCAAATTCGCTACGCCGCAGCCTCACGGTCGGAGTGTAGCGCAGCCTGGTAGCGCACCTGCTTCGGGAGCAGGGGGTCGGAGGTTCGAATCCTCTCACTCCGACCAATGACACCCCGTATTCCCCTTGTCATGATCGTCCTATCGCACCGGAACGCTCTCACGCGGTGCCGCTGGTGCATGTGAAAAATCACCGTCGCACCTCCGTTCCGCCGTTGATTTTCAGGGAAGCCGGGGGCCTTGGTTGATGTATATCAACTTGTCAGCAATCCCAGCTCCTTGACCAACGCGACCTATTGCAGTTGAGTTGGGCGATATTGCAGCATGAATTTCTATTTTGAGAGGTCTCACATGGCAGATAAAGCCGCATCCGAATCCGTTCCCGCTGACGCCCTGAACGGTGCGGGCCATACCGCGCCCGAACCCGATCAGACGCCCGGAGAAGAGGCGACATTGTCGCCCGAAATGGTCGAGAAGCTGTCCGATATTCGCGGCAAGTTGCAAACCTCGATCGCGCAAGTGGTGATCGCACTGTCGATCTCACCACGCTATGCCTACATGCCGCTCAAGGACCTAGGCGAAATGGTGATCGAACCGCTGATGCGCGACCGGATCGCGCTCGCGACGCCCAAGGAAGAGACCGCCGCGCCCTTGCAAAAAGACACGCTGACCGGGATCGCCATCTGGGCTACCGTCTCCGAAGAGGTCGAGGCCAAGATCCGCGACCAGATCGCGGCGGGTGTCTTTCCGATCCGCCTCGCACCGCGCGACTGGACCTCGGGTGACCGGCTTTGGCTGCTCGATGTGATCGCCCCGACAAAGGACGCGGCAACCGCCGTATTGCGCAACTTCACCGGATATGTAGGCAAGAAATCCATGCACCTTCACCCGATCGTGGGACGTGTCGTGGACAAGTCGATTCTGGAACGCATGGGCGCATCGAGCGAAATACGCCCTGCAACTGGAGTTGACCCTGTTGACTCCCCAGCTGATTCGTAAAGAAAAACCAATGGGTTCGGGAAAAGGCGTATTTGTGTTGCCATGACAGGCAATTACGCAATATCCTGAACCCGGTCGATTTTTCTTCGGCCAACTATTTTTTGGTTAATTCCAGAACGCGATTGTTGGGATTTCGGGGCGAGCATATTTCGCGTAGACCTCTGAAATCCACCTTCATTTAGGACAGGGTACATATTAGTGCCCGCACGGAACGGTCGCGTCTCTTTATTTGGAAGGCGCAGTTCATGGCGAACGATATTTCCGGCTTCGGCCCCGTTGATCAGGTCGTCTACGACGCAATTCTTTCGATGGACTCGTATAGTCGCGGCTATGATGAGTCGGTGCTGATGCTGCCGGAACAGGTCGGGCGCTATACTTTTTCCACCGATAGTTTGAACGTCTTCTCTGGGTATCGCCAGAGCGATGCGCAGTTTGCCGGGTTCTACGCCGCGTCCTACACCGCCGAGGGCGGCGAGAAGATCATTTCGTATCGCGGTACCGATAGTGCTGCCGATGTCCCCTTTGGCTGGTCTGCCGGGGCGGGTTACAATTCGATCGGTTCGGTCGATCTGATCAAGACCTCGATCGCCTATGCGTATAACAAGCTTCCCCTCAGCGCGGTCACCAAGCAGACGCTGGACGATTTCGTCAACGATCTGAAGGACACTGCCAGTCTCGCGACGGAAATCTATGCCGCCGTGCAATCCTCGACCGATGCCGCCTCTGCTGCGACGGCTGCGTCGAACATGCTCTACAATCGTATCAACGCCGATGCGGTCAAGGCGATGGTCGAGGGCGCCTATGAGGATTTCCGTAACGATCTGAAGGCGCAGTTGACGGACCAGATGAAGGCCATCGCGCGCGCCCTCGATCTGGGGCTGGAGACGGGCGCGATCACACAGGGCGTCAACGCCTTTCTGGGCTCGCAGACGGTCGACGATATTCTCAGCCTGATCGATTACGACATCAAGCAGGCGATCGAGGAATATATCACCAAGGCGCCGGTCTCGACCCTGATCGACAACATGGCGACCACCGCGCGTGATACCATGCAGTCCAATCTGCAAACGGCGTTTGAGGCGGG
>PAPR01000005.1 GCA_002709085.1 Pseudooceanicola sp. | reverse complement strand
GAGGCGGGCGGCGAAGATTTCGATCGCGGTGCCGAGGCGTTGCGCAGCTGGACGGAGACGGTCGCCAATTCCGAAACCGGCACCATCGCGTCGTCACTGGCCGACACGGTCAAGAGCTCCAAGAACTTCATCGATTTTGTCGGCAAGGCGTTGACGGAAAACCAATGGTTCAAGGGCAGCGCCTATGACCGTCAACTTTCCCACGCCGCGCTGGCCAAGGAATATTTCGAGGCGGAGGGCAACGTCAAAACGGTCGGGCATTCCCTGGGCGGTGGTCTGGCGGCTTTTGTCTCGGCCCTGAACGGAACTGAGGCGACCGGGTTCGACGCGATGCCGGGCTTTCTCGCCGCGGCGCACGACAAGGGGGTCAACAGCGATTTCAGCATCCTCGCTGCGCTGGCCTACCCCGACACGTTCGAGCCGCCCGCGAACGACATCCTGACGCAGCTGACCCTCTCCAATTATTCCGGGCACCACATCGACGGGGAAATCCTCGAATTTGTCCGCTCAGGCGATGCGGCGACCTTCCTCGCCGTTGGCTTCGGCCTCGCCACGGCGGCTCTGTCGTGGTTCGGCAAACTGGGTCCGGCAAAGTGGAGCTACAACCTCTTCGATCAGGCCTTCAAGTCCGCCGTCTGGACCGAGGGTCTGGAAAACCTGAACCCCTCGACCAGCATCGATCCCCACGCCACCGATGGCATCCTGGGAGAGCTGATCGGCTCGGTCAACTTCCACTCCATCGCCTATCTTGTCATCATGAAGTACGCCGAGACGCTGGATGACCAGTATTGGACGCGCTACGGGCAGGAGATCAAGGACGCCCTGTTCGATGAGGAGCTGGCCTTTGATTCCGGCTGGGACCAGTCAAAGCATACGCAAGCCGGGCATGCTCTCGACACGATGCAGAAGGCCATTGCCTATTCCGCCATTCACGGCGGCGACAATGAGGCGCTGGTGTTCGGCAACACCGCAATCCGCGCCCTGTTCGATGATGCGAATGAATTGGCAAAAGCGGAGGAGGACGGCGTCCTCCCCGCCAATATCCGCGGCTCGGAAGAGGCGATCCTGAAGGCGGTGATGCAGTTTTCCGCCCAGATGGCGCGGCAAAAGGTCGATTATCGTGATCATCAGGGCGAGGGTCTCGTCGGACCCGAAGAGGGGATCCTCGTCTGGATGAACGAGGTCGGCGAATTGGTCGATCCCTCCAGCTCGGTGGTGATGGAGCTGGACCTCTCGCCGATCCTTTGGGGTTTGATGGGCGATGACGGCGAGGCGCCGATCAGGGAGATTCCAGAGGTTCCCGTCCTTTGGGATTACCTCGCACAGAAATGGACCGTCTCGACGGATACGGCCGCGGCGATGATGACCAAGCTCTACGGCGAGGCCGAGATCGAGAACATCGTAAGATGGGGCTGGTCGACCGAGGAAGAGGGGCTCGACCTGATCCTGCCCAGCCGGACCGACGATCAATCCGACTACGACCCGAAACTTGCGCGCTTCTTTTCTGCCACGGATCTCGACGATCAGATGATCGCCGCATGGGACAACGACATCATCCTGGCGGGTGCCGGCGACGATACCGTCTGGGCCGGGCTTGGCGCGGATATCATCGCGCTACAGGGCGGCGACGACTGGGTCATCGATCAGATCACATACCCGGACGAGACAGGCGCCAGCCCCGGAAACGGGCGCGACATCTACCTCGGTGCCGGGTTCAACATCGACTACGACAATTTCTTTGCCGCCGACCTGCTCTATGATCTCGTGAACTTCCTCGCCGACGCGGCGGGGCAGGACGCGGTGAAATATACCCTGCAGGTGTCCGAGGATGCGACCGATTTGGTCGGCACCGGCGTGATCCTGCAAGAGCTGGAAGAAACGACGCTCGGCACTCTCCCGTTTATCCGGGTAAAGCTGGCGGCGACGGGGGCCAACGGTGTCTCCGAAGACTTCCTCAACGGGATCGACGTCATCCACCTGACCGAGCGGCGCGATGAGGTCGTTCTGAGCGTACCGATGCGGGACGTGCCGATCTGGATCGATATGGGCGATCCGGGATCCATCACGGATTCCTTCGGCAAGGAGGATTGGGACCGGGTCAGCTACAAGGGCGCGGGCGATGTCAGCGTCATCAACGGCTCTTCCCGGTCCAACCTCGGGAACCCGGTGATCGAAGGGGGCCTTGGCTCTCTCGGGTTGATCATGTCGCTGATCCTCGAAGTGCCGCCGAACGCCTTAGCCGTCTTGCAGCAATGGACCGACAACGACGGGCTGCGTGTCAGCAACGCTGAATTCACCGAATTCGGGGATGGTGAGGATCTGGTGTGGAACGCCGATCTCGATGACATCTCGGGCTGGATCAACGGCGACGATTTCCAGCGCTACGGCGAAATCTGGATGGGCGGCGGTGACGATATCGCCTACGTTGAGGATGCTGAGTACGTCTTTGCCGGCGAAATGGTCGGCAACGACGACGACCTCGACGACCCCTTGGGCCATAGCGCCAAGGCCGGCGAAGACATGTGGCTGGAGATCCACGGCGAAGATGGCAATGACGTCCTGATCGCGCGCGGCGGTGAGGGCGCGCGTCTCTTTGGTGAAGCGGGGCGCGACTTCCTGTTCTCCACAGCCTATAAATCGCAACTTTACGGCGGTTTTGTCGATGGCGGGGACGGGGAAACCGACGTCTTCTGGTATCACCCCGGTGTCTTCATCATGGACGCCGAAAAGGACGATATCCTCCAGATGTACGGCGTGCCGCTGACGGGGGGATCGAACTCCCTCTTCGGCTTCGAGGCCTACTCGCAAAAGATTGCCTGGGACTTCTTTGTGCCCTTCGTCTGGTACGGGTTCTCCACCGCCAATCAACTGATCGTGGCCTCAATGATCCACGACATCACCGGCGCGAACGAAGAGTTCCCCGATCCCGAGGGCGTTCTGGCCAATTCGATGATCGTCGAGAATTTCGAGTTCGGCGAATTCAAGGATACCTGGCTGGGGCGGACGGACAAATCCTCCCTCAACATGTATTTCCGCATCATTGGCGGCGATGAGCTGGAGATCCCGACCTTCCTCTCGGTCTGGGGGCAGATCGGATATTACATCGACAAACTCTGGGCGCTGGCCAAAGGCTTCAACTGGCAACCGGTTGAAGATCCATTGGTATTGGACCTCGACGGCGACGGGATCGAGACCTCGTCGCTGCACCAATCCGGGGTGCATTTCGACCTCGACGGCGACGACTTCGCGCAAAAAACGGGCTGGCTGTCCAGCGACGACGGCTTCCTCGTCATCGATGAATTCAACGACGGTCGCATCGAGAATGTCGAAGAGATGTTCGGCTCTCAAACCGAGACGGGCTACGAAGAGCTTGCCCGGCACGACGACAACGGCGACGGGGTGATCGACGAAAACGACGCGGTCTGGGATGACCTTCAAGTCTGGCGCGATCTGGATCAAAGCGGCACCTCGACCCATGCGGAACTCTTCTCGCTGTCGATGCTGGGGATCACCTCCTTTGATCTGGGCGGGGCGATGCTGGATCAGTTGACCCCGCAGCAGAACCTGCTGCGCGAGGGCGGGACGTTTACCCGCGATG
Organism: Pseudooceanicola sp.; assembly: GCA_002709085.1. Lineage (GTDB taxonomy): Bacteria > Pseudomonadota > Alphaproteobacteria > Rhodobacterales > Rhodobacteraceae > Pseudooceanicola. The sequence continues at coordinate 20,816 of PAPR01000005.1, read as the reverse complement.
ACGGCACGATTGGCGACACCTATGAGGTGATCTTTGATTCCGACCTGTCGCGGACGGAATTCAATGGCGACAACGGGATGGCGGATTTCGTCCCGCTTGGCGTGGACGGCAGCGCCATCAACATCACCGGACGCGGGTTGCTGGCGGATCTCGCGGTGAACGCCTCCAGCGATCTGCGGGTGCAGGAGGCGGTCGAAACCGCCGCCGGCGTGATGAACGTTCCCAACCTCGATGCGCTGCGTGATGCGATACGCCCCGTTCTCGGCGCTTGGGCGCGCTCGCTCGAACAGAGCCTTGAGCTGACGCCGATCCTGACGGCTGAGGTCGATGGCGTGACCACGATTCTCGACAGCGCCAAGTGGGTGGAGGACGAGATCGGCGGCCGGTTTGAGCTGGCCTCGGGCGACGTGCTGACCGACGCCGGCGGGGCGGTGATAACCGACCCGGGCCTCGCGGATTTCGCGGCCCAAGGCTGGCGGGTCGAGCAGATGTTTTCCCCCTCCGACCGGGCCGAGGCGCCGCAGCTTCGCAGCGAACGGCCCTACCTCGTCGATGTGATCGATGATCGCGCAACCGTTCTCGACTGGGGCGTCTGGGTAGAGGACGCCGAGGGCGGCTACTGGACCCTGCAATCGGGCGCGCCGGTTCTGGACCGCGATGGCACCGTGATCGACCGCCCGACCCTCACCGATGTGCGCAGCCAGGTCCCCGCGACCGAAACGCAGGCATGGCGCGCGGAGACCTTCGGGTTCGATCCCTTCCAAGTCGTGCCGACGGATCGCGTCGGGGTCTACCTGATCGACGGTGAGGTGGTCGATTACACCATCTGGGTCGAGGACGACGACGGCGGTTTCCACATGTGGGCGCGCAACCTCGACCGGGCGCTGGAGCTTCAGTTCAAGGAAGGTCGCCCCGGCGGTTTCGGCCTGCGCGGCTATGAGGTCGACCTCGATACGCTGGACGAGGCGGACAGCACCCTCGACAGCCGTTACCGCGCCGAGATCCTCACGATTGACGAGTTCCGCTTTGCTCTCGGAAGTTACGGTGAGGTCTTCGAGCCCGAGATCCTGTCGACCCGCGTCGATCCCGATAGCGGCCTGTTGATCTACGAGACCGGCGGCTTGGTCGATCCGACGGCGGAGTCCGAAACGGAATACGTGTCGATCATCGAACCGGCGATCGAATTCTTTGGCATTCTGATGGAGACCTACATCCATCTGTCGCGCGCCGTGGCGATCCGCACGGCGTCTCAGACCGGGCTGGCGGATTTCTTTGCCGGGATCGAATACCGCGCGGACTCCGACATCTGGGTGCCGACCGCCGGACGCGAACTGGTCCCGATGTTCGAGCAGATCCTCACCCACATGCCCGCCGATCCGGACGAGGCCTACGACTGGCTGACCGACTGGAACGAAATGCTGCTGCGGGTCTATCCCGACTACCGCACAGAAGCCGACGACGAGATCGACAGCGAAAAGCTGTTCCAGACGGTCGTGGCCGCGTGGGAAAATACGAATCCCGCATACAGCCTGCTTGCAACCGCAGAGCGCATGTCCGTCAACGAAGATCGCGTGGTGATCTACGATCCGAGCGAAGAGGTGATCGAGGGCAGCAGCGACGACGAGATCTTTTATGTCACGGGCACGGGTCATCACATCAAGGGCAACTGGGGCGGCGACACCTACGTGGTGGGTCGCGATTTCGACGACATCATCATCGAGGATGTCGAGGGCCCGCTCGATCCGCGCAGCGCGGATTTCCTGCGCTTTGCTCACCTCACGCCCGAGGACATCACCGCCACCAAGGATGGCATCGACCTCGTCATCACCGTCAACGACACCGGCCAGACCCTGACCGTCAAACGCCAGTTCGACGGCAAATTCACCGGGATGTTCGGGCGCGACTGGTCCGATGACACGGAGATGGTGCAAATCCACTTTGCCGACGGCACCGCGTGGTCGGTCTACGATCTGGCCATCGCGACCTCACATCCGCTCGACACAGATGACCTCGTGCTGGGCACCCCGACCATCGACGTGCTCGAAGGCGGGCTGGGCGATGACATCATGCGCGGCGGGCGTGACAGCGACACCTACATCATTCACGAAGGCGACGGCGTCGACATCATCGAGGATAACAACGACGCCCTGCTGGTCGATCACTACGACATCCTGCACCTCACCAAGGGTCTGACCGAGGACAAGATCCGCCTGATCCGCAACGGCGACAGCGACAACCTCGAAATGCGGATGCTGGACGATGACGGGGTCGAGACCGGTCAATCTGTCACAATCGTCAATCAGTTCAAGGCGGTGAACACCTGGATTTTCGGTCTCTACTGGCAGGACCGGATCGAACGTTTTGTGTTCAACGATCAGGCCTACATGGATGAGCAGGAGATCATGTCCCGCGTCCTGAAGGAGGCCAAGACCGACGGCGCGGACATCATCTACGGCTTTCATAACGAGGATAAACTGGACGGCGGCGCAGGCGATGACGTGCTGTCCGGTGGCGATCAGGACGACACTTATCATTGGGGCGTCGGCGATGGCTTTGATGTCATCGAGGATAACCAGGGGGATTACCTCGCACGCTCCTTCGATACGCTGAAGATCTTTGGCTACGGCGTCGCGGATTTCACCTTTGAACGGGTGGGCAGCAGCGGCACCGTGACCCTCAGCGTTGAGGGCACCGACGACAAAATCCAGTTCCTGAACGAATTCGTCCTGACCCCGACGGTCATTCTGGGCGATTTCCACACGGATTCCGTCGATTTGATCCAGTTCGGGGATGGCGCAGAGTGGGACATGCTGCGTCTCGCGAAACAATACCTCGATCAGGCCAGTACCGATGGCGACGACACGATTTACGGGTTTGACCTGAACGACACGCTGGATGGCGGCGCGGGCGATGACCGGCTCGAAGGCGGCGTCTACAACGACACCTACATCTGGATGCGCGGCTACGGCAACGACACCATCTGGGATCAGAGCCACCATGTGTTGTTGAAGGCCGGATTCGACACGGTAGAGCTGCGCGGGATCGCGTTGAACGATGTCACCTTCTCGCGTGATGGCACGACCTTGATGCTGACGATCAAGGACACTGGCGAGACGCTGTTCCTTGAGGGGCAATACAACCGCAGTGGTATGACCGGGCAGCCGAACGCGGTGGAGCAGTTCGTCTTTTCCGACCGCATCGTGCCGCTGACCGATCTCAACCCCGAGGATATTGACCTGGTCGGGACCGATGCGGACGAAACGCTCTATGGCACCGATTTCGGCGAAACCATCGACAGCCGCGCGGGCAACGACACCATGTTCGGTGCCTCCGATGGCGACACCTACCTGTTCGACACCGGCTACGGAAACGATGTGATCCATGACGAGGTTACGGGCCGTTGGACGGGTTCGGACTCCGTCGTCTTCGGGGCGGGAATCACCACCGACAATGCGCTCTTTGAACGTGACGGGGACGACCTTCTGATCACGATCGCCGACCGGCCCGACACGTTGCGGATCATCAACCAGTTCGGCGATACTCGCTTCGGAGTGGAGGAGTTCCGCTTCTTCGACGGCACGATCTGGAGCATCGGGGACGTCGAGGCTCTACTCGCAATTGCCGGGGGCAACCGCGGCGATAACGTCATCGTCGGGTTGGAGGACCAGCCAAACGTATTGGACGGACGCCAGGGCGACGATCAGATGTCAGGCGGTCGACTTGGTGATACCTACGCCTTTGGATTGGATTATGACCTTGATAGCATCACCGAATGGCAGGACAGCCAGAGCGAGGACGGCGCGCTCGACCGCGTAATCTTTGGCATCGGCGTCGATCCTGACGCAATGCTTGTCACGCGCGAGGGCGACGACCTGATCTTTACCCTGCCCGAAAGCGGCGACCAGTTGCGGGTCATCGAGGGTCTCGGCGCGCGCCAGATCGAAGAGTTCCTGTTCGCCGATGGCACCACCCTCACGCTGGAGGACATCCGCGCCCGGATGATCCAGGGTACCGAGGGCAACGACCTGCTGCGCGGCTTTGACGATCGCCAAGACGAATTCGCCGCCAGTGCGGGCGACGATCTGATGGAGGGTGGCGGCGACGACGACACCTACCACTTTGGTTTGGGCAGCGGGGCGGACGCGATTTCCGAGACCTCCGGCTATGACGTGGTCGAGATCGCTGCGCCCCTGACCAGCGAAAGCCTGAACTTCCACGCCGACGGCGACACCCTCGTGATCCGCGTTCCGGGGACCGAGGATAGCCTTGCTATTCTGGGTGGCCTCGGCGGCGGCGGTTCGGTTGTGGAAGAATTCCGCTTTGACGGCGGGCAGGTGTTGACCCATGCGCAGGTCTTGCAGCTTCTGGTTGATCAGCAGGCGGCCGCAGGCGACGACATCGTAACCGGATTTGCCGGCGCGGCCGAGCAGCTGACCGGCGGGGAGGGGCATGACCGCCTCTCAGGCCTCTCGGGCGGGGACACCTATATCTACAAGGCCGGTGACGGCTTTGAGATCATCGACGACCGGGGCCATTCCGCGAACGACGAGTTGCGCATTGTCGACTACGCGGCCACCAGCGTCACGGTGAGCCGCGCGCGGCCCGACAGTCTGGACGCGCTGCTGGATTTCGGCAACGGCGACGAGGTGTTGATCGTCGATGGCCTCCGCTCGGGCGGGTCCTCCGCGATCGAAAAAATCACACTTTCGGACGGCACGGTCTGGACCTACGCCGACCTCAGGGCGCGCGTTCTGGCCGACCTCGCGATTGATTCCGGCGCTCGGGATGCCGCCAACGCCGCGCATGCCGCCGCGACGGGGTATTTCGATGACGGCGACAACGTCGCAATCACTGCAGCGGACGAAGACAGCATCGGTCAGGGTGATCAGCGTATCGTCGGGTTTGCCGGCGACGATACCGCCGGGGGCGGCGCGGGTGACGACGAACTGGACCTCGCGGAGGGCAGCGACACCTATCTGTTCCGCCGGGGGGATGGGCGCGACATCATCTCGGACAGCGGGTCCTCTCTGAACACGGACCGCCTGTTGATCGAAGGGTTCGAGCCGGGCGATGTCCGCGTCGTGCGACCCTATGATGACCGCGATGACCTTCTGCTGATCTTCAACGGCACGGACGACGAAATCCTGCTGCGCGGCCAGTTTTCAACCAATGCCGGGGCGGGGGTGGAATCCGTCGAATTCGGCGATGGCACCACCTGGGATCGCGCCACGCTGACCGCCGCGATCACGGCGATTGGTACCGAAGGCAATGACCTCATCACCGGGTCGAGTGGCCCGGAAACGCTGGAGGGTTTGGCCGGCGATGACACCCTGATCGGCGAGGGCGGTGACGACCATTACATCTGGCGCGCGGGCGACGGCGACGACCTGATCATCGAAACGAGGACCGGCAACACCTTGCAGGTGATAGGGGTGAATCCGGATGACGTGAGTGTCAGTCGTGCGCTCGGCGATCCCGACACGCTGGTGATGGACTTCCTCGCCCCCGGCGACCGGATTACCATCCGCGATGCCTTTGATGACCGCGGCATCGACGAGATCCAGTTCGACGATGGCACGGTCTGGACCCTCGATACGGTCGAGGACATGATCCTGGCCGCCGCCCCGACAGATGGCCCCGATGAGATCCGGGGTTTCCGCAGCGATGACACGCTGGACGGCGGGCTTGGCGCGGATACCCTGATCGGCGGCGATGGCTCGGACACCTATGTGATCCGTCCCGGCACGGGATGGGATGTTATCTATGACAGCGGCCTCTGGGACAACGACCGCGTGCATCTTGCCGACGTCACGCCGGAAGAGATCACCCTACGCGTCGATGCGTCCTCTCCCGCGACCCTATTCGTGGATTTCGCAGATGGATCGACTGTGCGTATCGTCGATGCCCTGCAGGGAAGCAATGGCCACGGGATCGAAGAGTTCAGCTTTGACAACGGCACCCTCTGGACCACCGCCGACATGCGCGCGCGGATCGTCAGCGACAAGGCGGCGGCGGGGATCAACCCCCTGATCGGGTTCAACCAGCCAGACACGCTGGAGGCGACGGTTGACGGCCAGCTTCTGATCGGTGGCGACGCGAGCGACACCTATGTGGTGCGCGCCGATAGCGGCTTTGTGACGATTGAGGATAACGGTCTTTGGGACGTAGATGTCTTGTTGTTGCCGGATTATCTTCCCGGTGAGGTGAGCTTCCATCACCTGCCGTCTTACCCCCAGGACCTGTTCATCGCCTTCGGTGCGTGGGATGGCGAAGGTGCCAATCCGACCAACGGTGTCCGGCTCGTCAACGGGCTGACCGGCAATACCGACGATACGATCGAAGTCATCCGGTTCAAGGATGACAGTGAGAAAGGCGTGGTCGAACTGCGCGAGACGGTGCTCGCGGCCAAGACGACGATTGGCGACGACCACATTCTGGGCTTTGCTGACGAAGACCGGCTGGAGGGCGGACCGGGCGCGGATACACTGACCGGATATAATTCGGACGACATCTATATTCACCGCTCGGGCGACGGGTTGACCGTGATCGATGATCTGGGGTTCTATGCCACGGACGTCCTGCAGATCGTCGGGATGGACGCCGCCGACGTGAACTTTGCCCGCGACCCTCTGGATAGAGAAACGCTTGTTATCACCTTTGCCGGATCCGTCGACCGGATCGAACTGCGCAACACGCTGACGGCCAGCCAGCGCGATTCCGTCGATGTGATCGAGATGCGCGCGACCGACGGCGCACTTGCCGACACCACCTGGACGGTGGGCGAGGTCTTGCAACTACTCAATGACCAGAGTCCGACCGCTGGCGACGACACGGTCATCGGGCACGGCGGCGATGATCATTTGACCGGCGGCCGGGGCGATGATCTGTTGATCGGCGGTGATGGATCGGATTCCTACACATATGCCGTCGGAAGCGATGGTCATGATATCATCATCGACGACGCGACTTACGACACGGATGTTGTCAACCTGACCGGCGTGGTGCCGGGCGATGTGAGCGTCAGTCGTGACCTGCTGCTTGACGAACATTTGATCCTGACGTTCGCCGGTCAGCCCGGATCGCTAACCATCGTGGATAGCGGCAGTGCCGGACGCACCATCGAATTGGTGCGCTTTGACGACACGACGGAATGGACATTTGCGGAACTGGACGCGATGGCCGTGCGGGCCCAGGACACGGTCGAGGGCACCAGCGGCGCGGACACGATCACCAATACCACCGCAGACGAAGTGTTCGAGGGCAGTGACGGGGCAGATAGCTACGTCTGGTCCCGTGGCGACGGCGAGGACAAGTTCATCGGCGAAGGCTCGCGCGATGGCCTCGACCAACTGACCCTTTACGGAGTGGCGCCGAATGAAGTGCATGTCGCGCGCCATGGAGAGGATGCGATCCTCACCATCGACGAAAGCGCGCCGGGGGCTGGTGACGGCGGACAGATTTTACTCGCCTATGCCTTTGAAAGCTATATTGAACTCGGCATCGAACAGGTCGTCTTTGACCAGACCGGCGAGGTCTGGACGCCTGCCGAGATGCGCATGCAATGGTGGCTAGATGCCTCGAGCGCCAACGATGACACGCTCAGCGGCTTCAACCTCGCAGATACTCTGGTGGGTGGCGTCGGAAACGATCACCTGACTGGTCTGAATGGTGATGACCTCTATGTCTGGTCGCCCGGTGATGGCGATGACCGGATCACGGAGTATAATTTTGACGGGCTTGGGGATGAGCTGCAACTGAACGGCGTCAGCCCTTCCGAAGTGACGTTGGAGCGTATCCGCGACGATCTGATCCTGACGCTCGTCCCTGCTGCTGGGGACGGCGGCAAGCTGCGGATCGATGGAGTCTTTGACAGCGGCGGTGCATCAGGAATCGAGGTCTATACCTTTGACGATGGCACTAGCTGGAGCCGCGCTGACGTGCAGCGGATGTGGCAGGAAAAAGCGCTGAGCGATGACGACGACTACTTCAGGGGTCTCCATGGCGCGGAAACGCTGGAGGGAGGTCCAGGCGATGACGTTATCACCGGTCTGGAGGGCGACGATCACTACGTCTGGACCCGCGGCGACGGCAACGACCAGCTGATCGAACTTGGTTTCGACGGGAGTGATACGCTATTTTTGCACGACGTCGCACCGGGCGATGTGACACCGGTACGCGAACAGAACGACAGCCTCGTCTTCATCATCGCCGATACGGTCGATGGCCCCGGTGCGCGGATCAACCTGCCCGAAAGCCTGTCGGACAGCGCGGCGGGGATTGAGACCTTTGTATTCGACGACGGTACTATCTGGACCCGAGCGGCCCTGCGTGACCGTCTGCTGACTGAGGCGCAGGCCGCAGGCGCGGACCATATCATAGGCTTCCCGTCGGGCCATGAGACCTTTGTCTTTGGTCAGGGCGAAGATACGATCGAGGGCGGGAATGGCGATGACACCTATGTCTGGTCACGAGGCGACGCGAACGTAAAGATCGTCGAAAACTCCTTTGGCGGGATCGATCAACTGATCCTCGGCGACGTGAACTCGACAGCCGTGACGCTGCGTGAGGATGTTGACGAACTGCTCGTTCTGATCGCGGACAGTGCACCCGGTGCAGCGGATGGTGGCGTCCTGCGCCTGACCGGGATGCTCACCGAAGGGGTCGACCTCGGGGTTGAGAGCATCGCTTTCGCCGACGATGTCGTCTGGACCAAAGCCGAGATCCTCGCGCGATTTGTGGTGGATCAAGCAAGCGACGCGGGCGAGTACATCGAGGGGTTCGCCTCTGACGATGTTCTCGAAGGGTTGGGTGGCGAGGACGTCTTGGCGGGCCTGTCGGGGAATGACACCTACCGCTGGCGCGCTGGTGACGGCAACGACTCGATCAACGAGGTCCGCTTCCAGGGCGCCACCGACGTTCTCGAACTGATCGGCGTGCAGCCAGACGAGGTGCGTCTGGAAGCGGGCTACGAGAATGACCTGCGCGTCGTCATCACGGGCGCTGCGGGTCCGGCGATCCTGACGCTGAAAAATGGTCTCGTGCTGACCAACGATGCCGGGATCGACGTGATCCGTTTTGCCGACACGGGCGAAGAGTGGGCAACTGACGATTTCGCCCAGATCTTGCTGGCGACGGCGGCGACGCCGGGCGCGGATTCCATCATCGGCTCGGACGAGGCGGATGAAATCGCGGGCCTTGGCGGAAATGATCGCATGTCTCTGGGGCAGGGCGCGGACACCTATGTCTTCCGCAAGGGTGATGGCCGCGACACCTATGAGGACGGCGGAACGGACGGCGCGACGGATACGATCCGGATCGAGGGCTACGCGGCGGATGAGGTAACCTTCCACCGGTTGGGGCAGGACAGCGACGACCTGATCATCCGCTTTGCCGGCAGTGACGACGCGATCACCATTCCCGACGGTTTGTCGGGTGATGCAGATGCCACCATCGAGGTGATCGAGATCGCGGACGCCGGCACGACCCTTGGAATTGCCGAGATCACCGCCGCCGTCCTGACTGCACTCGCGACGGAGCGTGATGACGAGGTCGCCGGAACCGACGACGCCGATGTGCTGACCGGCGGTCCGGGTCGTGACACAATCGACGGCCGCAATGGGGTGGACGCCTATATCTATCGCACGGGCGATGGCGCGGACCGGTTCACCGACTCGGGCAATCAGGACGGAGAGGCGATCGACCTGCCCGACTTCCTGCCTGCCGACGTGGTCAGCCTGACCCGCAGCGCGGCGGATGGCGACGACTTGATCGTCGATTTCGGCGATGGCGACCGGTTGACGGTCGAGGGGATCCTCGGCACCGGCACCTCCGGGATCGAGGTCTTGCGGTTCAGCGACGGCACCGAATGGCAGGGCGCCCCCCTGCGGGCCATGGTCATCGCCGCCGCCGAAAGTGCCGGGAACGAGGGCATCTTTGGCTTTGACGGCGCCGATGTGCTGTCCGGCGGCGCGGGCAGCGATCTGTTGTCCGGGCAGGGGGAGGGTGACACCTACCTCTTTGCGCCCGGCTATGGGCATGACACGATCAGCGACAAGGGCGACGGACTGGGCGTGGACCGCGTGGTCATCAGCGGATTTGTTGCCGCAGAGGCCGGCGTCGCGCGGTTCTATCGCGGTGACGACGGTGTGGTGCTGAGCTTTGCGGGGCACCCTGACGACAGCCTGACAATTCTCGATACGCTGGACGGAACGCCCGAGGGCGGGATCGAGGAAATCGAATTTGCCGACGGCACGATCTGGACGATGACGGACGTTCTGGACCGTCTCGACAATAACGCGCCCGAGGCCTTGCAGGACGGGTTTTATTCGGTGGTGGAGGATCAGCCGACCACGATCCTCTCCACGACCCTTCTGTCCAACGACTTCGACCCCGACGGTGAGCCGCTGCGCGTCCTGTCGGTGTCCAACGCGGTCGGCGGCACGGTTGAGATGAACGGCGACGGGGACGCAGTGTTTACCGCGACCCAAGGATGGAGCGACGCAGCCTCCTTCGACTACACGATCAGCGATGGACGCAACGGAATTTCGACGGCGACCGTGCTTTTGCGGGTGCGCCCGCCGGCTTCTGCGCTTGATGATTTCGGTTTGAAGGTGCCCGAGGACGGACTCCTGCAGATCGAGGCGGATCGCCTGTTGGCCAACGACATCGACGGCGACCGCATGATCCTGGCCGAGGTGTTCGACGCGCAGGGCGGCACCGTTTCCATGACGTCGGGCGGGACGGTCACCTTCCGCCCGGTCGCGGATTACAACGGCCCCGCCGGGTTCCGTTATGCAGCCAACACACCGGATGGCGGGCGGGCCGAGGCCTGGGTGAATATCAACGTCACTCCGGTCAACGATGCGCCGACGCCGGTCGATGACGCGGGGATCACGGTGGTTGAGGATACCTCAATCGTCATCGCGGCCGCCAATCTTCTGGACAATGATCGCGACATCGATGGCGACGCGCTGAGCGTTACCGCCGTCGCGCCCGGCAGCGAGATCGACGCAGAATTGCGCGGTGATGGCACGATCCTGATCACGCCTGTCGCGGGCTTCTTTGGCACCGGCACCTTCAGCTACACGGTCGAGGACGCAGATGGGCTAAGCGCGACCGCCTCTGTCGATGTAACCGTCACCCCGGTCAACGATGCCCCGGTCGGTGCCGAGGACAGCTACATCACCGACGAGGACGCGCCCCTGACGCTGACGGCAACGCAACTCTTGTCCAACGACGTGGACGAGGACGGTGACACCCTGACGGTCACGTCGGTCGGCAGTGCAACTGGCGGCAGCGTCACACTCTTTGCCAATGGCACGATAGAGTTCACGCCGCGCACCCATTGGTACGGTGAGGGCGGGTTCGACTATCAGATCAGCGACGGCCATGGCGGCACCGCCGTGGCCCATGCGATTGTGCAGGTCAATCCGGTCAACGACGCCCCGAGCGCGCGTGACGAGAGTCACACTCAGGCCAGTGTCGATTTCCTGAACGGCGTGGAGGAGCAGCCGCTCATCATCCAGGCCGCTGACCTACTGCAAAACGACAGCGACCACGATTCCGAGTCGATTTCCATCGGCAGCGTCTCGGCGGCGGTAAACGGCGAGGTCGAGCTGCTGGCGACAGGCGAGATCCGTTTCACACCCGATGCCGATTATTGGGGAGAAGCCAGTTTCCGCTATACGGTCATTGATGGCGACGGGGGTGTCGACGACGCAGAGGCGACCCTGTGGATCGAACCAATCAATGACGCGCCCCCCGTGGCGGCGGACGATGCGGTCACGATTTACGAGGACGTCGCGACCACCATCGACGCCTCGGCGCTTCTGGGCAACGACACCGACATCGACGGTGATACCCTGTCGATCCAGGCGGTCAGCACCCCGGTCAACAGTTCGATCACCGTGACGCTGGACGGTGACGGGAATGTCCTGATTACCCCCGATCTGAACGTCAACGGTCTGGCCTATTTCGATTACGTGGTCACGGACGGCCAGAACGGCACCGACAGCGGGCGGGTCTGGGTCTCCATCGAGGCGGTGAACGACGCCCCGACCGCTACCGCCGATGCAGTGACAGGCACATTCGCCGTGCCCCTCGTCGTGCGGATCGCGGACCTGATGGCGAATGACAGCGATGTTGACGTCGGCCCGCTCTCCTACGAGAGCGAGTTGAGCTTTGTCTCGGCCCTGCCTTCCGTCGGCACGCTTAGCGTTCACGAAAACCAGTTCATCGTCATCGAATTCGAGGATGGGTTCAGCGGCCCCGCCGATTTCGTCTACACCATCGCCGACAGCGAAGGGGTTGAGGACGAGGGCACCGTCGTCGCCACCATCGGTGAGGTCCAGCTGACCCATTACGTCGGTACGCCAGAGGTTGATCTGCTGATTGGGTCGGCCATGGGCGAGACGTTCGAGGCGCTTGAGGGCAACGACACCATCATGGCGCGCGGCGGCGACGACACTGTCATCGGTTCTGCAGGCGCGGACGAGATCGATCTGGGTGAGGGCGTCGATACGCTGGATTACTCCGCCTCCAATGCCGGAATCCGTCTCGATTTCATCTCCCGTCTGGGACAGGGCGGCTTTGCCAACGGCGACCTCGTCTCTGGCGCGGAGAACCTGATCGGGACGGAGTTTGCCGACCAGCTCTTTGGCGACGACAGCGGCAACCTGATCCAAGGGCTCGGCGGCGGCGATTCCATCGAGGCGCGCGACGGCGACGACACGGTCGAGGCCGGTGCAGGCGACGACACCATCATCGGCGGCGCGGGCGCGGATGTGACTAACGGCGGCGACGGGATCGACACCGCAGATTACGCACTCTCGGCGGAGGCTGTGCAAATCTCGCTTGTCGACGAAACGGCGACGGGCGGCGATGCGGCGGGCGACACGCTGACGGGGATCGAGAACCTCACCGGGTCCGACTTTGACGACGCGCTGACCGGGGACGCGGGCGCGAACCTGCTTTCGGGCGGACGCGGCGTCGACACGCTGGACGGCGGGGCGGGCAATGACACGCTGATCGGCGGGCGCGGTGGCGACAGCCTCACCGGGGGCGCGGGCGTGGACACCGCCAGCTATCGTCTGTCTGCGACTGGCGTGACGGTCGACATGGCCGATGGCAGCGCCGGCGGCGGGGACGCCGAGGGCGACAGCTTTGCCGGGATCGAAATTGTCGAGGGATCGTTCCACGACGACATCCTGCGCGGCGACGGCAGCGACAACATCCTGCGCGGTGGTCTGGGCGGGGACGAGATCGACGGCCGGGGCGGGATCGACACCGCCGATTACACCGGCGCTTCGGGCGGCGTGGCGGTCGATCTGGCCAGCGGCACGGGCACTGGGTTCGAGGCCGAGGGCGACACCCTCAGCGGTATCGAGAATCTCATCGGGTCGACCCATGCCGACGCCCTGTCGGGTGACGCGGGCGCCAACCGGTTCGAGGGCGGATATGGCGACGACACCATGGCCGGCGCCGCCGGGTCGGACACATACGTCTTTGGCACCGACCGGCTGAACGACACCGTGACAGAGCTGGGCGAGGCCGCCGACATCGACGTGGTCGAACTGACGCCGGAGGTCCTGCGCACCAATGTCTCCCTGATCCGCGAGGGCGACGATCTGCTGATCGAGCTTGAGCGCGGCGATGGGTTCACCACCGACACGATGCGCGTGACCGAGCACTTCGTCAGCCGCGAACTGGGGATCGAGGAGATCCGCTTTGCCGACGGTCTGATCTGGGATCGCGACGACATCGACGGGCTGTCCCGCGCGGGTCGTTTCAATGCCGAAGACGACGTGGTCCGCTTTGCCGACGAGGACATCGGTTTCGTCATCGACCCGGCGCTGCTGTTGGAGAACGACACCTCCATCCCCGATCCGGGGCTCGAGGTCATCTCGGTCTCGGCCATTTCCGGCGGCACCGTCGAACTGGGCCCGGAGGGGGAGATCCTCTTCCTCTCCGAACAGGATTTCTTTGGCGACGCCTTCTTTGATTATACGGCACGCGACGAATTTGGCCGTGAAAGCAGCGCGCAGGTTGAGGTTAATGTCCTTAACATCAACGACGCGCCGGTCGCGGTGAATGACGGGATCTACCAAGCGGTAGAGGACACGATGTTCGAAATCCCGATCGCCGACATTCTATCGAACGATTTCGACGTGGATGGCGACGCGCTCTCCTTTACCAGCACACGCGCCCTGCGCGACCCCAATGGCGTGCCGATTGCGCCGGGGGCCTTTGACTCCGCCAGCTTTGGTCTGGTTGTCTCGGACCTCTTTGGACGGTTCTATATCCCGGAAGAGGATTTTTACGGCCTCACCGGGTTCGAGTACCGTGTTGCGGACGGCAATGGCGCCAGCAGTTGGGGCCGGGTGGAGATCTTTGTCGCCCCTGTCAACGATGGACCAAAGACCAAGAACGACGACGTCTCGACCCATCAGGACGAGGCGATCACGATCCAGATTTCGCGCCTCATGTCCAACGACCATGACCCCGAGGGCGACCCGATCTCCTTTGTCACCGCCTTCGCGCCCCAGAACGGCACGATCACCGAGATCACCGACACGACCGTCACCTTCACGCCGGATCCGGGATTCAGCGGCGAGGCACTGTTCAGCTACACCGTCACGGATGATCGCGGCATCGAGGATACCGCCGAGGTCGCCGTGACCGTGCACCCCGACGCGCCGCCCCGCGCGGTGGATGATCGCGGCTATGTCACGGTCGAAGACGAGGCGTTTTACATCAATATCGCCGACCTGCTGGCCAACGACTATGACCCCGAGGGCGGGCCGATCAGCTTTGCCACGCTGGACCTCTTCCCCGAGAACGGGCAGGCGTCGCTGGTCGGCAATGGCGTGATCCGCTTTGATCCGCGTCCTGATTACAACGGCGATGCGTCCTTTACCTACACGATCAGCGACCAGATCGGCCTGACGGGCGAGGGCACGGTTCACATCGACATCCTGCCGCGCAACGAGGCACCGATCCTGCGCGACGACATCGTCAACGGGTTCGAGGATCAGCCGCTCTACCTCGGGGCCGCGCGCGCCTTTGCCAACGACGAGGACCCCGAGGGCGATGTGCTGTTCTTCAACCGGGTCGAGTTCCTCGGTCTGGTCGAAACGCCCGAGGGGCCGCGCGATCCGGTGAGCCTGACGGCGGATCGCGCCGCGCTCGGCCTGCCGCTGGATGGCGTGCTCAGCGTGAAGGGCATCAACGGCGCGGTCCTGCCCGAGTGGCTCAGCTATGATGAGTCGAGCGCGACCGTCACCGGCACGCCGCCCGAGGGCTACGTCGGACGTGTCGGCCTCACATGGCGCGTGACCGAAACCGATGCAGAGACCGGCGCGACCGTCATCACGGAGGTCGAGGATCGGCTGGTCGTGGATGCCAGCCTGACGTTCGTCGACAGCGATGGCGAGATCCGCTTTGATTTTGACACTGCCTATGATTGGGGTGACATCGACCTGTCGATCTTTGATCCCAAGGGCAACGGCACGCTGACCGGCGCGCCCGAAGCGGGGATGGAGATCGTCGGCGCGACCGCGCGCATGGGCGATGGCAGTCCGCTGCCCGCTTGGCTCAGCTTTGACGAGGCCACCCTGCGCCTGTCGGGCGAGGTGCCCGCGCTTTATTTCGACGCGCCGGATGTCCGCATCACGCTGACGGAACGGGATACGGTAAGTGGTGAGATCTCCAGCCGTCCGCTGACCCTTGAGCTACCGCTGGACTACGACGTCGATTTCCGCGGTATCAGCGGGTTCCGCGCGGTGGCAGAAGGGGACGACTACCGCCTCGAATTGCCCGAGGACTGGTCCGGCAGCTTTGCCATGCGCTACCTCGCCGAAGACCAGAAGGACGCCGTTTCCGCGAACTGGGGTCTGACCGTCTTTAACGTCGTCGAGCAGCGCGAAGTCCCTGTCGCGCTGGATGACACCCTGATCGGACGTGAGGATGAGGCGCTGAGCTTTACGCTCGCCGATCTGATGGCCAACGACAGTGACGGCGACGGCGATCCGATCCGGATCACCAGTTTCGCGGACGATCTGGCCGCCAATACGCCGACCCCTGTCTATGAAAGCGCGACACAGATCCTCGACGAAACCACCCGTCCGGGGTTGGTCGAGGCCTATGTCACCTACAGTGCCACCCTCAGCGATGGCAGCGCCCTGCCCGAATGGTTGAGCGTGACGGACGGCACCCTGACCGGACAGCCGCCGATTGGACACGCCGGCAGCCTCGCGCTGATCGTCACGGCGGACGACGGGCTCAATCCGCCGGTCGAGACCGCGGTGACCTTTACCGCTACGCCGCAAGGCACGCTCGTTGCGCATGATCCGGTTGCGATCACGCAGGATGCCCCGGCCTCCGCAAGCGATGGCATGACAGACCCGACCTTTGATGCGACGCTCAACGATGGCAGCCCACTGCCTGTTTGGCTGAGCCTTGATGCCACCACCGGACGGTTGAGCGGCACGCCGCCGCTTGGGCTCGCCACCCCGCTGATGGTGCTCTTGAGCGCGACGCAAGGCAGCGCGATGATCCAGACCGAAGTTGGCGTCGATCCAAGCGCGGCCTATGGCTACACCTTCACACCGTCGCTGGATTATACGGGCGACGTCGAATTCTCCCACACGATCACCGACGATCTGGATGGTGAGGACAGCGCAGGCGTGACCCTGACGATCCGCCCGCGCGATGTCGCACCGGACGCCCGCGACGACGGTGGGTTCACTACGGACGAGGACGTTGCCCTATTGATCCCATTCGCCGATCTGCTGGCGAATGACGAGGATTGGGACGGCGACGCGATCCGTATCTCCTCCGTCGAGGCGGGGGTTGGCGGAACGGTCGAATTGACCGCCACCGGCGTCCTCTTCACCCCGACGCCGGACACCGAAGGGACGGCGACCTTCAGCTACACGCTGACCGACGACCTGCACGGCACCGACACCGCCGAGGTCAGCGTAGAGGTCCTGTCGACCAACCGCGCCCCGGTCGCGGTTGAGGATCGCTTTGCCGGAACCGAAGATACCGTGCTCTACCTCGACGCGGCGCAACTGATCGGCAATGACACCGATGCGGACGGCGATCCGTTGACGCTGGTCTCCGTGGTCCAGGAGGTTAGCGGCGGGCGTGCCCTGATCCTGCCGGACGGGCGCATCGCGCTGACGCCGGGTGCCGATCTGACGGGCGAGATCACGTTTGAATACACGATCTCGGACGGGCGGCTCGAGTCCGAGGAGACCGGGCGGATCGTGGTCGACTTCGCGCCCGTGAACGACGCCCCGCGGGCCGGTACTGATAGCGGCTTTGAGACCGCCGAGGACGCCGCCATCGCCATCGATGCCGCGACGCTCGTCGCGAACGATGTGGATGTGGAGGGCGACGAGTTCGACCTTGTCGGCGTTCTCGATCCCATCAACGGTTCGGTCGCCTTCTCGGGCGGGCAGGTGATCTTTACCCCGCGCGCCGATTACTTCGGCAACGCCGGGTTCAGCTATGTGATCGAGGATGTGCATGGCGCGCAGGGTATCGGTGAGGTCACGCTGAGCGTGCTGCCGGGTGCCGATTTCCCGATTGCGGTGTCCGACCTTGGCTACCGGATCGGTGAGGGCGAGACACTGCTGCTCGACCCGTCGGTCCTGCTGGCAAACGATGTGGACCCCGACGGCGGCGCATTGACCTTTGACGGGATCGCCAGCGCGCTCGGCGGCAGTGCGACGATAACCCCCGAAGGGCTGATCGAATTCGCAGGCGCCGCAGATTTCTCGGGCCGTGCCGTGGTCAGCTACCGTGTCGTGAACGAAGACGGGTTGAGCGCGACGGGCCGTGTCGAGATCGACGTCGTCAGCGGGCAGGACTCCCCGATCGCGCGCGGCGAAACGCTCGCGACGGACGAGGACGTCGCCCTGGTTGTGCCTGAGCTTACGCTGCTGGGCAACGACAGTGACCCCGACGATCATTCCTTTGTGCTGACCGGCGTGTCGGATGCCGTCGGCGGGACCGTGGCGCGGGACGGTCTGGGCAACGTCGTCTTTACCCCGACGGCGGATTGGAACGGCCCGGGCGGCTTTGCCTACACGATCACCGACGTCACGGGCCTGACCGATCAGGCCAGCGTCGTGGTCAATGTCGCGCCGGTCGATGACGCGCCGCGCGCAATTGGCGATGTCGGTCCCTTCGACGGGGTCGAGGATACGCCGGTGGACATCGACGTCTCGACCCTCTTCACCGATCCCGAAGGCGACGAAATTACGCTGGCCCTCACGGGTCCGGGTGGCGACCCCGCCCCCGCTTGGCTGACCCTCACCAACGGACGGATCACCGGCACGCTGCCCGCCGACCTCAACGGCGCGGTCGAGATCGCGCTGACCGCCACGGCGAACGGGCTGGTGACCACCGTCGAGACGCAAATCGTGCTTGCCCCGGTCGAGGATGCACCGGTCCTGACCGGCGATCTCGGGCCGTTCAACTCGCCCGAGGATGCGCCGTTCAGCGCCGATCTGTCGGGGTACTTCACCGATGCGGATGGCGACGCCGTGACCCTCACCGTCACCGGGCCAGAGGGCAGCGACCTGCCGGCGTGGCTCTCCTTTGATGGGTCGACGTTGCAGGGACAGCCGCCCGCGGATTTCAACGGAATCCTCGCCGTCGACGTCACTGCCACCTCTACCGGCGGGACGCTCACCCAGACCGCGCTGCTGACCATCGATCCGGTGGACGATGCGCCGCGATTGACGCTGCCGCTGCCGGAGCTGGAGGGCGAGGCGGGCGACCTCTTTACCCTCGACATGGCGCCCTACTTTGCCGATCCCGAAGGGGACGCGATCACTTTTGCCGCGACCGGTCCCGACGGCGCGGCCCTGCCGGAATGGCTGTCTCTCAGCGGGTCTGTCCTGTCGGGCACGCCGCCCAATACCTTTGGCGGCACCCTCACGCTCAACCTGACGGCGACGGCGAACGGTCTGTCCCTGAGCGTGCCGACGACGCTGGAGGTCACGATCTCCAACCTGCCGCCAGAGGCCAACGACGACACCATCGACGGCGTCGAAGACGTCGCGCTGAGCGTCGCCTTGTCCGACCTGACGGCCAATGACACCGACCCGAACGACGACCCGCTCAACGTGGTTGAGGTCGGCGGCGCGACGCATGGCTCGGTAGAGCTGGACGGCGCGGGCAACGCGGTCTTTACGCCCGATGCGGATTTCAACGGCGAGGCGCGCTTTACCTACCGCGTCAGCGACGGGCTGGCGGATGCGACCGCGACGGTCACGATCAACTTCGCCGCGCAGAACGACGCGCCGATTGTCGCCGCGATTCAGCCCGACCTGACGCTCGACGAGGACAGCGCGGATACCTTCATCCTCGCCCCCGATCTCTTTTCGGACGTGGACGGCGATGCGCTGAGCTTGTCGATCCGTGCGGCGGACGGGGGGGCGGCCCCGGCATGGGTCCTGTTCAACCCAGAGGCGCGGACAATCCAGACGACACCGCCCGCGAACTTCAACGGCACGCTCGACCTGATCCTGACCGCGACGGACGGCACCTTGTCGGCAGAGCAGCCTTTTGCCGTCACCGTCACGCCCGTCAACGACGCGCCGGTCGTGACCACCCCTCTCGCCGACCGATTGGCGAACGAGGGCGAAGCCTTTGACATCGCGATGATGCAGGGCACCGTGACGGACCCGGACGGCGATGCGCTGGAGGTCACGCTGACCCTCGCCGATGGCAGCGACCTGCCGGCCTGGATGAGCTTTGACGCAGAGAGCTTTGCGCTGCGCGGCACGGCCCCCGAAGGGACGTTCGGCGTCTTTGATTTGCAGGCGACCTGGCGCGATCCATCGGGCGCGGAGGCGCGCGATTTCTTTGCCTTGGAGGTCATCGAACGCCCCGATCCGCCGGTCTTTGCGATCCAGCCGGAGGATGTCTTCCTGCCCGAGGATACGCTGATCGATCTGGCGCTTCCGGCGGGCATGGTGACGGACGAGAACGCCGGCGACACGCTGAGCATCACGGCCCGACTCTCGGACGGAAGCGCGCTGCCGGACTGGCTGACCTTTGACGGGGCGCGATTCCACGGCCAGCCGCCGCTGAACGAAAGCGGCAGTTGGGACATCACGCTGGATGCGACCGACGGGATTTTCACCGTCAGCGAAGGCTTTGCCCTGACAATCCTGCCGGCGAACGACGCACCCTTTGCATTTGACGACGGCCCGATCGAGGCCAACAGCGGCCAGCGCACGGTGATCGGCGCCGCGCAACTGCTGGGCAACGACAGCGATCCCGAAGGCGACGCCTTTGGCATCGTGGCTGCGGGCGGCGCGGCGCACGGCACACTTAGCGTGCAGTCGGACGGAGATGTGGTCTATGATGCCGACAGCGGCTTTGTCGGCAACGACGTCTTTACCTACACTATCGCCGATGTGCATGGCGCGACCTCGACCGCCAGCGTGGAGGTCAACGTGACGGACCCGCACGCCGGGTATCAGCAGGGCTCTGACCGGAGCGGCGTGCACTTTGGCAGCTGGCGTGGGGATTCCGCGATCGACGCCGGGGGCGGCAACGATCTGGTCATCACCGGGCGTGGCAACGACAGTGTTGCGGGCGGGAACGGCAACGATCTGCTGCTGACTGGCAATGGCGATGACCTTGTCGATGGTGGCAACGGCAATGACATGATCCTTGCCGGCAGTGGCAATGATATCATTCGCGGCGGGGCCGGGCTGGAGGTCCAGTTGCGGATCGTCGCCATGTCCATCAGGGGTCGGTACTTTCCACCTTCGGGCGACAGACCGCGCGCGACG
>PAPR01000004.1 GCA_002709085.1 Pseudooceanicola sp. | reverse complement strand
CCAATCAGGACAACCAAGAACTTCATTAAGATTTCTTACCCAACGCTTGTCTATTCCTGCATCTTCTGCCTTACGAGCAATTATTAAATCATGATTTCCAAGTGTTATAGTAGCATTAGGGAATGCTTCATACCACTCTTTAACTTGTTCAATAGCCATATCCAATTCATACTTTCCATCTGTCTGAGTTGATGTATGATGAAAACTTCCGAAATGCGAATCTATAATATCCCCTGTGAAGCTGACTTCTGAGCAGCCATACTTGTTATAGATGTCAATACAATGTTGCAGGTAGTTTCGGTGGGTGTATGGGAGATGTACATCCCCCACCACCAACCTATTAACCTTTTTACTCCGTAAATTCTCTATAACTTGTATCTCGTTGGGTTTTAATCTGTATCTATTACTTCTTGTTGATGTCTGCAACTCCTTGCCCTAAAATTAATACTAGGAATGTTTGCCATACAGTTTCGGCAACATCTGCACCCCAACCAAAGTGTGTCATTAAAAATGGAGTAACGATCCCTGTTACTGCATAAATAAATTTCTTACTATGTAGTATCTGTCCTAACACTACGTTTGTTATCCAATTTTTCATCTTATTTATTTTAATTAATAATTGTATGTCCAAATGACATTTTTATCCTTCGTTCTATCCACATCCACATGAATAAAATTCCTTTTAAAATCTATACCTAACCTATTAAATTTCATCTCTATAAGTGCATTAATGATTAAGAATCTATCCCTTGAATTTTTAGGTAAATACAAATCAACTGCATACCCTGTACAATGACTAGAACCAACTCTACCACCCACCTTTAGGTTGTGTTCTTTTGTTCTATATCCTGATGTGATTTTAAAGGGTATTCCTGCTATTGCTCTTGCTTTATCTAATAGATGAATAAATACTTTATCCATTCTTTCTCCACTCCCTACTTCATCAGGACTATCAAATTCAGATATATCAAAGTATTCCAAAATTATATGTTATAAACTGCGTAGATTTTAACACCATCAAGATTGTTTATCAGAACTTTAGTAGATTTTTTCTTTTGCTCTACTTTCTGATAACGAGGGTGTGTGCTATTTAATTTTCTTTTTTTCATTACGTTTTTTTTGACTATACCATTTGTCTATAGTATAAGCTATTGAAATCACTAAAAGAATTATCTTTAAAGCTATCTCTAAATTAGTGAATGTTGTTACGCTGAGAACTGTTGCATTTACTCCTATGATTTCTGCTGTGTCCTGTACTGTTTTTTGTATCGGCATTTGTCAAATATGATTTAAGTTTCGTTTTATTAACTTCTTTTACTTTATAATGTTTCTTCATTAATTATATGTAGTATCTAAAAAATCTCTAATTGTTATTTTATTACCTTGTTTATCAGGTCTTTCTAAGTTCATTCCTTGATAGTAAGCATTAGAATCAGGATTGACATCTGCACCTGAATTTGTTGAGTATTCAGGAAATAAACTACTATTGTTACATAAATAATCCACTAGTCGTTCAGTATAAAATTGTGCGGTATTAGAAATTTCTGATCGTAAATCTTGTGCTTCTGCTCTTGTTAAAGGAGTAGAGTTTTCTGCTGTCTTTGAAACTACATTGTTGTTTTGTACCTTATATCTTAAAAAAGGTAATACTTCATAGAAAGCATAGTGAACTAACATATCAGCTACATAGTCATCTAATAGTGTCTTGTAGTTAGCATTAGCAGGGTTTCCTATAGTACCACCACTAATCATGCCTTGTATAGCTACAAACAGATTAGTTCCTAATTTTGTTTCTACATATTTCTTTTGTGCGATTTTCACATAAGGAAGTAAGAACTCCACATCTACGTTCATATTAATCGCAGTAGAATCTTTTAGTTTATCTTCGCTTATGAATAGTACGTATCCTGCCATATTATCTTGGTTTTAAATATCCGTGATTCTTCATTCTCTTTGGTGCTTTTGCTACTAGGTTGTCATTCTTTTCAGCAGTAAATCCTTCTGACTTAGCTTTAGTATAAGATATTATCTGACTAGAAGATATATTGCTTTTAGCATTTCTTAAAGATGTTTTATAAATCTGTCGTAACCAAAAATGCTCACACTCAGCACCACCCTTATAAAGCCATATTGAATAAGTAGCAGCACCTTTTATACCAAATCCTGCATTAACAGGTATTCTACCCATTTGTAAAATATCTTCTTTACGATAAATCTTTTTAGCAGCTTCCATTTTTCTACAGAAATCTCTTTGTGTACCTGTCTTATTTACTAAGAAATTATCGTGGGTATAAACATATCTTACTTTGTAGTAATCATTAAATGACTTGTTTACTCCATCTTGTTTACTACGAGCATTCGGTCTTGCAGTTCCTGTTGATGCTAATTCTAATTTTTCATTTGCATACTCATTAAGAACTTGCTCAAAATCAAAATCTTGATGCTCTCCATCAACAACTTCTTCTTCTAATAATTCCCAATCTTCAGGTATATCTTCCATTGTTTCTAAGAAAGCATCCAACTCTGTTTTTTCAGCCATCTTCATCATATCTTCTTCAACTATTTCTTCTTTCTCTAATGGTTCTAACCCCAATTCTTCCCTAATCTCATCTTGTGTCATAACCGATTTAAGAGTTTCAGCATCAAACTTAACTGTAATAGGTTTAAGCTGAACAAAAGATACAGGTAAATCCATATTATTGATCTTAAATATTTTTGCTAATACCTGAATAATATGTGTTTGAAATGGTTTAACCACAGAGTTTAAATAAAAATTAGCAGCACTATTAAGTTCATCTGCATTATTTCCTAATCCTGTATTGGACTTTATTCCCATAAGCATCGGACTAGTAACTCTATGTCCTGTCAAGATGTTCTGTACGAGTAATTCCTGTAAAGCTAAATACTGCTTATCGGCATTACTAACTGATATAGGAAATATCTCAGGTGTTCTTGTTTTATCATCTGAAAACGTAAGTACAAATTTACCACTATTACTAGCTGAAGTAAACTTGTCTGTTAAGCTACGTTCAATCTGTAATCGTTCTTCCTGTGTCGGTACTCCGTTGGAGAAGTTTACCATATAAGAACCTGAGAAGCCATTGGATATATTGTTAAGATGAAACTCTGCTACTCGTTGGTCAACTAAAGCCCAATTATTTGCTGCTATGTAATCAGGAGTATGATAGATGTCCATATTAGGACTATACAAGCCACTATAAAGTAATTGACTAGCACTTGTTCTATCCTTAGTATCAAAGGCAGGAATCGGTGTAGGTCTATTAGAACGAGTATTACTCCAATCTGCTGATACATAATAAGTATCAACAACACCCATAGCATTAGGTCTACCTGCTCGTACCCTTTCTACAGGCACGTGGTAGATTTCAACGATTTCTGTCTTAGCTTTATTCCAAATAAGGTGTAATGCGAAAGCACCCTGTAGCTTAAAGTCAAATGAAATCTTTTTAATTACTTCGTGTAGTGTTTCTTTACTATTTGCATGATAGAAAAAGTTTTTTAATTTAACTAATCTATCTAAATTATTTTCTTGTTCTTCTTCTTCATCATCCACAACAATATTATCCCCTGCAATCATTTCTGCTGTAGCATTGATAATCGCTGCATGAGTTGAACTGTTATAGTAAAGGTCAATTAAGAACTGAGGGTAAAGGTTTCTAAATTCCTCTGTACCATACTCAATATAATCCCTTCCTCTTACTTCTTCAATAACAGGACTTGTTGCACTTGATAAATCTACACTTAGTATATTTTCCATATTTTATTTTATTCTTGCTCAGGTGTCCAAGCAGTTGTTCTTACTATTGCTAATATCTCCTCGTGAGTATATTGGTCTAATCCATCTAAAAAAGTTGGAGTATCGCCATCAAATTTAGCAATAAATAATGTACCATCTACTGACTTTCTAACTGTTGCTACTGAATCTTCTATAATTTGTGAGAAGTCGCATACAGGGTTTCCCTCTACATCTACTTCAGTCAATAAACTTGTGTTTGGTGTTGTATATATCATAATTTTAATTTTTTAAGGTGTATCTTCTACTATGTCAGATGCACTCATGTTGGTCATTATTGCAGGGTTACCATTTACTTGTTTTACTGATACGTTATCAAAAGTTACATCTGTAGCACCTGAATTTCTATATATAGAAAAATTAACTGAATCTGCAACCTTATATAAAGTTTTAAAACCTGTAGTTGTATATGAAGTAGATGTAGTTCCAATATATATTTTTATACCACCACTACTAACATCTGTTATATTTATTGTTAGTTTATATAATTTACCTATAGTTAGTGATGTAACACCAATACCCATAGCAGAACCACTTGTGTATAAGCAGGTACATTCATTATTTGTTATAGTAAAATGATTAGTAGAAGTATGTGTTCCTAAATTATTCCAACCTGCAAAAGGACTTATATTAGTGTCTATAGATGTTGTATTACTAAAATCTCCATTTGTAAGTAACTCTGCACCTAGTGTAGGGTCTACTTGGTCATAGATAACAGGGTACTCATCATTAGTACCATCTCCCATTCTATAGTAGTTTCTAATCTTTGTTAGTGGATATTGGTTAGTGATATTACTCTCTACCATATTGGTCATTATTGCAGGGTTACCACCTAATTCTTTTATTGATATGCTATTTATAGTAACACTATCTTCAAAACTTCCTGCAAAGAATTTAATATAAGTAAAATTAGTATAAGCCACAAAATAAATTGTTTGTGTTCCATCTACAAAACTTATTATATTACTACCATCATAAACACCATCTAACCTTATAGTACAAGAAGTCATACTAATAAAATCAGATGCAGTAATATCTAATCTATATGTTTTACCTTCAGTACCTGCAAGGTTAAGTGTTCCTGATGTAGACATAGCATTAGAAGCACCTGCAGGAGAACCTGAATACATTTTCATTCCACTACCTGTATCTTCTTGATAAGCACCATCTTGTGTAGGTGCAATCCAACCTGTTAGCCCATCACTAAAATCTCCGTTTACAACATACTCTGCACTTATTGTAGGTTCTACTTGGTCATAGATAACAGGGTACTCATCATTAGTACCATCTCCCATCTTCCAATATCCTACTAAGTTAGTAGCTACATAATCTCCTCTACTTACCAATAGATTAGTAGGTACACCTTGATTGTATAGTGATGCTACTTCTAATGCAGTAAGTGTTCTATCCCAAATACCTGCTTCTGTTATTTTACCCTCATATTCGTGTGAACCTGACTTACTACGACCAAATCTTATATCCTCATCAATATCTAAAGTCATTCCTGTAACAACAACATTATGCCATTTACCATCAGTAGGAATTTCAGTTGCAGCTACTCCATCTACATATCTTGTACCACTTGAAACTATTAATGTATTATCTCCTGTGTTGAAATATATATATCCTGTACCACCTGATGAAGCACCTCTTGTATCTAATATATAATCATAAGATGAAGTATTATCTCTAATTACCCAACAAGAAAAAGAACCTGTAAAGCTACCTAATGTACTATTTGCTATTAAATAATCATCAACACCATCAAACTCCATACTCTTAGTACAAGTGATTAGTGGATTAGCTGACTGATAAGCTGCTGCATTAAGCATAAGATTTATTGGATTACCTGAGTTGTATATTTTAGTAATCTCAGCTTGTGTGAGTGTTCTGTCAAATATAGCTAATTCATCAATTTTACCTGTATAGTAATTGTCAGGTGTTGTTTTTAATCTTGCACCTATTCCTAAATCTACACTATTAGCTAAAGAACCTGAAGCACTTGTAATACTATCATTTGTGCCTGAATTAACACCATCAATATACCTATATGCAGAACCACCTCTATCAAAAACCCACACTATATGATGCCATTCTCCATCATTTACAGTTGCTGTATCATCTGTATCAGCATATCCTGAACCATCATTAAGATACCAACTAACTTTTCCACTACCTATTCCTAATTCAAAACCTGCTCCTGAATCTCTTTTAACACATATAGAACCATCTGTAGCAGTTGTTTTTATCCAACAAGAAACAGAGAAATTATTTGTAGTAACTTCATCTAAACTATCTGCATCAGAAATTCTAATATAATCATCTGTTCCATCAAAGTCAATAGAATACTTATTTACAAACCTATAAATAGGATGTGTGTTTATTGTTAGCTTATTGCTTAGTGATAGCATACTATTCTACATATCCAATAGCCAAACCACTCGTAAGTGTTATAGCTGTAATGTTCATAAAGAGTGTCGTTCCTGCAGGGATTGTCGTTACAAGTGCTGATTCTCCTGTACAGTCAGCTACAGTTATAGCAGATACTACACTTTCTAGTACAAATTGTACTGCATACCAATCTTTACCTGTTTGTGCTACTGTTGTAAATACTTCTACAACACCTTTTCCTAACTGCTCTCTTAATAATTCATTATTGTTTTCTATTACCATATTTTTTTATTTATTTAACTTACGTATATATAATTTGTTTGTGTAGGTCTTACATATTCTTCATATTGTACTTCTTCGCCACCTGTAGGTTCTTTAATATAAAGTTTACCTATCTCTACTCTCCCTTGTACTACTCCTTTATCATTTGCAGCAGGACTAAGTACATCTGTTTCTGTTATTGGTGCATATCCTGTTGATAAACTAGGTGTGCCTGAATCTATCCAACTTACTTCATATATTTCATACTCCCAATAGCCATTCGGCATAAAGTTAATAGCACCTGTAAATACATTTTCTGTTGTGTTTGATGTCATACTAACTTTTGTATATCTATTGTTTACTAATTGACTTTGACCATAAGCATAAACTACATCTCTATCCATCCCATTAGTAAACTTGAACAAGAACCTTATCTGTGAACTAGGTACTGCTGTGTCAATTCTTTTCTCCTCAGTCGTTGTGTAAAAAGTATAAGGTTGTCCGTATTGTCCATGTATCATACTATATAATAGAAATAGTTTGTTTTTGTTTGGAAAAAAAAAGAACTACCTAAGTAGTTCCCTTTAATTTATATGTAAAATCTTATTAAGAAGTTACAATAGTTCCCATAGTAAATGCACTATTATCAAATGGTACTGTCGTATAGTCAGCAACAGTTTGCATTGGTGCAGCTTCTTGTCCTTCTAGTGTCCAATCATAACCATTAAGGTCTGCGAAAGCAGCACCTGAAGCATTAGAACCTGTATTTAAGTCCATTCCATTAGTTGCACCTAGACATAATATTACATTATGGTCATTAGTTAGTGTTTGATTTAATTGTACATATACTACTAATCTATTTTGTGCTAAAAGTTTTAATTCATTTTGATCTTCCTTACTTAATCCTGTAAGTTTAATATTAACAGATGGTGCATAGACCACAGTTCCATTTTCTGTAGAACCTGTTACTGTTTCTGTTACTGAAGCGTTACCTCGCCTGATTGAATATCTAAATAATGTATCTGTACCCATTTCTATGTCAGTTACTTCAGATGCTACTATTGTAGAAGTAATTTCATCAAATTGACCAAAATAAATATACTTTACACCACCTACAAGATTCCTACATGGAATCCCCCTACCTTTTGTTAAATCACAAGCCATTTATTTTATTTTAAAAGTTAAAGAAAGAGAGATTGCTCTCCCTTTCTATTATTTAGTTATTACGATTGATGTACTACATCAGCACCAATTCCTACCTGAACCCCACCTGAATACTTAGCTACAAATCTTAAGTTTTCTGAACCATCTAGTGGACTCATATCAAGCATTTTCACTTGAGTAGTATCTGAAACTAGGTCAGTTCCAAAGAATAAGTTAGAAGTTTGTGCAGCTACCATTTGGTCATTCGGCATACCATATACTACAGCTAATTTGATTCCTTCAAACATTGCTTCGTAATCGTTATTCATGTTATATAAGTTAACATATCCTAATGTAGAAACTGCTGAAAT
Organism: Pseudooceanicola sp.; assembly: GCA_002709085.1. Classification (GTDB taxonomy): domain Bacteria; phylum Pseudomonadota; class Alphaproteobacteria; order Rhodobacterales; family Rhodobacteraceae; genus Pseudooceanicola. Next base: position 28,124 of record PAPR01000004.1, on the reverse strand, counting down.
GTATAATCTGTAAGTTTTCCAATTCATGTATATTCTTAAATCTTCTTTACCATATACTGTTGAAGGTATTGCAGCAGCAATCTTTTGTAATTCTCCAATAATTGAAGTTGCTGTATAAGCACCTGCAGCAGCATTTGCAACTACATTACCATTTACTGCAAAAGCACCTGTAGTAGCTGTTAAGAATCCTTCAAATTCTCCTTGTGTTGCATCAGCACCACTCCATACAGAAGATTCAACTCCATCAGCAATATGCTGTGTAAAGTAAGAAATTACATAGTCCTCAAATTTAGGTGCATTTCTATTCCAAGCACCTGCCTTCATTTGTTCTGCTTCCCATCCTGATAAAAGTGTGTTCTTGCAAACTTCCATGTTTATCTGTAGGTTCTTTGGTTCTAATACTGATTCTGTTAAAGCAAGTGTTCCATGATTAGTGAAAGAACAATCTGCATTCCTTACCAAAGATGAACCTGCTACTTTTTGTATATTTTCTTTAAACTTAATGTTTTGTAAAACAGTTAAGTGATCTAAAGAAGTTGCTTCTTGTAAAGCTGCCGATATATAAAATCCTGCTGCCTTACCTGCATAATTACTTGTTAGTGTAAAAGCCATTTTTTATTATTTTTTTAAATTAATTATTTTGTCATATTATATAAGATTCTTTCTCTCTTTGTCATTTTTCTTAAATCAGGAGTTGAATCTTTAGTGTCTTTGCTAAATTTATTTGTATCTACAGGTACATCAGCAGGTTCTTTTGATAATTCAGTAACCTTTTTGTTTAATTCGTCTATCTTAGCTTGATATTCAAATTCTATTTCTTCTGTAGTTTTTACTTTCTTAGGAGTTGGTTCTGTACTAGAATCCATTTCAACATCTGATTCTTCAACCTCATCATTTCCTATTTTATCTTTTTTAAGGTCTGCAACTGCATCTTCAAGGTTCTTTATTCTCTTTTCCATACCTGCCCAATCTGCTACATCTGCTTCCTTACCATCATCTTCAGCCATATCTGTACCCTCTTTGTCTTTCTTTAAGTCAGCTACAGCATCTTCTAAGTTTTTGATACGTTTCTCCATTCCTGCCCAATCATCCACATCAGCTTCTTTTCCATCATCTTCCATTTCTTCATTAACAGGTTCTCCTTCTGTTTCTTTTTCAACTTCATCTTTATAGAGTTCAGCTACAATCCCTTCCTTTTCTACAGAAAAATTTTGACCATCTTCTGTACGATATGATCCAACAGGTAAAAGCATTGTGCTTCCATCTTCAGTTAAAACAGATATGTCCACACCTGCTTCTAAATTTGTAGAAGTAGATACTATAATAGTACCATCCTCTAATTTCGCTTGAAATTCTAACTTAACTTCATCTTGTTTATCAAGACCAAGTGCTACTAATATTTGTTTTTTTAAATCCATTGTGAGTTCTTTTTTTATATAATAGAATATTTATTGTTCTGTTTGATTTTTAATGTCTTGTATTATCTCATTTAAAGCTGTAAGTATTTCTTCATCAGTTGGTTTTACTGTTTCAGACATTTTCTCCATTTTATCAATAAAGTAACCTTCAATACTTAATCCCTTTAATTCTCCTTCTTTAATTTTCTCCCACATCTCATCATTTTCTATCTTCATTTTGACAAACCAAGTTCCATTCGGTAAATCATAGCCATATAGCTTAGATTTGTCCATATCCCCTTCTTTTATCCAAGATTCTATCGTTAAAACCCCAGATACTCTATCTTCATGCTGATAAGTAGCTTTATGATGATTATTATGCTTTAAATACAGTTCAGATGCCTGTCTTACAGTATCTTTTGAAAAATATACATAATAATCACTATTTGTATTAGGATCATGTCTGAATATTTGTTTATTTGGTATTAAAGCAGGAGAAACTAACATCCTTTTCTCCTCATCTATCTTAGCAAAGGTTAAATTGTTCTTCTCTTTACCAAAAAAGACAAAATTCTGCTCAATAGCAGGACTTGTTACTAAACTAATTGCATCAATCGTTAATTCTTCACTTTCATCAGAGATAATTAACTCTACAATCTTAGTATTAGTTAAATTTTCATAATGTTTAGGGTTTGCTTTTTCACAAGCATCTTTGGAGATGTATTTACACTCTCCTCTTTCTCCCCATTTCCATTTTCCGTTATCACATTTTTTACAAGGCATAATATATAATAGATTAATTTGTTATTTATTTGATTTTTAAATTGTTGCTCTCCTACGGATATAAGCAAGTTTGTTTTGATTATCTGTTAAGCTGTCTGTAACTACGTATGCCTGAACAGGTTGTGGTTCTTGACCACCCCCTAATTCAAACCTACCACTTAACATTTCAGGTGCAGGTGTGCCTGTGTCTGATGGTACTGAACCACCACCACCATCCCCTACATCTGTAGATAGTATTTTTCTTACATTAGCAAGTCCTGCTGCAATAACTGCTGCACCACTTACAAATCCTAATGTACCACCTTGTGCAAATGCCTTATTAGCACCTGCATAAGTATCTATAATTGCTTGTGCTATTGCTAGTGCTTTATTCTCTCCTGCTAAACTACTTAATGCACCTGCTAAGTCGCTATATGCTTGTAACTGTGCATCTGCATTTTCTATAGCTAATTGTGTTTTTTCTTTTTCTAAAGCTACTTGATTTACAAGCTGTTCAGATTGAAAACCTGTTACTTGTGCTAATACTGCATCTTTTTCTGTCTTAGCTTGTATTAACGCTATTTGATTTTCATCACTTTTGTTTTTATTATATTGTGCTTGGGCTGCTGCTTCTATAGCATCTGCATTTTCAAGCATTAATGTTTTTTGTTCTTCTAATATTCTTGCTAATTCTTCGTTTGCAGCTATTCTTTGTTCAAATGTTTTACTTTCATCATCTCTTATTTGTCTTTGTAGTTCAGCTTCCCTATCTTTTTGTTCTATAATTTGTTGATTTTTAACTGCTGCTAATTCAGCAGCTTTATTCATTTCAATTATACCTTCAGCAGTTTCTACAGTAGATTTAGCATAATCTTTTATTGCTTTAGTTGCAGTAGTAACAGTTTCAGTTATTTTATCCACACTATTATCTACACCTGTTAAAACATCTACATATTCTTTACCTGCATCTTTTACACTATCAAATGCTTCTGTAAATTCTCCTCTAAATAAGTGTCCGATTGCTTTTCCTAGATGTCCAAAAGTTTCTAATAAACTATCAAACCTTTCTATAAGATTTTCTTTTATTGCTTGACCAAAATCTATTAAACTTTGTTTAGGATCTTCAAATATGCTTTTAAAGTAACCTGTAATTGTACCTATGTTATTGTCTAAAAATTTGAATAAATCATTAAAAGCTATAGATAAACTTTCCATAGCTATATTAAAGAAATCTAATACTTTTTGATTTTGTCTAAAGACATCCATAAGTTTAGCAAGTAAAGCTACTACTAAACCAATACCTGCTGCTTTCATAGCAGTACCTAATCCTTTAACTGCACTACCAATGCCTTTAAATCCACCTTTTGCATCTTTAGTAGCATCTGCTAATTGTTCTGTTTGTTTAGCTACTTCGCCTACGTTTGACTTTACTTCTGCTTCTATTACTGTATCTGCCATATCTTATATTGTTTGTTGTATGTTATTTCTCCATAATTTAATACTTGCTGTCCATTGTATATTTGTTCCTGCTATTCCTGTAACATGAACACCAAAAGAAGTCGCTGTTACATCTTTCATTTCTGCTGATAAACTTAACCCACTATGTCCTGATGTAACTATTGCTGTTTCTGTTTGATGATATGTAGATGCTAATCCATTTGTAAACTTTACTGCACCTGTTATTTGAACATATCCATATTCTCCTGCACTACCTGAACCTACACCTGTATTAACACCTATTACATTTGCTTCAAATCCTATTACTGAATTAGCTACCTTTTCTATATATGTAGTAGGTAGGTATTGAGTTAATAAAGCTGTTTCTGTTGCATCTGTAGTATTATGAGATTGTTGAATAAAAGAAGTTTGAGCCATTCCTAATAATTCATTAAAGCCACCCCCACTTATAACTATCTCCCCTTGATTTTCGGCAATCCCTAATTTACCACCTATTATAGATGTATTATTTAAACCATTCGTAATTTCGTTATCTACACCTGATATAAATATATTTCTATTTTGACCTTTTGCTAAATTATTTTCTCCTATTACTAAAACATTATCAGAACCTCTTTCTAAAGTATTTTTTGCACCACCTATAATATTAGTAGATATGTTAGTATTTTCATTAATTCTTGTGCTATATTTAAAAGCATTACAAGTAGCAGATTCTTTATTGTATGTATATCCATATGCTTCACATACAGTTTGATTAGCAACAACATCATTTGTACCATCAGTAAATGTTACTTCTCCTGTATTAGAAATTTCTTTAGGTTTTATTGTATATCCTTTTCTATATTCCATTATGGTATTAATATAAATTCAACTGTAGACAAATCACTAGGTTTGTATTCTATTTTATTTACTCTATATACTCTATTTTTTATCATAACCCTATCATTAAAATTAAAGCTATTAACATCAGAAGCATTTAAATTTACTTTTAATGTCATTACTCTTGTATTTACATCATATAATTCATAATAGTATCTTGACCAATAAGTATTAAATAAATTATTAATAGGAGATATGTTCATAGGGTTAATTAGTTGACATTCTCCAAAATTATAATCAGTAGAATTTAATGTAGGAGTTACTTCAGATAAATGACTAAATTGTAAAAATTCATCTTGATTTTCACTTGTATAATTATTTTGTGCAGGAATATAGTATGTAGTATTAGAATCTTTTTTACCATTATTACATAATATTCTTGGAAGATTATCAAAACTTTCATTCTGTGTATTATTATCATTTGATGAAAATATTGAAGGTACTATAAAATCAGATAAATTATCAAATAAAGGTTTAGATATAGTTGCTGCAAATGGTGTTGCTAATATTTCTTCTTCGCCTTCTAAAATCGTAAATCCAAATTGATCTATTCCATTCCATATTTTTTGTCCATAATTCCAACCATTAGTAGCTTTTTTATATTCACTAAAAATATAATCTTCATCATCATCTTCATATTTAAAAATAGTTTTATTTATTAATTCTAAAGGTTTTAATTGAATTTGTGTAGCATCTACTTTATCTGTCCAATCATATTGTATACTTCTAGAAGCTAAAGTAGTACCTGATGTAATTATATTAAATATATCATCATAAGGTTCTATTAATAAATTATTTACATTATCTTTATCTGATAATATAACTAAGTTAAACATATTAAATATGCCTTTTATAAATTCCCATTGTCCTAAATCCCCTCTAGCAGTATTTAAAAATGATGAAGATGTAGCTGCTAATTGAGTTACATTAGCCGTTAAGGATGCCGTAGGTACTGTAGGTAGTGGAAGTAAACGATATTGAGATACTGTACCTGCTGATGCTCTAAATTGTGCTTCTAAAGTATCTCCTTGTAGTAATGTTCTAGTAAAATTATAACTCCAAGTTAAATAACCTGAACCAACAGGAGTAAAACTAACATAATCTATTTCTCCATTTGGATAAACAGTTCCACCACTATCTTTATGTACCCATCTACATTCAAAAGCTGAACTTGAACTATATTCCAATTCATAAGAATAAACTATGTTATAAGTTATATTATTTTGTTGTGCAGTAAATTTATAATTTGTCCAACCTATATTATTATTCCATACACTTGGATTATAATTAATTTCTAATTCAGAATAACTTGATGTTGCAGTATTAATACCACTAGCTTTATCAAAAAAGTAATATCCTGTTACAGTATTTTTTGTTTCAGATGGTGCATTACCTGAACCCCAATTAAAATCCATAAATAAATCTGTAAAAGCACTAGTATTTAAAAAATCTGAATCATAAGTAAACCCTGCATCATTAAAAATATTATCTAATAAATATTTACAATTAATAAAAGGTCTAAATGCATCTTCTAAAGAATTTAATACAGGATTACCATTTGTTGCACCACTACCTGTAGGTGCAGTTAAACTAATATTACCTGTCCAATCAATAAAAGGATATTTTAATACTTGTGTATGTGTATCATTATAAGCACCTGCAAAAGAATTAGCACCTAAAGGTGTTATAAGTAAAATACCTGTAGAATCCCAACTATTTTTAATATTAGATTTGTTATATAAATGGTCTAATTCTTTTAATTCTGTTAAATTACTTATTGTTTTAGATTTTAATGTATCTACTAAAGTAACAGGTTCAGAATATAGATTTACATTATAACTAATTTCTCCTTCTTTATCTGATATATCTATTAACCTTAAATAACCTTTAAAAATATCATAACCATCTTGTTTTAATACACATTGTGTTTTTACATAAGGATTAAAACTAAATACATCATAAACTTTAGTTACATCAAATAAGTGTGTAAATATTTTATTGTTTCTTTTAGTTGCAGGTAAGTTAAAATCCTTAGAATAACTTTGGGTTTTTTCAGCTACATTTTTAAAATTATCTACAGATAGAGTTAAAGGTATATCTTCTTCTTCGTATAAGTCGCATATAACTTGCCCATCAAATAAATCTGTAAATATATTAGTTGGTTGTTGTGCTGATTCTTGTATGCTTATATTATCTATATATACTGTTGAACCATCATCATTTTGATAAGATATTAATAATATTTCTTCAGAACCATCTGCTGTAAAAGAAACTGTTTGTGTACCTGTACTTGCTGAACTTAATGCAGTAAATAATGTTTGTCCACCTAAAGTTTCATAAGCACTTGTTATATTTCCCTGTGTACCAATAATTAATAACCCACCTGCACCTGCTTGAGTTATATTAATAGATAAATCATAAATAGTACCCATTGTTAATCCTATTATCTTTTGATATACACCACTACTTGATGTTGAACCTGATGCTGAATACAATTCTAATTTATTAGCATTACTTCTTGAAGGCATAGTTACTGATGCAAAAGTACCACCTGTACTTCTAAATCTTTTCCAAGCTGCTATCCCTACTGAATTATTAATTGCATCTAAACCAACATCACTAGCAGTTGAATCATATCCTGTAAGGTTTAATAAAGTAGTAAAATTTATATTATCAGCTACATATTCATTAAATATAGGTTTAGATACTGAAGAATATCTACCTTTATAATTTTGGGGATATAATACTAATTGTACTGACATTATACTGAATGTGATCTTTTGTTATGTGTCTTTTCTAATTGAAAAGTATATTGAATTAATTTATCATTTGCTTTTGTTTTTCTAGTATAGCTTGATGTAGTTACTGTAATAGGTTCTACATATTTATTTGTAATACCATATCTTGTGTCATCAATATCAGTATCATATCCATTTAATAAATATACATCTGTACTATTAATTAAGTTTTCAAACCATACTGCTTCAGATTCATCTACAAAATCAGTATTTACAGTTATAAGTTGTTTTGTATTTACTCTAAAGTTTTTCTTACCACCTTTATATCCATATATCTTAAACTTACTTTCATTCCATGTACCACCAAGCTGAGTATATGATGTTCTATTGGTTTGTAATGACTTAACTGATTTCTTTTTAAATGTATAATAATCCCAAGTACCATATTGATTAAGCCAAGTTAATCTAATACTTTCAAATCCTTTACAACTATTTCCTATTATATTAATTGTATATAATTGACTTATTGGGTCATCATCATCATCAGATGCCTGTATAGTATAATAACTTACATTAGCTTTGTGTGTATCCCATGTTGTACTCCATCCATCTAAGTTTGCAGGAAAAACACCAAAATACATTAATCTTGTTTGTGATAAATCATTATCATTTTGATAACCACCATTAGCTTTTGTTGCATCAACACTAATACTACCTAAATGAACATCTGAACTATTAAATAATCTTATGTCTATAAAATTAACCATGTTAATAGTAGCACTATCCGTTCCTACCTGAAAGCTATTAGCTGATTCATTTAAAAAATTTAAAAAAGAGAATGTACCATAGTCAGTTAATTTAGCATATTGTATTAAGGGTGCATTACTTAAGAATTTTCCTAACTCACTATAGTAATCATTAAATACTAGTTTGTCTTTATTAAGATTAAAGCCATAATTACCACCAATAGATTGTAATACATTGTCATAATCTAATACTCCATTGAATATTAAGTATTGTTCTGATAATATAGATGCAGCCAAACTAACAGATGAAGTTGATGTTGCTGATGTAAAATATTCTATATTAAATGATATACTAAAATACTTAGTATTATTTTTATTATTTGAGTATCTATCTATCAAGTGTATAGGATGTGGATTATCTTCTGAATATGCAGTACCTTTATATGTACTATAAATTACATTATCAAAATTAGTACCTTGATGTTGTGGACTAACATAGCTTTCTAATATAGGTTGTAAAGAAAATATACCAACACCTGCATTATTTGGTGTTACTTTTAATGTAGCTACTAAAGAGGATGTTAGAGATAAGGCACTAACATCTTGAGCCACATATACTTCTGCTGTAAATTTAACATTATAATTATTAGCTACTATATTATTATCTGATACTGTAAATATAATATCCTGCCCTACAGGTAGTGTATTATATAATGGTCTTTGTTCTATTATCATTTTTCTAAATTATTTAATATATCTTCTTTAACTGCTTTTGCTACTTGTGATGCAAAATTTTTCATCTCTAATCCTAAAGGTTTTTGAAAGAAACTTAAACCATCATGCCCTTGTGTATAAATCTTTCTAGCTATTAAAAACTTTAAACTCTTACGAGATATAAACCTACCCTTTGCATCTCTAGGTGCTATACCTCGCATTACGATCCATTTATCTATACCTCTAGTTAATCCACCATTTCTTGATTTACCAAATGAATAAGGACTACTTTTTCTTTTACCCTCATAATCTACATACGTTCTTTTCTTTTGACTACCTGAAGTTCCTTTGTCTATAAAACTTCCATAGTCAAGCATAGTAAACTCTACATTAATTCCTTCTTGTGTTGTAACTAATCTAAAGTTTATACTATTAAGCAAAGCACCTGTAACTACTTTCTTTTTTCTTTTAAGTATTCCCTTTGATTTGTTTACTACACTTTTACCGAAACTATTTAAGTATCGTTCTAATGCTTTCATTATACACTAGCTACAAATATTTCTACATCTAAAGTAGCAGCAGGACTAACCTGTAAGCTAGTTAAGTCAGCCATAGTACCAAAGCTAGGAGATGTGTCTGCTTCTGCTAACATAACATCTTCTGCTGCACATAGTATGTGTGATTGACCTGCTTTTAGTAATACTTGGTATAAAGTAGCTGCACCTACTACTGCTAATTCTAATGAGTTAGTTGCATCTAAATTAGTTACCCTAATATATCTAACATCTTCTTTGTCTATCTGAACTGCTGAACCATAAGAGTTAGTATTGAAAGTTGCTATATGTGTAGTTTGTGCCGTAGTACAAGTTACAATTCTTTCATAACAGTTATTTATACCTGTTGTTGTTACTGTGTTTGTTGTTCCTCTAACTGCACCATTCAATACTACTGATTCAGTTACTGTTGTTGTTAAATCTGCCATTTTTTATATTTTATAAGTTATTTTTGGTGGTATTAATTGTATTGTTAATCTTCCTATTTTTATTTTAAACATTAATGTATTGCATCAGTTGTTGCTTGTGGTGCTATACAAGTGTTGTATTCGTTTTCTATTATTACAGGTAAAGTAAACACCCAACCTGTAACTGCATTATCAAACCTTTCTTCAAATGGTTCAATAGTTATATCTCCATCTGTAAAGTATTTAGGTAGTTCATCTATTCCTTCATTGGATAAAAACAAACTCTCGCCATTTTTAAAAGTACCTATTAAATCATTACAGATTTGTAAGCAATCAGATAATACTTCTTGTTCATTAGATTGGTCAGGAAATACTAAGTCCATGATAAATATTTGAAAGTTCAAAGTCATCTGATGAGTACCTGCTACTGCATTAACAGGATTGATGTGCATTAAAGGCATAAAAGAATTTTTCTCTAAATCAATTTCCCATAAATCCCCTGTTGTTATTGTCTTGATCTGATAGTGATTAGTACCTAATTGTTTTAAGGTATCTACTGTATTATTGTAATCTTTAAAGTATGTCATCTTTTAACCTTTTTTGTTTCGTTTAAATCAACCTCATAAGTTAGCCAAGTTAAGCACTCATATAAACTTAGATTTGTTATTCTTTCCAAATTAATTATCTCTCCATTACACAAGTTATGCATCACACCAAACCAATTCCACTTTTTTGCAAATTCTTCGGTTGCAGATTGTCCATCATTCTCTTGCTGAGTTCCATTAAACACGATGGCAAAATTCTCAATAGTTCTTTTGCGAAAGTCCAAAAAAAAAGTAGAGAACTATTAACATCCCTTGCTTTCATCTTCTTAAACTTCTCTGCCCTTAATTGAGTTGTACTACTATCATACGCTTTAATAGTATAATATTTACCTTCCTTTTCTACTAATGGTCTGTACAGTACAGCCATCAATTTAGGTAAATTATTTTCATATCCATTTTGGATATAAGTTTCAATATCTGCATATTCTCCTAAAGTGATTTCTTCTAAGTTCGGATGAAAGCCATACTCAACCCCATCTATCTTTATAATTCTTTTTAACTTTGTATTCTCCGTTGCTTGTAACCTAGCTATCTTATTTAAAATCTTAGATATATCGTTTATAGTTAATTCTTTAATTAAATCTGTAGGTATATCTGATAAGGTTTTAATTGTATCTAATGCTTCCTTTGATTTTGATTTGTTTTTATTGGTAATAAGTTTAGACCATTTCTCTAATGTTACATCATCCCAACTACTGATGACATTATAGCTTTTCTTACTACCATCTTTTTTAATGTTTACTTGCATAATATAATATATAATAGAATTAGTTAGTATTTAGTTTAAAATTAGTATATTTGTTCTGTTTTCATAAAATTTTTGTTTTTAAAAGGTGTTAATTCTTAGAGTTGCACCTTTTTTATTGTACAAAATATTTACCTAAATTTGGATTATCTAAGTGATAAATAACATTATATCTTACTCCATCAATAGCATGATTGTAATTATCTACATATAACTTACTCCCTTTATCAGCATATACATAGTTGTTTAACTCTTTGATTATATTGATTGATTCAGAAGTAACTACTAATTGATAATCTTGCATACGAGTTACGCCACTTTCTATAGTTCCTTTCTTAACAGGTTTTATATTTACACCTAAATATCTTAAATCTTCTATCAATCTTGGTTCTGCACTATCTGCTATAATCAGCTTGTTTTCTACCTTTTTAAGTATTATTTGTGCTAATTCATGCGATTTTAAACCATTTCGGTATATATGTTCTTTAAGATATATCTTCATTTTCTTTTTATCAATAGCCACTTCAGTTAGAGAATCAGGATCAACAGAGAAACCAAAGTCCATACCACAAGATGTCTGCAGGTTATCAGGATTAAATTCTCCTATTGTCCAATTATCAAATACTACACCTTCTGCTTTATCTAACCACCCACCAAGTATTTTATGAAAATATTTTTTAGGATTATTATTTTTTAGTCCATATATTCTATCTAAGAAACTTTGAGATAGGTTTTGTTTATTATCTAAGTAAGTAGAATGAATATAACACACATCATCTTTCATACCATTAAATCCTTCCTGAACACCTCTGCTTTCAAAGAACTTCCTATATATCCAATGTTCTTTAGTAACAGGATTTAATATTAATATAATTCTATTTTGCACATTCTTTTCTCTTATGCTTAAATCAATCGTATCAAATATATTCTCATCTATAAGTTCTTCAGCTTCATCAAGTACCCAACAATTTATACCTTGTAATGATTTAAGGGATGCAGTTTGGTTTCCTGAAGATGTCTTTATACCTCTAAATAATATATCACTCTTTGTAGATGTATTGACTACTTCTGATTTGTTTATACTAAAGATTGTTTCTAAACCTAATATCCCTATCTTTTCTAGGAACTCAGGTATAATAGATAGATGTGCAGAAACCATTGTATATCGTGTGAACAATATCCTTACGTTCTGCGACATAGTTAATAGAGTTAAGAATACTGTTACTGCATAGGACTTACCTGATCCTCTACCACCTGTAATTATATAGTATCTACAGGGAGATGAAAATAAAGCACTATACTTTTTATTCAGTTTCGGATTCAACAAAGTTTATTATCGGTATGTTTAGTGTTTCGCTATTACTCGTTACATCTACCCTTTGCTGTGGTTTACCATAAAAGTATTCAAAGAATAACTTAACTGCCCATTGTTCTTTGTTCTTTAAACCTATCTCTAATGACTTTAAAGCATCAGGGTTCATAGGAGTTAAATTCTCTATTAACTTCTGTTCTTCTGACTTGCTTTTACGCCCTGCACCTACTCTTTTACCTCCATGTGTACTCATTTTGAAATAATTTGATTAATCAAGTTGTAATATATAATAGAAATCACTTGAATTTATTTAGCATATCCTTAATTGTGCAGTATGTTGTTCTATTCGTTTTATAGCTGCTTTGTAATACTCTGCATCTAACTCACAAGCTGTTAAGTCATATCCTAAGTTATGACAAGCTATTGCAATACTTCCACTACCAAGATGTGTGTCTAAAATTTTATCTCCTTCTTTTGCATAGTTTATTAATTGCCATTCATAAAGTTTTATGCTTTTCTGTGTTGGGTGTATTCTTTTGCCATCTATATTATAAAAACCTCTATCACCAACAGGAGGTTGTTTAAAAATTAAATTCTTTGTTTTAAAAGAAGTCCAAGCAAATTCACTCATTGACATTAAATGTTTTTCGGTCATTTTTTTATCCCAAATTAAATAACAAAAAGTAGCACCTAAATAATCTAAAAAGTAATTCGCACCCCATATTATTTGATTCTTTGAAACCCTAAACAATTCATCAAAATACTCTTTAGGTGGAATTTCATTATCCCATTCTTTATTATCATTAAAAACTCTTGTTTTTACATTAATCCCATAAGGTGGATCAACTATTGCTAAGTCAAAGTGATTATCCTCATATCTTGTCATTAGCTCCATATTACATTCGTTAGTTATTTTCATTCGTATTCGTTTGGTAGCATTAATCTTATTCCTAAATCTGATAAAGCCCATATACGTATTTGTTCTGCATATACTTCAAATGCTTTTGTATTTAAAGATGTTGTGCTTACTATCTTATTTAATCCTATCTTCTTGTTGTTTATCTCTATCATTTCCCATTCATTAAGAAACTTAGCCCTTAGTATATCGTGCATTTCATCATTGAAGTAACCTAACTCTTGTGCTAATACTTGCACTATACACTTCCAATAGTAATTGTTCTGTACATTTGATCTTGTGTTTCTATGCTTCTTAACCTCTACTGTGTAAGGACTTTCTATATCTTTTAAATAGTTTACTAATTGCATCTTATCGTTTTTATCATGTATTACAAATTTCATTAAGATAATCTGTCTTTTGCTCTACTCCAAAGTTTATCTTTTTTATTGGACAAAGTTGGTTCTGTTCTTTTTATTGAAGGAAAGCCACCAAATGATTTAGATACTTCTTGCATATACTCGCCACACTCAGGACATTCAGTACCTACATTAACAACTTTGGCGTTTTCAACTGTCATAACGACTTTACTAAATTCTTTTTGTATCTCACATTTATTGCATTGGTATTTTAACATAGTATTTATTTTAAAATAAGGAGTAGTAAAACATTTAATATTAAGGACATTCTTGTATATCCGTGAAATAATTAGGCATTATTGCCACTACTCCTTATTTAATTTTAATTCTTCTAACTCAAACTGCAAATGATGTATAGCTTTTTCTATACATTCTTCAGGTCTGTTGTGCTTGAAATTTGCACGAAGTAAATAACTTACAGCATTTCCAATATTATAAGTTAGTTCCCAATCAGAGATAACTTTTCTAGCTTCATATTTATAATTCTTTCCTATATAATAATCAGGTATCTTATGTTTTATATTTTTCATAAATTATTTTTATTCCTTTAAAACAATCATTCAAACAAGTACCACAACTTGTTCCTGTATTATAATTACTTCCATAGATTGTATTAAAAAGAGTTATCATCCTTTTTTTTACTGCTTGATTCTTAGCTATTCCTGTCTTAACATCTTTCCAAATTAATAATACTTCTTCTATTAATTCATTAGGTATATCATCAGGTTCTTCTATTTCTTTTGTCTTTAACCAATACTGCTGTGGACATTCTTGATTTCCAATTCGTGCCTTGATTGACATAAAGCAAAGACAAACTTTGCAACTCCCTGTAGGTTTAAAATAATATACACACTCTTTGCAAATAGTTATCCTATCATTATAAACTTCATTAGTAACAAAAAACCTATTCATCTAATAATTCTTTGAGTTGTTCTCTTACTTTATCTATTGTCGTGAATAAACTATTCCTGCTTATGCCTGTTTTCTTAGCAAGTCCTGATAGTGTATTTCCCTCGTAGTAGTAAAGTTTAAAAACATCCCTATCGTACCAATAAATTTCTTCTAATGCTTGATCTATAAGTTCAAGTTTTTGCCATTGTTGATATTCTTCAGCATTAGGTAAATTATAAAGATGCTTTTCATTTGATGTTTCTCCTGTTTCTTTTATATCATAAGTTATATTACTTGCCTGTTGATCTAAGTGAGTATAGTATTTCTTATACTTATAATAATAAGGACTTCTTACTGATGTAAAACTTCTTCTCAATACTACTGCACCATATCTTATTAATCCTTTTTGACCATCTTTATCATATATTTTCTTTAATGTTTGTGGATTCATTTGCATAAAATAAATAATACATTCTTGTACTACTTCATCAATTTCATTTACATCTTTAGTAAAAGTATAACACATCTTCACAAATGTTGGTCTACAATCTGCTACTGCTTGATATATTTTATTCATTAGTATATTCTAATTTTCTCAAATTATTTACACAATCTTCTAAATATTTATCTAATAAAACTCTATATGCTCTTAATGACTTTGTATTTCTTTTTGTTTCTATTCCTGCAAAATAACCATTACAACATACTGAAAGATTAATAGGTAAAATCATAAGCCAATCATTCCAATTACCCATATCTAAATCTTTACCATAGCCATTATGATAATCAACAATTAATTCTACTACTTCTAAGAAATTTTGGTATTTTGTTTCAGGAGATACATCTTTAACAAAAGTTATCATTAAAGTCATGTAATCTTCTATATATACTTGATGTTCTACACTTGAATATATGGGATTTACCATATTCAAATATAGAAAATAATCTATTCTATTTTCTTTTCTTCTTTTATTTTATTAACAAGTTCTTTGTAATAACTAATATCTTCAACATAATCTATCCTAGTCATTTTAATAGTTTGTTTAGATTGATATTCAAGTTCTTCAGAAGTGCCTACTCCATACTTAGCATCTAAATATAAAGAAAATTTATATTGTTCTCCATTTCCTGAAAATATATTACACTTGATACATTGTACCTGACAGTTGGTTTCATCCCATCTTGTAGCATGATGTCTGCGAGATTGAAAGTGTCCATTTTGTAGTTTTTTATAGTGGTCTACCTTACCACACGTGAAGCATTGTGTCATACCTTCAAGAGTAACTTCTCTTAATCTAATGTATAAGCTAAACCACTTATCTAATTCTTTCTTTAACTTAGATATTGTTTTCTTCATAAAGTGATTAAATTTTTAATTAATATTTTAATTATCATTTCTTGGTCATGGATACTTCCTAATCGTTCTTTCCTTCCACCATAATAAAATATACCTCTTAAATTATTAATTCTTTCATATACTATAGCATCATTAAACATCCATATTATAGCAACAGGTACTTTATGATATGTTTGTAATTTCTGTGCTTTAACTATTTTTCGCATAGATATAATTGCTTGTTTTGTTAGCTTGGCATTTTTATGAACTCCCTTCACTTCTGCAAAACCTATTAATTGATTATTTTTATATAATACTGCATCTATATTTGCAAAATCTCTACGTTCTTTAAAATCAATTTCAAAATGGTTACAGAATTTTATTAATGCAACTTTTTGTCTTACTCTATCTTTTTTAGTTTCAAATTTCAATTTAAAAGTTTTTTAGGTTCTTGATAAAATTCTACGTTCTTTTGATTTAATGTTTCTGTTTTATAAATAGCTTCATTAATAGTTTTCTTATGTGCAATTATCCAACGATAAAATGTTCGGATATTTAAAAAAGGTTCAAAATCACAATATCTTACTCCTATGTGAAAGGAATCAAATATCTGATTAAAAGTCATACGTTTCATTCTATTCTCTGTCTGTAAATCATGTGCTAATATCTTTGCTAGAGATAACATTGTCTTTGCATCTGATCGGTGTCCTAACTCTACTGATACTTTAGCTATTAAATCTAATATCTTTTCAGTTAGTTCCTTAATGTTTTCTTCTTGTAATGTTTTCATTTTTTTAATTTATAATTAGACATATCATTTTTTATGAATGATTTTTCTTGATAAATATAATCATTATTTATTTTAACAAATTTTCCTTTGATTTCTATTTTACCACTATATGAAAAATAGTTATCTAATTCTATTATGTTTTTTCTAATAATTCCTTTGCTTTTTGCCATTCATCTATTTGTTTATCTAATTTTGATGTACCTATATTTTTTGGTTTATCCCATTTAGCAGAATTTTTTGACCAACGAGAAAGTCGCAACTTAATCTCAAATGTCGCTTGTTTTTGAAATCTCATTTTTTTAACACCCTCTGTCCAATAATCTATAAAATCCTGTTTCATTTCTTTAGGGTAATCAAAATACATAACCTGATTAATAAATTTTTCCTTTATAGATATATTATTATTTAATATTATTTCTTTATTATTATTAATAGTTGTTGAGTTACTTAAGGACTTGTTGTTAAGAAACTTCACAACTTGTTCTTCATTTATCTTAAAGTGTTGTTTAGCAGGTACTCCCATACGTTTAGTTTCTATTATATTATGCTCTTTAAGAGTTTTAATAGCTTTTCTTTGTTGGTATGGAGTTAGGGTAGTATCTTTATGTATATTAGCTTCAGTATTAAAAAACCAACCATTAGTCATTCCATTATTAATAAAGTATTCTTCTTTACTTATAAGATCAGCTAATAAGACAGTTTCTTTTAATCCTATGTTCTTTGCTAATTCTTTATTTACGACTATAAACGCTGTACTGCTTAGTAATTCTTTCATATTGTTATAATATCTATTGAGTAATCATAATCTTTTAATGATTCCCTAATTATATTAATATTATTTGAGAAATCCAAATAATTAGTAGGAACTATATATCTTGCATTACCACTTTTAACCTTAATTCTTACTTGTGGTTTAGCTACAATCTTAACACCTGATCTTATTAAAAACCTACCCAACTCATCTCTGCTTTCAAATATTAATTTAAACTTCTCCATCTCTATATAAGCATTATAAACCTTATTAAACATATCCCTATACAAAGGAAATGAAGCATAATTATGTTTATGTAATTTTTCATAATACAATACAGATGTTCTATTTCTATCTAATACATCAGCTATAATTGTGGGGTGTATATCTTTAGTTAATCTTCCTACAATAGCAGCTACCATTCTAGGTATATGTATAGTTTCTTTTCTTGTCTTTTCTGCTAAAGAACCTTGTCGCAACCCTACTAAATTTGTAGTAAGGTTACAAATGGTTTCAAATTTTTCTCTATCTGTCATAATTAGAATGGTAAATCAGAATCACTATCTTCTGATACTTTATTGATCTTCTTTTCAGTTGGATTTAAACCCCAAACCCATTCATAAAACATCTGAGCATTTTGCAGTACATCTTGTGTAGAACATTTATTATCATAATCAACTGCTGCTTTTAAACTTGATTGTTTTACAATAAGTTTCTGAACATCATCTGATTTTTTAGGATAAGCTGTTGCAGGGTTATTCTTTTGATAATCAGTTACTATCTTAATACTTCCCTTATCATTCATGGTGTAAGAAATCTCTTGTCCATTAGATAATTTAGAATCATCTGATTTACGATATACCTTACCTATATCTCCGTTATCTAATTCTACTTCAAATACATATAGTTCTTTAAACATCCCTGAACCTTGTACGTTTACTACTTTACTATTTTTCATATTTATTATTTTAAATTTATTATTAGTGGATTTTTATTATTATCGTTATACATTTTCTCATATATTTCTAATTTCATAGCTGCAATATCATTAGCTTCTTTATTGTAAAAATAAGAATTTTTAGGTTCAATTTCAAATGTATATACTTCATCTAAAGCTAAACCTGTATATTCAATGTATTTATTTTTAGTTTCTTCTATCTGTTCTTGAGTTCCAAAGATTCTAATGCTAGTTGCTATTATTTCTGTACAATCTGCATAATATCTTTGTAAAAGATTATCCCATTTTTTTGTTCTAATATAATGATCGTTATCAGAATAAAAGTGAAAGTCCTTAGCTATTAAACCCATTTCATTATTATTTTAGTTAAAGAAACTACTAATACAACTACCAAAAAACCTATAAATAACGCTTCAAAAAATGTTTCTTGTTTTGATGGTAACTTTGATACTGCATAATCTTTTATATTTTGATGCTTAAAAAACTTAGTTAGTTCTTCAGCATTTAAAACATATTCTTTTCTATTATCTCTATTGATAACTCGGTACTGTGTATTTTTCATAATTGTTTTTTTTAAAATTTATACAAATATATAAATAATTAACTAAATATTTGACAAACATATTAAAAAAGTTATTAACAATTAGAATGTTAACTAAATAAAGCCACTAATTAAAACAATAGTTTTAAGCCACTTTAGGTGCTATGTAAGGGGTATATATTAAAAAGATGAGAAAGTGCCTTAGAATGCCTTATAAGGGCATATATTCAATTATTGGTAGTTGTCCTGAATCTAGAACAACTGCACAACCTAATATTGGTTTAGCTGTATGAAATTTAGCATATCCATAAGCAAAAGATTTGTAGTCAATCCCACAGGGTACTTGTAATTGCCATTTAAGATCAGTTAAAGAAGCTGTATAATTTACAAAACTTTGTGTGTGGATATGACCCTGAACCATAGAAGAACCCCAATTTTGACTTCTTTTAATAATTCCTTTACCACTGAGCAACCTGTTCCGTGAGTATATAATACGTTATCGTGGACAAATTGTTCTTCAAATACCCAATCAGGACAACCAAGAACTTCNTTAAGATTTCTTACCCAACGCTTGTCTATTCCTGNATCTTCTGCNTTNCNAGCAATTATTAAATCNTGATTTCCAAGAGTTACGCTTATTCCATTAGGGACAGTATCGTTATTAAATGCTTGATACCAATCTTTCATTTGTTCTATTGCCATTGTCAATTCATACTTCCCATCTGTTTCAGTAGATGTGTGATGGAAAGACGCAAAATGGGAATCTATCAAATCGCCTGTGAAGGAAACGGAATTGCAGGAGTATTTGTGATAGGTATCTATACAATGCTGCAAATAATTTCGGTGTGTGTATGGAAGATGAATATCTCCCACGCACAACCGATTAACCTTATTACTCCGTAAATCCTTTATAACTTGAATTTCGTGTGGCTTTAATCTAAATCTATTTGTTTGACTTTCCAAAATCTGCTAAAGATTGTCCACCAAGCATAGCAATTAAGCTCCACCATATTGTAGATACTGACGCTTCATCAACACCTAAAGCAGTTGCTATTAAAGGAATTACAATAGATGAGATTCCTAGCCATACTTTCTTTGATGTAAGAAGTTGTGTTAAAATGTAATTTTTCATTTTTATTTATTTTTGATTATTAAATTGATTTTCTCTCCGCCTAAATTAAGTATTTCCTTCATTAGTAAGTCCATAGCTAAAGCAGAGTTTTGAACAAAGTCCTGTTTACGACCTATTCCTACTAGAATGCAGCCGCTAGTATCTTTTGGTGAATTTCCTATATGGAATAATATGTAATCTCTATTCGGAACATCTTGAACTAATAGATGTAAATAATCTCTTGTTGCTGATTCTCTTGCTGTTCTTAACCTTACACTATAACTACCTTCAGGAATACAAGATATATTTTTAACATTATTTAGTTCAGGATTTTCTAAAGTATCACACATAAATTCATCATTTAAAAACAACTCACCAATAATTGAATTATCTGTAAATGTATCTCTTAGAATTAAAAGATTAATTTTAGAATCCAAATGTTTAGGAATGTATTGTATAAATTTTAACCCCATTAACTTCTGAAACAAATCTTTTATCCACTTTAACATCTTTTTGTTTTTTATATTTAGGATTCTTTGAATTTAGCTTTCGTTTTTTATTAGTAGGTATGTCCATTATCTATTTTTTTTATGATACCACCATTTATCTATCGTATAGACAATTGTTATAACTAACAATAAAATTTTTAATGCTATCTCTAAGTTAGTGAAGGTCGTTATGCTTAGTATTGCTGTGTTTACTCCTAGAACTTCTCCTACTTCCTTTGTTATTTGTGGTAATGGCATTTATGTATGTCTTTAGTTTAGTTATGTTCTTTGGTTTAGTTTTATAGTGTTTCTTCATTATGTTAAGTCAGATGTTAAAAAATTTCTAAGAGTTAATCTACTACCCTGTCCGTCAGGTCTTTCTAGGTTCATTCCTGCATAGTAGTTTTCTTTTGAAGGGCTGACATCTGCTCCTGTATTTGTACTGTATTCAGGAAAGCTAGATGTATTATTACAGATGTAGTCAATTAACCTTTCACGATAATAACTAGCTGTATTTAAAATTTCTTCTCTAAAATGTTGAGCTTCAGATTCACTTAATGCTGTTCCTGTTTCTGATGTTTTGGAGTAAATGTTTCCATTCTCCACCTTAAATCGTAAAAATGGGATAGCGTGGTATAGAGAATACGCAGGGAGCATATCTCCTATATAATCATCTACTAAGGTCTTGTAAGCACCTGCTAAAGTTCCTGCTGTAATTTCATCTTTAAGTTTCTGTGTAAGATCTGTTCCAAGTGCTGTTTCAACATAGAGTTTCTGTGCTTCACGCACAAATGGAAGTAATAAGTCCACATCAACATTTAAGTTTAGTGCGGTACTGTCTTTTAATTTAGCTTCTGATATAAATAATACATATGCCATAGTTATCTTGCTTTAATATATCCGTTATTTTTCATTGTTCTAGGTGCTTGTGCTACTTTCTTGTTATTTGGCTCAGGATAAAACCCCTGACTTCTAGCTTTAGCAGTAGAAATTAATTTGCCATATTTTGTTATATCTTTTTCCTTATAAGCATCTTCTAATTCCATTACATAGATTTTTCTGATAAAGCGGTGAAAACATTGTGGACCGCCCTTATATAGCCAAATTGAGTATTTATTAGTTCCTTTAGGTCCGAAACCGGGATTAACTACTTTATTATCTAAAGCTACTAAATCTGATTTTTTATATAGTTTCTTAGCCCCCATCATTTTTCTGCAAAATTCTCTTTTAGTTCCTGATTTATTTGTTAGTGCAGGGTCTCTATCATATTTGTATCTTACTTTAAAAAACTTGCTGACTTTTTTACTCCATCCATCTTGGTCATCTAATCCATCTCTATCAGCTTTAGGTACTGTTGCAAGTTCTACTTTGTGTATTTCATTTAATACTTCTTCAAAATCAAAATCTTCACTTTCATCTTCTACCATTTCTTCATCTAATAAAGTATATCCTTCAAGCTCATCTTCACCAAATTCTTCTATCCAACTATCTAATTCTGTTTTATCACTTGAAAAATCTTCCCTTACTTCTACATCTAAAGGGGCCAGTGACTATTTTTTGCTTATTTCTTCTTCAGTCATAACTGCTTTTAAATCTTCACTTGTAAATTCTAAAGTAATTGGTTTAAGCTGTACAAAGTTTACAGGCATATCCATATTATTTACTTTGAATATTTTTCTAAGGACTTTTACTATTTGGTCTTGAAATGGTTTAACCACCGTATTGAGATAAAAATTGGCTGCGGAATTAAGCTCATCTACATTTGAACCTAAACCACTTTCATTTTTAATTCCCATAAGCATAGGGCTTGTTACCCTGTGTCCTGACAAGATGTTCTGCGTTAAAAGTTCCTGAAGTGCTAGATATTGCTTGTCTAAGTCGCTAGGACTTATTGCAGTTATTTCAGGTACTCTAGTTTTATCATCTGAAAATGTTAATACAAATTTTCCACTATTAGTTTCTGAACAGAATTTTTCTGTTAAACTTCTTTCTATCTGATTTCTTTCCTCTTGTGTCGGAATCCCATTTGCGAAGGAAATCATAAAGCTCCCTGAAAATCCTGAGCTAATATTATTAAGATGAAACTCTGAAACACGACTATCTATTAAAGCCCAATTATTACAACTAACATAATCAGGCGTGTAGTAAGAGTTCATATTAGGACTATAAAGACCTGAATAAAGTAGTTGGTTAGGTGAAGTCCTGTCATTAACATTAAAAGCAGGTACATAGTAAGGTTTGTTTGTTCTAGTGTTAGCCCAATCTGATGAAATATAATAGCCATTTGTTTTTCCAAATTCATCAGGTTTAGAACATCTAATCTTTTCAACTCCTACATGATAGATTTCTGCTATTTGTGTTCTGTCTTTTGACCATACGATATTTAAAGCAAAAGCACCCTGAAGTTTAAAGTCAAAAGCTACCTTTTTTAAGACTTCATGCAGACTTTCATTTGAATTTGCTCTGTCCATAAAATTCTGTAACTTAACTCTAGCTTCTAAATCCCTGTCATCTTCATCTTCTATTATAAGATTTTCGGCTGAAATCATCTCTGCGGTAGCGTTAATAATGGCTGCGGAAATTGAACTAGAATAATACAGGTCTATTAGGAATTGCGGATATAAATTTCGCCAATCTTCCGTTCCGTATTCTATCCAATCTCTACCTCTAACTTCTGCTACTACAGGGCTTGTGCTAGTTTCTAAGTTGATATTTAACATTGTATCTTTCATAATTTATTTTATAATGAGCTTAATCTATCATTTACATTAGCTGTTAAGGTTGCACTTGAACCACTATAAATTTGTATTTCTGAAACGCTACCGTCATAAGGGTTTAAGTCAGTAGCCCTAACTCCTATTGCATCAATATCTGCTGTTCCTGATAAAGTTTCTGTATCTGCTTGTGCTGTTCCATCCCAATATAAAGTTAGAGTATTACTTGATCGTGTTAGTATCATATAAGCAGCTCCAACAAAACTACCACTATCTTTAGATATGTTAACTGCTGTGGTATTATCAATTCTTACTCTTAATTCTGTTGTTCCTGTAAACCTAATAAATTCTCCTGAAGTTGTATTATCTCCCATAAGAACCCCCCCTACTGCATTTAAGTTTAATTTTACACCAATAGTAAAATCACCTGTTAAACTAATTTGCCCTGTCGTTTGAAGATTATTAGTATCAGCAGGAACAAAAGTTAAAGCTCCTGTAGAAGCATTATAAGCAGGTTGTTCTGTAGCAGTAGCTTGAGCCATATCGTGCCCATTACTAGAACTATCCGCCCATTCAGAAACATCAGTACCATTAAGTGTTATGCCTACCTTATTCTGATACCACCCTTCTAAAGTTGATTCATCATCAGGCGACCAAGCACCTAAAGGTCTAGTTGAATTTATGCTTAAACCTAATCTTTGTGCTAACATTAGATAATATCTTCATAGTAACATAAAGCTACTCCTGATGTCAGTGTAATAGCTGTTACATTAAGAAATATGGTAACCCCAGCAGGTATTGTCGTTTGAAGGTTAGCTATTGCACTTCCTGTTGCTGTTGTTGCATTTCCTGCTGCTATTGAAGCTATAACACTTTCAACAGGGAAGTGAACTGCATAATAGTTTTTAGAAGTCATAGCAGTTGTTGCTATTACATCACATCTGTTTTTCCCTAGTGTTTCTCTTAATAATTGATTGTCATTGTCTATTGGCATTTTTTCATTTTTTTATTATTTATTGTCCGTACCATATATAATTAGTAGAACTTGTTTCTTCATATTGTTTATATCTTACTTGTTCTGTTCCTGATTTTTCTGATACATTCATTTTCCCTATTGCTACTAAACCTTTTACTATTCCTTTTGTTGCAGCAGGTGGACTTAATACATCTGTTTCTGTTGCAGGAGCATTACCTGCACTAACTGTTACTGTTCCTGTCCAACTAACTTCCCACGCTTCATATTTGTAATATCCTGCAGGCAATAGTTTTGTTTGACCTGTATATAGATCAGGGCTTGTATGATAGGTAAATGTCATTAAAGTATATCTATTATATATTGTTTCAGTTGCCCCATAAGCATAAAACGCAGCACCATCTAAATCATTTGTAAACTTCATTAAATGTCTAATTTGAGTAGAAGCAACAGATATGTCATTACGATTTGCTTCCGTATTTATATAAACTGTAAATGCTGTTTCTGTTGTTGCTTGTATCATAGTGTATCTAGTATGTTATATAATAGAAAAACCCTGTTTTTATTTGCTTTAAAAAGAAAAGAGGGCTAAAAAGCCCCCTAATCAAGAATATATGAAAACTACTAATTAAAGTTATGAACCCTGAATTGCTATTGCTCCACCATCATCAATATTATCAAATGGACTAGAACTATAGTCTAGCACCATTGGGAATGGTTCAGGTTCTAATCCGTCAAAGGTTAGAGTGTAACCATTTCTATCACCCCAAGCAGCCCCACTATCAGCAGTACCTGCGTTAAGTTCCATTCCGTTAGTTGTTCCTAACCCTACTATAACATCATGACCATTAGCTAATTGCTGATTTAATTGAGCAAATATCATTACTCTAGTTTGCCCTAAGAGCTTGATTTGATTTTGGTCCTCTTTGGTAAGTTTGTTTAAGATAATACTTACACTTGGAGTGTAGAAAATTGTTCCGTTTTCTCTTGAACCTGTAATTGTATCTGTTAAACTTGATACTCCTAAAGGCATAGTATATCGGTATAGTTCTCCAACATCAGCCCCTACTGTCATTTCAATATCTGATATTTCTCCGCTTGCTCTTGTTACTGAGAAAACTTGGTCATAAACTGCAAAATATATAAATTTAATTCCGCCTGAGATTCTATTACAATCAAGTCCTCTACCTTTTGTTAAAGCTGTACACGCCATTGTTTATTTTTTTTAAAAGTTAAAAAGTAGGGAGTTTTTACACTCCCTTCTTTGTGTTATTACGATTGTCTTACAATATCAGCACCAACTCCTGTCTGAACTGCACCTGAGTATCTAGCTACACACCTCAAATTGTCACTCCCATTAAGAGCTGACATATCCATTATAGTAATTCTAGGCCCTGTTCCTGTTGTTCCAAAATCAGAAACTAGGTCCGTTCCAAAATACATATTAGATTTTTGAGCTGCTACCATTTCATTGTCATTCATACCAGGACAAACGGCCAAACGATACCCCTCAAATACAGGTTCGTAATCTCCGTTCATATTGTAAGCATTAACATAACCTAAAGTAGATACTGCTGAAATATACATAGCGTAAGTTTTTGAGTTCATATAAATATGAGTATCTTCTTTGTGTAATATTGCAGGAACATTAGCTGCCATGTCAGCAGTTAAAGTTTGCATATTTGCTATAATGTTAGCTGCTGTATAAGCACCTGATGCACTTGATTGAATTACAGTTCCATCAACACCAGGTAGTAATAAACCAACTGCTGCTGATAAAAACCCTGTTGTTAGTTCTCCGTTTCCATTATCATCTTGCCATACACCTGTTTCAGTTGCGTCAGCAATAATTCCACCCATATATGAAATTACAAAATCTTCAAATGAAGCAGGTGGGTTACCATAAGCACCTGTCATCTCAAGCGATTCCCAAGAATCTACCAAAGTTTTCTTACATAAGTCAATATTGATCTGTAACGGTTTTACTTCAAGTACCTTTTCGGTCAAAGTGAGTGTTCCGTTTTCTGTAAAGTCACAAGTAGCGTTTCTAACGAAACCTGTATTTGCTGCTGATTGAATGTTAGATTTATAACGCACATTATTTAATTGTGTTAAGTAATCTAAACTTTTTGCTTCTTTTAAAGCTGCGTGGATATATCCCCCCGCTGCCTTCCCCGCAAAATTTGATGTTACTGCTAAAGCCATAATTTTTTATTTTTTAAGTTATTATTTATTTAAGTTATATAAGAATCTTTCTTGCCTAGATAACTTTTTGTATTCTTTTTTAGTTAGTGCAGGTCTATCTGTACTAAACTTATTTGTATTTATCGGAGCATCAGCAGGACTTTCTGCTAATTCCGTTTTAAGTTTTTCATTCTCAGCTTTTATTGCCTCAATTTCTTCTGCTGAAAATTCAACTGTTTCTGTTGTCTTAATAGACTTAGGTTTATCAGATACTTCTTCTTCAGTCATTTCTTCTACTTCATCATCTCCACCTTCTTTAGCTTCTTTAAGTTTAGCTACCGCTATTTCAAGATTTTCGATACGCTTCTCCATTCCTTTCCAATCGCCAACATCAGCTTCTTCTTCTGCTTTTACTTCTTCTGCTTCAACTTCTTCTTCTGTTTCACTTTCAATTAATTCAGCTACAATACCTTCTTCATCAACTCTGAATGATATACCTGCATCTGTTTTATAAGTTCCAACAGGAAGTAATATTGTAGTTCCATCTTCAGTTAAAACTGATATGTCCACACCTGCTTCTAATTCTTCAGCAGTTGAAACAAAGATTGTTCCGTCTTCTGACTTGCCCTGCCAACCTAATTTGATTTCTTCTTCATTAAGTCCTAAAGCAACTAATATTTTCTCTTTTAAATCCATAGTAATTTTTTATTTATAGTAAGTGTATGTTATATAATAGAATAGTTATTTATTTATTTGATTTTTAGATTTTTATTGAACTGATTTGAAAACTACCAACATATCAGGTATCACACTTAACACACTTTTTAATGATTGATATTCAGGTATATCATTAATACCAATACCTAAATCTTTAGCTGACTTCTCTACAAGTTTTAATTTCTGTTCTATTTCATTGTCAATTTTATTAACAGTTGCTTCTGCTTTTTTAGCTTTCTGCATTAATTCAGATTTTTCTTTAGATATTTCTTTATATGCAGGTTTGATTTTACTGTCAAATTGTTTTTTTAAACTTTTTAAATCATCAACTAAACCCAACTCAACCTTTTCTGCTTTTAGTTCAGTTTTGTTTTCTCTTACTAGCTTATTTAAAGCACTTAGTATTTGTTCTGTTGTTGGTTCTTGATTTTGCATTTGCTCAAATTTATTCGTAAAGTAACCTTCAATACTCAACCCTTTAAGTTCACCTGATTTTATCTTTTTCCAAAGGTCATCATTTTCAATTTTCATTTTTACCATCCAAGTCCCTTTCGGTAAACTGAATCCGTACAAAGTAGATTTATCAGTTTTAGTATCTTCTATTATCCAACTTTCTACAGTCAATACTCCTGAAACTCTTTCGTTATGTTCGTGAGTAGCTTTGTGATGATTGTTATGACGCAAATATAACTCAGATGCTTTTCTAACTGTTTCTTTTGAGAAATAAACGAAATACTCCGAATCAGTTTGGGGATCGTATCGGAATATGGTTTTTTCGGGGATAAGGGCGGGAGAAATTAGCATTCTTTTTTCTTCATCTACCTTTGCGAAAGTCAAGTTGTTTTTCTCTTTTCCGAAAAATACAAAGTCTTGTTCAATAGCAGGAGCAGATACTAAACTAATAGCATCTATTGCTAACTCTTGGTTATCATCTTCTATTACTAATTCTACTATTCTTGTGTTATTCATATTATCGTTTAAATGATTTAGCAGCATCAGGAACTTGTTTATCAAATTCTTCTACACTCCATTTTGCGTT
>PAPR01000003.1 GCA_002709085.1 Pseudooceanicola sp. | reverse complement strand
GCCTCTGTGCCATCGTCATTTGATGGATGACCGCTGGGCCGCCCGCTCTGGCGCTCAACGCTACGCACGCAATGCGCAGATGCCAGCCACATTCAAAAATCATAAGGGGGTATATTGCTGATGGCCCATCCCATTCCGTCAACAAAGAAAGAACTGATCTTCAAGCTGCACGCTGAGGGTTATCATAACGCAGAGATTGCCCAGCGGGCAGGGTGCTCAAGGCCGGTGGTCACGAACACTTTGCAGAATGCCGGACTTGAGCGCAACCGCTACGGCTCCATCGAGGGCCGGGTCACGCTGCGCTATGCGGAGAAGCTGGCATTTCAGAGCGCCCGCAAGCACGTCAAGCGCCTGCGTGAGCGCCTGGTGACGATCTATGAAGGCTCTGCCGACACTGCCGTCTTGGACGCCATAGACGCGCTCTGTGAGGTCGAGGATGCGATGGGCGGTATTGGCCGCAAGCGCGACAAGAAAAGCCGGAGGGCGGCATGACCCTCGATCAGATCGCAATCAAGATGGGTGCCAAGTGCAACGGCGACGTCCCGCACAGCATCCAAGACTTCGCTGTCAGGGCGTTTGCGGATGGCCACAGCCTTCAGGACATTCAGGACTACACGGGCCGCTCTGAGATGGCCCTGACCCACATGATCCGCTTCGCGTGCATGACGGATGGCTGCCGCTCTTACAGCCGGTCACTTCCAGAAATCAAACAGCAGCTTGCTCAGGCCGAGCTGGGAAGGGGGCGGGGATGAGCGCCCTGATAGATCCGAACCTATTCCCGGAGTTTCCGTCCACGAACGGGCGAGAGAGTGCCTTTGAGCGCGAATGGCGCAGGCTGAATGAGTATCATGGCCTTCACGTTGGTCGAGGTCCCGAAAGCATTCCCGAGAGCCTGCAAGGCTCGGTGAACGAATGGGGGCTTGCCGATGAAACGGACAGCCCGATTGAATACCACATGCAGCGCGCCCTGATGCTGGGTGGCGCGATGGACCGGGAAGGCGCTGTCCCCTTGGTCCTGCGCAAGGGTGAGAGCCCGAGACAGGAATCTCGCGTCCAGATCATACCTCAACTGAAGGTCAATATCTGGCGCGTCGATTTGGCTGTCTGCTGGTGGTCGTATGGATCGTTTGCCCGCGTCGCCATCGAGTGTGACGGACGAGACTTTCACGCCATAACGCCGGAGCAGGTCGAGCGCGACAAGCGCCGGGACCGGGACTTGATGCAGTATGGCTGGCCCGTGCTGCGCTTCTCCGGAAGCGAGATCGCAGAGAACGTATTCCGCTGTGCAAAAGAAGTCGAGGCGGCCCTGCGCGGGCTGCAATGGGACGTCGTTTGCGCCTACCGCGCCGGACTGGCGGCGCTTCACAGAAAAGAGAGGGGACTTAAATGACCGATTTGCCGTTCATGCAATGGAGCCCGAAGGACTACAAGGCAGACACATCCCACCTGGACCTTGAGGAGGATGGATTCTACCGCCGCCTATTGGACGAGTTGTGGTTGGCTGAGGGGCGCCTCGCTTTTGACGTCAAGCGCCTCTCCAGACGTCTCCGCATTCACCCGAACAAGTTCAATAAATTGTGGGCGATTGTGGGTGATTTTTTCATCATGTCCGAGGGTCAGATCACGCATAAGCGGATCGATAAGGATAGGACACGGGTACAGATACTGGTAGAGAAACGTCGAGAGGCCGGAAAGGCCGGAGGCGAAGCCAGCGCAAAAAAACGCAAGAAAAGCAAAGCGCCCTCCCAAGCAAACGTCAAGCAAACGTATAAGCAAACGTCAACCAAACCAGAACCAGAAGGTTCTGGTAGAACCCTTACAGGTTCTACCATGAACCTGTCGCCTGACGGCGCGCTTGCCTTGGACAGGCTACGCGCCGCAGTCGGGGACAACCTGCACCAACGCAATGAACTCTCGAAATTTGAGCATAGCCTGACCGAATGGGATGGCTCTGAGGGTCGCTTTATCGTGGCTAGCCGCTGGGTGCGCGACCACTTCATGGAACGCCTGAGGGTACCGCTTCGGGAGTGCAATCTCGTCATCGCCTGTGTTGAGCAGGCAAAGGCGGAGCCGCGTGAGGTGAAGCGGCCTGCGGTCGTGATTCCGCTGCCCAGCGCCAGAAAGATCAACACAACCGAAGCAGAGCGCCAAGGCGCTTAAACCAACAGGGGGACTAAACCATGACAATCCTTTCAACACCGATCACGAGAGCCTGCGAGTACGCTGGCGTACCGCTTGAGGTCATCATGAACCCGTGCAAGCGCCCTGCTCAGGTGCGTCTGCGCTGGGCCTTCTGGTACCACCTGGTCATCGTCGAGGGCTGGAGCCTTCCGCGCGCCGCCCGCCGTGTGAACTTCGATCATACCACCGTGCTCTACGGGCTTCGCCGGTACGCGGCTGATGAGTTCGGCACTGACGTGAAGTTCACCCTCGCACAGATCCGTGAAGCCGTTCGTGAAATGGAGAAAGCAGCGTGAATGCCTTCCATATTTTATTCTCTGCGGTCCTGTGTGCGGTTGCTGGCATCTTCGCCTCTCTCGCAATGGAGGAGGCCAACCAATTCAGCAGGGCGGTGTTCCTGTCTATCGCGGCTTTTGAGGTCGCCGCAGCCTCCGCGTTTTTCCCGCGCCCCACCCAAGGAGAAGACCAATGACTCAATGGTACGCCTTCAGTTGCCGCGCAGACCGCACAGAAGCAGCTGCAAACCGTCTTGGCGATTACATGGACTGTGACGCCTTCGCTGTGTGTCGCACGCTTCGCAAGCGGCCTCCACGCAAGCCAGCCCGCACGGTGACCGAGTGCGTGTTGAAGTCCTACATCTTCGCAGGCTTTGACCGCTCGCCGAACTTCCTGGCGATTGAGCACATGCCCGGCCCTCGCATCTACCCGATCAGCTTTGCCGGCGCGATCAAGCCGCTCAATGGCATGGCGGACTTGAAATGGATCACCGGCGATTTGCCGAAACCCTTGCACCGCCACTACAACATTCCCCGCCTGAGAGGCCAGCACGTATGGACGGCAGGCGACCATGTTGAAGTTGAAAGTATTGGTCAGGTCGAGGTTGAATCCGTTGACGGCAATCAGCTCAAGCTGGCCTTGCGGTTGCTGGGCCGTCCGGTGATAATGCGGGCAGAGGATGCGCAGCTTGCGTTACGGAGAGTGGCATGAAAATTATCAGCAAGGTCGAAATATGCGCTGCCGTACCACACAGGTGGGCAGACCAGTACAAGAACTATGGACCTCACCATGAAAAACAAAAGATCGGCCAGCGCCTTTTGGCGTTGAAGCCAGAGGAGAGAACTGCTGAGATCATCGACGCTATCATTGGCAATGGATCGTGGACGACGAATACTTGCGATTCCTGTGGAAAGGATTGCGAGACACTGGTTCGCATTGGTGAAGAGCCAGATTATGACGCGCGCTGGCAGGACCTTTGCCGCGAATGCCTGATTGCTGGGGTCGAGTTATTTGACACGACACGCAAATCACCTGATAAGGGAAACCAGACACCGAGGACGTGCTAGATGCTTCGCCCGGTGCGTGGGGCTGGAACACCGCGAGCGCGATCACCAGACCCCGAGTGCTTTGCATACCGAAAATTCAGAGCAAGCAGCGGTCGTGTAGTCCCCCCAGCCTGTCAGCCGTTGCAAGCGAGCCCCGTGTTTCCTGATTGGAGGCGCGGGGCTTTCCATTAGGTAGAGGCGTCCCCCTGATGTCTCTCCATCACCCCTGAGCCTGCGGCGTCTCCTCTTGGCACCCACCATAGTCGCAGGCTCTTTTTTCCATACTGGCGAGTACGGCTGACGCAACGGTCAAATATCGAAGCGGTTTGCATAGGCGGCGTTGTAAGGCCGTGCTCCCCAATGTGGAAACGAAAGGAACGCACAATGGACTACGAGAAAATCGAAAGATTGGCGAGAGCTGCCCGTGATGCCCAAAGTGAGGCTGATCGGCTTAGTGACTCCGCTCATGAGGCTGGCTTGTTGGCCTATGAAGCGGAGACCAAGCTTCTTGCGGAGCTGGGTTTGCGTGATCAGCAGCGTATGGCTGGATTTGGCGTCCTTGGTGGTGCCTGCAACGCGCAGCCCGCCGTCACCAACGGCCACGACAAGGAGGCAATCTAATGGCTATCCTATCCCCCGAGGCGAAGAACAACGCCAAACCGTTGATTAACGCCCTCTGGACCGCCCTTGTGGTCATGGTCTGCATTGCGCTGGCCTCCAAGTACATCCTGAGCGGCTATCCCCCTCTGATCGCCTTCCTTGAGCCATTTGCTGAATTGACCATTGTGCTCGGCGTTATCGGCATTGGCCTCATCGTCGCTGACCGGAACCCGCTGGTTAAGTGATGCCTCCCCCTGAGATCGTCTTCTACCTCCTGATAACCGCCATCATCATCGGCGGCATTCTCTGGATGATGAAGGGCATACTCGGTGACTAGCCTCATCCCTTACGTAGCCGCCGCCCTCTTTGCCTGCGCTATCGTATCTCAGCTGTGCTGGCTCGCAACCGAATGACCGATCGCAAATACACTTACCGCTCTATCGCCCTGACACTCACGGCGCTGGGGCTTTTTGCTTTGTGGGGTTTCCTTGTCTGATCGTCTGATCCACCTCAGAGACAACCAGCGCCGGATCACCCGTGGCGTATCCTGGAACTCCCAGCGCTCCCGCTATGAGCTGGACCTTGAGGAAGGCGAGACCCTTGACCTCACTGTGTCCCTTGCTGGTATTCTGGAGAGCGGCGAAACAATCACCGCTGCTATAGAGAGCCAAGGCGTTTCTGCATCGATCAGCACATCCTCCCCAGTAGTGACAGTCACCTTCTCCGGACTGAGCGGAACCGGAACAACAACCCTCACCATCACCCGCTCTGGTGGCCAGATCCACAAGCTGCGCATTCGCACACGCTCAGCCAACTCAACCAGCTATTATGATTACTACACAGGGATACCGGCCTGAATGAGCAAACTCTCTGAACAGCAAGAGAAGTTCTATGTCTACGCTTATCGCATTGACGGAGAGATGGCTTATGTCGGCAAGGGCTGCGGTAATCGCGCCTATGTGCACCTGACGCGATCGAGCAACGCAATCCTCCGGCACCGCATCGCCCGCGCAGGCCGGGTGACCGTTCGAATTATCAAGCGCAACATGACTGAGACTGAGGCGTTCCGCCTTGAGCGTCGCTGTATCCGTAAATGGTCGGAAACACTGTGTAACGTGAGCCAAGGGCAAAGAACCTCAACTGAGGCGCTCTGGTATGCGTGCCTGCACGACTTGCAGAACAATTTCATTAGCTATGGAACGGCTATCACTTCCACAACTGGCAATACGCATAATTTCGTTACGGGAAAGTCTGAGCCGGACACGATGAGGCTGCGTGTCAGCAACCTCGCTTGGCTTAAGGGCAGGATGCGGCGCGTGATGCGTGCGTTGGAGCAGCAGGACCCAGGTTTGGTTTCGTGACTGAACAAACCAAAAAATCAAAGCGCGGCGGCCCTCGGCCCGGCTCTGGTCGTCCAAAAGGCGTCAAGAACAAGACCACAATCATGAAGGAGGAGCTTCACAAGGAAGTCCTCACACGCGCCGTTGAGAGCGCTGACACGCCGCTTGAGGTGATGCTCGGCATCATGCGCGATCCAGACACAGAGCCATCCATGCGCTTCGAAGCGGCCAAGGCCGCAGCGCCTTACGTCCATCCTCGCTTGTCGCAGGTGGATTCCACGGTGACGCACAAGAATGCAGCTGACGAGTTCGATGAATCAGAGCTTCTCGCTATCGCCCGCACAGGCAGCCCAAGAGCTGCTGGACCGGCGAATGGCAAGAGCAAGCCTGATCAAGTTCACTGAGTACACTTTCCCGCAATACCAGTCGGCCGTTCATCACCGATTGATTGCCGAAAAGCTGGAGGCTGTGGAGCGTGGCAAGATTGACCGCCTGATGATCTTCATGCCGCCAAGGCACGGTAAGTCAGAACTGGCATCAAAGCGCTTCCCGGCGTGGGCTCTGGGCAAGAATCCGAAGCGGCAAATCATTGCTGCGTCCTACAACTCCGAACTGGCCAGCGACTTTGGCCGCAATGTCAGGAACATCATACGGGAGCGCAAGTTCTCGAACGTGTTTGCGGAAGTTGAGCTTGCGCCGGACTCGCAGGCAGCCAACCGCTGGAACACGAACAAGGGCGGCACCTATGTTGCTGCGGGTGTTGGCACGGCGGTTACAGGCCGAGGTGCTGACATTCTGCTGATCGACGACCCGATGAAGGATCGGGAAGAAGCAGAGAGTGAAACAATCCGGGACAAGGTGTGGAACTGGTACACTTCGACGGCTTACACGCGCCTGATGCCTGGCGGCGCGGTCATCCTGATCCAGACACGCTGGCACGAGGATGATCTGGCCGGTCGCTTGCTGGAGGCTGAAACGCACGGCGGCGACAAGTGGGACAAGCTGATCTTGCCCGCGATCAATGACAATGGTGATGCGCTGTGGCCTGAGCGTTATCCGCTGCCAGCGCTGGAACGCATTCGCAACGCCATCAGCATGACGGGCGTCAGGGATTGGGAGAGCCTTTACCAGCAGAACCCGACGCCGGCTGAAGGTTCGTTCTTCAAGCGGGACTGGTACACGCGCCGCCACGATGAAGCGCCGAAAGTGCACATCTACATCACGAGCGATTACGCGGTGACAGAGGATGGTGGAGACTGGACCGAGCACGGCGTGTGGGGATTCAACGGCGAGGATCTGTTCCAGCTGGATTGGTGGAGCGGCCAGACGAGCGCTGATGTGTGGATCGATGCCTTGCTGGACCTGGTGACGAAATGGAAGCCGCTTTGCGTGTTTGGCGAGGGCGGCGTGATCGAGAAGTCAGTCCGTCCGATGCTCAAGCGCCGGATGATCGAACGAAAGGTACATTGCCGTATGGAATGGATTGCCAGTGTTCGTGACAAGGCGACGCGCGCCCGTGCATTTCAGGCGCGTTCTGCAATGGGCACTGTAAGCCTGAAGCGAGGCGAGCAGGGCGATGACGTGCTGACGCAACTCCTGTCGTTCCCGGCAGGCAAGCATGACGACAAGGTGGATGTGTGCTCGCTCATGGGCATGGTGATTGACGAGGCGCACCCGGCGATTGTTCTGCCGAAGAAGCCGAAAACGAAGCGTGACGCATGGGATTACGACAGCGCAAGCAATGATGGGAGTTCCGATTGGAAAGTGGCGTGATGGAGCGGGAGGAACAGTACTCGGCAGACGAGGACCGCCTGTACTCCGAAGACCTGCACGCCAAGCTGAAGCGTTGGTTTGAGGCGAGCGAAGAGTCCAGCCGTGACGCGTTCAACAAGATGGAGCGCGATGTTGACTATTACGACAACAAGCAGCTGACGCAGGATGAGTATGACAAGCTCGTAGCTCGCGGCCAGCCGCCAATCACGGTCAACCTGATCCGCCGCAAGATCGACTTCCTGCTGGGCATGGAAGCGCAGAACCGGAACGACCCGAAAGCCTATCCGCGCACGCCGCAGGATGCAGACAGCGCCGAGGTTGCAACCGATGCCCTGCGCTATGTCGCAGACAGCAATGAATACAGCTATCACCGCGCCCGCGCCTGGAAGGATATTCTGGTGGCTGGCGTTGGCGGCATCGAGGTGATGATCAAACAGTCCCGCCGCCCGCCTCCGGGGCCTGTGCAGAAGCTGGGATACCTGGAGAACAACCCGGACATCATCGTGAAGCGCACGCCTTGGGACCGGATGTGGTGGGATGCGCATTCCTGTGAGCCTGATTTCTCCGATTGCCGTCATCGCGGCCTTGTCCTGTGGATGGATGCAGATGATGCGGAAGACAAATACGAGGATCGCAAAGAGATTCTGGCTGCGACCCTGAACACGGGCAGCCGAACGGACACTTACGACGACAAGCCAAAGCTGAGTGCATGGTGTGACAGCAACCGCAAGCGCGTTCGCATTGTCCAGTGCTACTGGAAAGAGGGCGATCAATGCTATTGGGCGGAGTTCACCGAGGCTGGCATTCTCGCAGCTGGCGAAAGCCCGTGGATAAACACGGAAGGCGAAAGCGAGGACCCGTATATCTGGCGCTCGGCCTATGTGGACCGGGACAACAACCGCCACGGCGTGGTGCGGGACATGATCGACCCGCAGGACGAGGTAAACAAGCGCCGGTCGAAGTCGCTGCACCTGCTGACGACAAACCAGATCATTGCGGAGCGGGGCGCGACGGACGATCCGGAAGAGACGCGCCGGAAAGCGGCCCAGCCTGACGCCTATATCGAGATCAATCCCGGCCTTGAGTTCCGCATAGAGCAGAATAACGACCTGTCTGCCGGTCAGATGACCTTGTTGCAGCACGCCACGGCAGAGCTTGAGAAGATGGGGCCGAATGCCTCGCTGCAGGGCAATGAGAGCAACAATTCGCAGTCAGGCCGGGCCATTCAGGCCAAGCAGAAGGGCGGCCTGGTCGAGCTGGGGCCATTGCTGGATCATTTGCGGTCGATGGACCGGGAAGTGTTCGAGAAGGTCTGGGGCCGCTGCAAGCAATTCTGGCAGGCGCCGATGTTCATCCGTGTGACGGACCGGGATGATGCGCCGAAGTTCATAGGGCTCAATGAGCCGATGATAGATCCGGCGAGCGGGATGCAAGTCGGGATGCGTAACGAAGTGGCCCAGACCGATATTGACCTGATCATCGAAGAAAGCCCGGACGTAGCGACGATTGAGCAGGAAGTCTGGGCGGACCTGACGCAGATCCTGCCCATGCTGATGCAGATGCCGCCTCACTTGCAGGAGTTCGTGGTTGAGGCGAGCCCATACCCGCCGAGCCGCAAGCGCAAGCTGCTTGAAGTGCTCAAGGGCGGCAACCAGCAGCCTGATCCGGCGCAGGTGCAGAAACAGCAGATGATCGAACAGATGCAGATGCGGGATGCGAATGCCGAGATTGGCAAGAAAGAGGCGAGCGCAGCCAAGGACCAAGCTCAGGCGATGAAGGTGATGGCCGAAGCCGGTCAGGGCCAGCCGCAAGAGGCGCAGATGACGCCAATGCAGCAGCAGATCGCGGATGTGATTGCCCAGCTTGAAGCGCGCAACCTCGCCGCTGATGCCAATGTGAAGGATACGCGGGCCGAACTTCAGCGCGCACAGACATTCAAGACGATGCGTGAGGCGACCGAGCCTCCGCAGGTTCCCCAACAGGATACAGGCGCAAACCGGTAGCTCCGGGAGCGACTGAGACGCTGACGCCGGGCGCAAACGGGCGATGACGCAGGACGCCGCTGCATAATGCGGGCGAATACGTGAACGACAACGGACAAGGGTCGAATCAATGAGCAGGAAATCACTGGACAGCATCCTCACGGATGTTGATGAACCGGAAGAGTCCCCGGACAACGAGCAGCCAGCCGAGATCGAGGCAGAAGCCCCGGTCGATGAACTGGAAGACAGCCCGGACAATGATGAGCCAGAGGAACAGCCCGAAGCGCAAGCCAAGGCTGAGCCAAAGGACAAGTCAGAGCCGGAGGGTGAAGGCAAAAAGGACGGCTTGCCGCCCTGGATGCACGCCAAGCTGAAAGCCAAGGAAGAGAAGGCAGCTGCCGCCGAACGGCAGGCTCAGGAGTTGCAGCGACAGTTGGAGCAAATCCAGCAACAGCAGCACGCTCCGCAACAGCCATCGCTTGAGGAATATCTGACGCAAATGCAGGCCACACAGGCCCAGCAGGCGCTGGAGACGCGCAAGGCGGTGTCAAAGCGGTTTGCAATCGCAGACTTTGGTGACGAGGAAGTCAGTCGGGCGGAGGCTTGGGCCTTTGATGCCTGCGCGGCGGATCCGGCCCTGAATATGCGGATGTACAATTCAGATGATCCCTTCCGGGATGCCGTAATAGAGTTCCGCAAGGCGCAAAGCTTTGTCGAACTCGACAAGTACGGTGGCGATCTTGAAAAGCTCATTGAGGCGAAACTTGCCGAACGCGGGCAAGTCCAGACGGACGAGCCTGCTTCGCCGCAGGTGCAATCCCAACAACAAGGCAAGATGCCGGGGAACTTCTCCGGGACGCCAAGTGCAAGGACAGGCCGCTCTGGTCCATCTTTCACGGGGCCAACGCCTTTGGGAGACCTGCTCAGCAATTCGTGAGGCACTGACCTCATAATTTTGGAGCATAACAATGGCTGACACACGTCAGGCCACTGGCCTTACCCCACAGAAGTGGGACGACGACTTCTTCGTCGAATACATCCAGGACAGCCCCTTCAAGTCTGTCATGGGTACCAATGAAAACTCGATCATCCAGATGCACGAGGATTTCACCAAAGGTAAGGGCGACAATATGTCGATTGCCCTTGTCAACCGCCTGACCGGGGATGCCGTAACTGGCACCAATATCCTCGAAGGCAACGAGCAAGACCTTGCGTCCCGTTCGTTCAACTTCAACATCAACAAGCGCCGTACTGCTGTGCGCCTCGCAGAGATGACCGAGTATCGCTCGTCCATCAATCTGCGTGACGCGGCCCGCTCATCCTTGATGACATGGGCACAGGAAGACGTTCGGGACCGTATCATCACGGCTCTGGGGTCGATTGACGGCGTGGCGTTCACCTCTGCTGACGATACTGCGCGTGATGCGTGGCTCGCCAACAACAGTGATCGCGTCCTGTTTGGTGCTCTCAAGGGCAACAACTCTGCCAATGACTTCTCGGCAGCCCTTGCCCAGATCGATAACTCGGCAGACAAGCTGACTCCGGGCGCTCTGTCCCTGATGAAGCGCATGGCATTGGAAACCCGCACGGGAGCCGATGCGGGCAAGCCGAAGATCCGGCCTATCCGCATTGCCAAGCAGAACCGCCGTTACTTCAAGGTCTATGCAGGCCCTCGCGCCTTCCGCGACCTGAAGGAAAACTCCACCATCCAGCAGGCACAGCGTGAGGTTTCCATTGAAATGGAAAACAACCGTCTGTTCCAGGGTGGCGATCTGGTCTGGGATGGCATGATCATCCATGAAGTGGACGATATTGCCGTGGTGAATAACGGCACAATCGACTGTGAGCCGGTCTATCTGTGTGGCGCGCAATCCCTCGCTTACGGCGTGGGCAAACGCTACAAAACGAAGACCAAGACCTTCGATTATGGCGACAAG
Organism: Pseudooceanicola sp.; assembly: GCA_002709085.1. Taxonomy (GTDB): domain Bacteria; phylum Pseudomonadota; class Alphaproteobacteria; order Rhodobacterales; family Rhodobacteraceae; genus Pseudooceanicola. Next base: position 10,984 of record PAPR01000003.1, on the reverse strand, counting down.
TACGGCGTAGCTATCGAGGCCATCGACGGCATCCACAAGATGCGGTTCGGCACGGGTGACGACGACACTGACAATCCTGTCGATCATGGCGTCCTGACCGGTTTCTTCGCCGGTGTGGCAGACAGCTAAGGAAAGGAACGGAAAATGGCTTTTCCAACACTCGACTATAACCTGATCAACAAGAGCGAGGTTCCCTCAGCGCTTGGTGGTGAGGCTATCCAACTGGTGCACGTCGCCAAGACCTTCGTGACTGGCGCGCTCGCTGTGGGCAAGGTCACGGCGGTGCTGCGTATGCCTGCCAACACGCGGTATGTGGACCTCTATGCCGATGCGGATGATCTGGATTCAGGGACTCCGGCCCTGACCTTTGATGTCGGCATCGCGGGCGTCTCTGACACCACGTATGATGATATTGATTGCTTCCTTGACGGCTCGACCATTGGTCAGGCTGGCACAGGTGGCGATCAGGCCATGCTTCAAGCCGGGGCGGGCCTGCTCGTTCCTGTTGAGCACTATATCACCATCACGGCGGCTGTTGCGGCTGCAACGGCGGTTGAAGGCGATGTTCGCCTTGGTATCCAGTGCGTGCTAGGCACCTCGTAATGCAGGCTCGCTTCATAGGCGATCCTCGTAATGATGGCGCAGGTCCCGAAGGCATTGTCCTTTGGGGCCACGCTTTCCGGAAGGGCGAATGGACAGCGGTTGAGAATGCTGAACTGTTCGCCCGTCTGGAGAAGAACAATCATTTTGAGACACGCAAAGCATCGGTGGCAGAACCTGCGCCGAAGCCCGTATTTGCCACTGATCCTGATCTGGAAATCCCGCATCGCGGCGCTCCGAAGCCGGAAGGCAAGATTCCGAGCAATTGGCGCGACCTGCATCATTCAACCCGGATCAAGCTGGCGAAAGAGCTGGACCCGGACCTGGCATCCTCGATCAATTCCGCGGCTGAGGCTGATGACCTGATCGAATGGCACGAGGCAGAAGATGGCGACTGAGACTGACGCCGAAGTACAGACCCGCGTCCTGCTCAAGCTCAAGCTCATTGTGGGCGGCGAGTCTCCGGAAACGGCAGACCTTGCTGTGGTTAATGACGTGTTTGACAGCCGTGTCGAGTACATGCGCGATGAGGGCGTGTGCTGGTGGGCAGATGATGCTGTGCCCCTGTCCTGCTGCGACCCGTTGGCCGAATACCTGACGCTGTATTGCTGTTCGGAGTTTGACATCAGCCCGGCTGAGTACTTCCAGCGCTCACAGGTGGGGGAGCGTGATTTGCGCCGCCTGTCTGCCAAGCGCTCGCAAGGCGCATCTGTGCAGGTGGATTACTTCTAGCGATGCCCCGCGCAAATCTAGCCTTTGAACACTGGGAGCGTGAGCAGGCCGGTGAGCCTGAAAAGATTCTCATCAACATGTATGGCGAAGTGGATCGCTCCAATCCGAAGCGGGACAAGCGGCTCGTGACGTCGCCCGGCACATTGGACGCTGACACAGGCAATGTCGTGCTAGGCAATATCCGCGCGCTGGCGCAGGCTGATGCGTTCGCAGATGGCAAATTGCTGATCCTTGACGGCACGACGCTGCGCACACGCACGGCAGGCGGCACATGGGGCACGATCACCGGCACTGTGAGCGGCACTGACCGGGCTGACACGGCGATCAGTGAGACCGAACTGGGCATCCTGTCCGGCGGTGATATTTACGTCTCTGACGGCTCTGCGATTGCGGCTGTGACTGATCCGGATTTCCCAAGCACGATCACCAGCCTTGCCGTGATGAGCCAGCGCCTGCTGTTCAGTTCCTCTGATGGCCAGTTCTGGTTTTCCAGCGTGCTGGACTTTGACGATATTACGGGCCTCAACTTCTACACGGCAGAGGGCGCCCCGGATGGGCTGATTGCTGTGCGTGTCTGGGCAGAACTGGCCCTGATGTTCGGCACCAAGACGCTTGAGATGTGGTATTCCGAACCCTCCAACGCGAATGACCCGTTTTCGAGGGCATCCAGCGTTGTTCCGGTCGGCTGCAAAGCCCGTGACACGATAGCGATCTGTTCCAAAGGGCCAATCTGGGTGGATCCAGAGGATAATGTGGTGGCACTGGCCGGGGCAGATGCGCCAACCGTGTCTCCACCGTGGGTGAGCCGCCTGATCGCAGCAGAGGATGCCGATGACCTGATTGCGAGCACTTACAAGGCTGAGGGACAGGAGTTCTACGTCCTGAACGGGGCCAATTTCTGCGCTGTGATGAATCTGAATGACGGCGCATGGCACAAGCGCAAGACGAATGGCTCTGACACATGGGCATGGGTGCGCATCCTGACAGCAGGCAGCAAGCACTATGTCTCCAAGCGCACAGGTAGCGCGTTCATGGAACTCAGCCGGGAATACCCGACCGATGAACAGGCCGCTGCAGAGACGATGGGCACAGACATTATTCGTGAGTTTACATTCCACATCCCGCATGAGGGTGGGCGGCCTGCCTTGGGCACGATCATTCTGGAAGGCACGAAAGGCGTAGCCCGCGCGTCCGGGGATGGCTCTGACCCTGTTATTCAGATGCGGCTGTCTTTCGACAACGGCAATACATGGACGTCCTACCGGGACCGCAAGACGGGCGCTACCGGCGTCTATGACCAGCGCTCTGTTTGGCATCGCTGCGGACGGGGCAAGCGGCCTCAGACGATTGGGCAGATGAAGCTGAGCGAGCCGGTCAAGCAGGCCTATACTGGCGTCATCTGGGGTGAGACCACCTAATGGCGATTACGCCCGGAGACGACATCGAGACCAAGACCGGCGAACCGCTGCCACGCGGTAACTGGCTGGACCGGACAGGCAATATCACCCGTGCAGTGATGAACTACTTCAACGGCAAGGACCGGCTGGCGGGTGAGATTGTCAGCGGTGTAAACCGGAACCGGGCGAACATTGTCCAGCTTGAAACGGATTATCAGGCGGCTGATGGCGCTGTGTCGAGCGCATACATTGCGGCAGATGCGGTTGTGGCGTCCGATGCAAGCAGTGCCCGTGCCACGCTGGAAACCACTTTACGGGCAGAGTACCAGGCCGCTGATAGTGCAATCGAAGGCGATGTAGCGACGAACACGGCGGCGATCACCACGGAGGCCACGGCCCGCGCAGATGGCGATAGTGCAAATGCCACGCTGATTTCATCGACTGAGGCACGCATATCTGCGGGGTCAAGCGGTGTCGAAAACCCGAAATTTGATGCAGCGGTATCCTCCTCGCTGCCGACCGGCTGGGATAACTGGATTGCGCCCGGCTCAACAGCGCTTGCGCCAAGGGAATCCGGAACGGGATATTGCACGCGGCAGGTGGTTGCGGGCGGAAACAATGGTGGGTGGCGTCAGCAGGTCAATGGGCTGGCCAGCGAGGGCGTTTATACACTGCGCGCCCGTATCCAGCGGCTTCTGGGCTCTCTCACGCCTGCCGGCGTTCTGTTGCAATGGTACGACTCTGGTGGCGGAAGCCTTGGGACGGCGACGATCGCGTTCGGGACGGAGGCGGATGCGTCCGGCCTGGTCAGCACGCTTGGCACGGGTGAGCGTGTTTTTGAGAAGGTTCTGACTGCCCCGACGAGCACAAGCTACGCGCTGCTCTACGCCATGAACCAGTTCTCGTTTTTTGGGTCTACGGCGGGTGGCAACACGATCAACTGGCATGAGCTGGACCTTGTGCCGTCGTCAAACACCGAGGCGAAGACATTCATCCTGCAAGACGCCTTCATCGGGAGTGACGGGCTGGCGATTGCAAAGCTGACGCTGGAGGCTGCGGCGGGTGGGGGCAACCCGGCAAGGATCGGCCTGCGCGACAGTTCCGGCGGGTCCAGCATCGCGCTTGTCGCGGAACAGATTTTCTTCGGGTCTGAGACGGTGTTCGAGGACACATATAACACGCTCTACACCGAGGACGGGGGCGGCTATCGCCTGCGTATCCTTGGTCCGTTCCCGGCGTCTGGAGATCTGGTCATCTGGTACGGCGCGGACAGTGTGGCGCTCAATTCCGAGACCAAGACGAATGGTGTGTTTGCGCTGGCCACGGATGGCAAGGTGTATTTTGGCTCGAACGATCTGAGCAATGAGGTCGGCGGGATGAGCCTTGCCATGACGGGCGGGTTTTATTCCGGCGCATCCGGCTCCGGCAAACTGACCGGGAACCTCAATTGCACAGCCACGAATACGACCGGCACAGTCAGCTATCTGTGGACCTGTAGTGACCCGGCTGTGTCATTCACTGCCCCGACAAGCGCCACCACCAAGGCCCAGCGTGACATTACGAGCACGGTCACGGCTGTTGCGCGCTGTCTTGTCACCGATTCCAGCGGCTCCAAAGAGGGCTCAGCGCAAGCCCGTTGGACCGTAATCTAGCCATGAGAGGGACATGCGGCACTGGCGGTTGATCCCGCTGCTGCTCGTGTCAATTGCCATGCCCGAAACCGGTAAGCCACAGCAAAACGTGTTCGCCAAGGAGGCTGTTGAAAGCCTCAAGAGCTTCGGCATCACGCCTTTCCCGCGCGTCGTCATGGAAGGCAAGGACGGCAGGCTGAAATCCAACGAGTACGCCCGCGCCGTCCGATATGACAGCGACCGGGAAGAGTTGTGGATTTCCAAGGCCATCGCGGAAGTGAAGGACATCCGCGACATTATTGACCACGAAGTCAGTCACCTGGCGGCATGGCGCAAGCACGGCATTGAAATCCGGGAACACGGGCCGGAATGGCTGAAAGTGTGCCGGGCGCACGCCAAGCACCCAGCCGGGGCCTGTGTGACGCGCCGATGATTGCCGTAGAGCCCCGCCGGGCTGAGGCCCTGAAGATCGGTTACGAGGCCACAGACTGGCTGAAAGTGCCGGGCTTCGAGGAATACACCGAGTTCATGGACGAATGGACGGTGGAATTGCTGGTCAGGAATGGCGAGCCCATCGGCGCGATCTACACGCGCGGCCCTGAGTTCCATGTCTCGATCCTGCCGGAATGGCGCGGGCGGTGGGCCACACGCAGCATCCTGAAGCGGATCATACCACGGCCACTGGCCATCACGCTTGTCACGCCGGGCTTTGAGCATGTCGGCAACTATCTCGTCCGGCTCGGCTTCGAACGCCACGGAATCTACTATGTGAGGGAACATCATGGGCATTGAAACCGCCATCATCGGCTCTGCCATTCTTGGGGCAGCCGGGTCTGCCTATGGGGCGAAGAAGTCCTCCGATGCTGCCAAGACCGCCGCAGCGGCGCAAACAGATGCCGCCGAAAAGCAAGTCGATCTGAGCCGCGAAATCTATTATGACCAGCGCGGGTTGCAGCAGCCCTACTATCAGGCCGGCCTTCAGGGCATGTATGGCGATAGCGGCCTGATGAACCTGCTCGGCCACACGACGCCCGGCGGCACCACGCAAGCCCCGGCAAATCAGAACGTGTTTGCATCTGGCTCATACGGAACAGGGCAGATCAGCCAGCCTCAGAGCGGGCCGGATTGGGGAGCCTACCTGCAAGCCAATCCGGATGTCGCGCAATACTATCAGAACAACCCGAAATCGCTCCAGCAGTTCGGGGGCGACATCAACAAGGCGGCTGAATACCACTACAACACGTTCGGACGGTCTGAAGGCCGGGAGCTTCCACAATACGAAACGCAGAACGTATTCAGCCAGTCAACCGGCCAGCAAGGCACAGCGCAGAAGGCCAATATCGGAGACACCGGCCAGCCCGCCAATGATGTTGACAGCCGTACTCAGTCGTTGAGAAGCCTTCCAGGCTATCAGTTCAAACTGGACGAGGGAACGCGCGCCCTAGAAAACTCGTTCGCCTCACGCGGAAAATTGATGTCAGGATCTGCCATGTCCGCCCTGCAAGATCGAGCAATGGGTATTGCTGATCAGTCTTACGGCCAAGAGGTCGACCGACAGTTCCAGTTGGCAAATCTCGGAACCGGCGCGGCCGCTCAGATCACGAGCGCGGGAAACAATTACAGCAATATGGCAAGTAACGCCTTCTACAATCAAGGCCAAGCCGCCGCGAATGGCGCATACGGCCAAGCGAACGCCTTCAATCAGGGGCTCCAAGGGGTTTCCGATGCGGCTATGGGCGGGCTCGGAATGTATGGAAGCTGGAAGGGCTGGGGCGCGAACACGAACGCTCCAGCAGCAAGCGCAGACCCGTCAGGCGGGTACACCTTCAACGGCATCGGATGGGGTCAGTGATCAGACTTCAGGCCGATCTGAATCAGTCTGCGAATGGCTTCTGAGCGGTTTGGCAAGTCGGGCTGTTTTGCCCGCCACGCGTCAACCATCTTCATGAGGCTGTCGGGAGCTTTTAAATGATAGCTGTTGAACTTCTCTGACATGAGGGATGTGTACACCGTTGACACTAAGATAGCAAGCGTGTACACCGTGTACGTGACGCCGGAGCGCTACCAACACTCCGACGCCACTAACCACAGCAACCTTCGAGAGAGGTCACAATGGCTACGCCCATCTACTCCAATGGTATCCAGAACGTCCAGATGACAGGCGACGTTCTTCTTGTTGAATCCGCATTCGAGACGAGCGACGGCAAGGAAGTCGTTTCCACAGTTGCCTATACTCGCTTTGCTGCGCGTCTTTTGCTGTCGCATCTTCATCGGACCGTCCACGAAGACGCGTCCTCAGTGGTTCCGCTGAAAAAGGCCAAGTGAGGTGGCCAAAAGGAAGGAAGTTTCGGTCAGGGTGCTCCGGCGCCTGATCGAGTGTGATCTGGAGACCGGACTCATGAAGTGGAGGCCGCGCCCGACATGGATGTTCAACGCTGCCCCTGATCAAATCGGGCGAATAGCCAAGGCTTGGAATGCGCAGTTTGCCGGCAAGGCTTGCTGCTACAAGAAACTACCCAATGGCTATTTGGTGGGCTCCATCATGAACAAAACATACTACGCTCACAGAGTGGTTTACGCGCTTGGTATGGGGAAATGGCCAGAAAGTCAGATTGACCACATCAATGGCATTCGAAGTGACAATCGGTTTTCGAACTTGAGGGCGGTCACACAAATGGAAAATTCGCGCAACATGCGCAGATCCAAAGCAAATAAAAGCGGCGTGACCGGAGTGTTTTGGAACAAGGGGCACCAAAAGTGGACGGCCCATATACGAGCACAGAAACAATCACGCTGGCTTGGGAATTTTGCTCGCCGCGAGGATGCAATCGCCGCCCGCAAAGCAGCGGAACGCAAATACGGCTTCCACCCCAACCACGGGAGATCTAAATGAATATGAATGTCTTCAGCCCAGCGAACTCGATGAACGCCTTCTCCATGGGCGCGAATATCGGCGGGAACATTCGCCGGCAGGAGACGCAATCCAAACTTGCGCCCCTGGTTGCCAATGGCCAGTACCAGCAAGCCGCGCAAGTGGCAGGCGAGCGGGGCGACCTTGGCAGCGCAGAGCTTTATCGCACGCAGTATCAGGACCAGCTTTCCCAGATGGGAGAGCAGGAGAAGATCGCAGCCGCAAAGCGCGCGGAAGACCTTGGACGGGTCGCCTACAGCCTGAAGAGCGAACCGGACGTCACCAAGCGCCGCGCCATGCTCCAACAGCAACTCCCGGTGTTGCAAGCAATGGGCATGGACCCGCAGCAGATACAGGGCTTTGACCCGAACGATCAGAATCTGGACGCGGTATTGGCGCAGGTCACGCCGTTGCAAGATTTGCTGAAGGGGCCGGAATACTTCGCGCCGGTCGAGACACAAAACGGCTTTGTCCAGTTCAGCAAGGATGGCAGCGATCCGCGCCAGTTTGAAGGGATCGCGCCTGCGCCTGAAACCATGACTCCTTATCAGCAAGAGCAGCTCGGCTTACAGCGTGAGCGCCTTGATTGGCAGAAAACCAAGCCGCCAAGCAATGGTGTTACAATTAGGCCAGACGGGACGGTGCAGGTCGGCGGGCCTGCTGGCGACCTTGATTATGGCACTGCTCCCAAAGGCAAGGAAACAGCCATTGTGCAAGGTCAGGGTGGCCAGCCGCTCACCTCTCCGGGACCTCAACAGAAGGTTTACAACCAGTCTGTTCAGCAATTGGCGGACTATGAGGCAGGCACAGACATTGTGACCGAGGACATCAACCGCGCGATTGATCAGGCGGGAACGTGGACAACCGGATTCCTTGGCGCAAAGCTGAAGGGCGTTGAGGGTACGCCAGCCCACAACTTGCAGCAGACCTTGCAGTCCATCAAGGCTAACGTCGGCTTCGATAAGCTCCAGAACATGCGGGATAACTCTCCGACCGGTGGCGCGCTGGGGCAGGTCACCGAGCTTGAATTGGGGCTCCTGCAATCTGTTTGGGGCGCATTGGAGCAGAGCCAGACGAAAGAGCAGTTTGTCTATAACCTGGAGCGTCTTGGCCAGATCAAGCAAGAGTTCCGCGAACGCAAGCGCCAAGCCTTGCAGATCGACTATCCGGAATTGTCGCAGACGGTTCAGTTCCGGGGCGAGACAAACCAGCAATTAGGCGAACTGAACGACCTCTACGAGCACATGACGCCGGAAGAACGCGCGCTGTTTGAGCAGTAGCTACAGGCCGTGCTTCAGGAAAATCCCGATTGCGATTGCGCCAAAAGCGAGCGCGAAAGCCCGTGCGTAGCTGAGTACCTTCTTTTTCATTGATTCCCCCGAACGGATGTTTTGATGCCGCAACCTTATACTCTTGAGCAGCAAAAAGCCATCGCCCTCGCCAAGGCGCGAAAGCGCAAGGCGCAAGCCATGCCAGCGCCTTCGGCTCCCGGCCCTGAAATCGGCCCGATGAGCCAGACGGCGCAAATGCCGTTCACAGTCCAGCAAATGCCAATGGACGCACGCCGGGACTGGATGGAGGCCAATGCACCGAATGCCGTCACGCAGCCTCAGCGCGGGAAGACTGGTATTGGTGAAGCGGTAATGCTTGGGACGGTCGATATGGGCGGCCCTGCTGCCACGGCACCTGCTGCGGCTCTTGGCGCGGACGTTGATGCAGACATGTCCGCAGCGCTTCAGGATCGGCCTGTCTCGTACCGTATGGGGCAGGGCCTCAGCCTTGCCGCAGGTCCCGGCGCTATCGGCTGGAAAGCTGGTGAAAAGGGACTAACCATGCTGGGGTCGAAACTCTCTCCGGCATTGGGTGTTACCAGCAAGAGTATCGGTGACAAGGCAGCGCGGTATTTGGGCCGGGGCGCTGGGCTTGGGTTCCTCGGTCTGGCGGAAAACTTCGGGTTCAACACGCTTGCCGAAGGCCGCAACCAGAACCGCCAAGACACGGGCGAAAGCCAAGGCATGGGCGACATTGAGCGCGGTCTGGAAGTCGCCAAGGATGACGCGCTCAATCCGATTGCTGCGGTTGCTCCGGCAGCGGCTTCAGGCATTTTCCGCGTCGGCAAGTATGCCAAGTCAGGTGGGCAATCGTTTACGCCGGATGCAGTTGCGGCGCGCGTCGATCAAGCGCTAACGCCAAGTTCAGGTCAGACGCTTCCGGCTACGCTCGTCGGGGCCATTGATCCTGCGGCAGAGCGGCAACTCGTCCGACTCCTCAGCAATGAGGGCGGTTTCGGGAAGGACGACATAACGGCGGCCCTGACCGCGTTCGAGCAGTCGATTGAGGGCGGCATGGAGGGCGCGGCTCTGGCGTCTCGGCTCAAGGACGTGCTTGCGGAACAGCTTGGCGAACGGGCTCGCAAGCCAATAGACGACTTTCTCCAAGGGGCTGGCAACCGCAAGGGTGGCGAGTCCGGGCGGATTGTCGGAGAAACTGTCGCAGAGGATGCGCCACGCCTTTCGCAATTCCTTGAAGACTCCGCTAATTCGAGGTTTGGATCTGCAAATCGGTATGACACACTCGAGGCCGCCGAGCAAGAAATGGAGCGGATCGGGCAGGAGGGATATGAAACCGTATTCCGCAACCAGCCGACCAATCGGCCCGGCGTTGAAAGCCTGAAGGAAGCGGTTCAATTCTTCGCTGGATCGGAGCTTTCAAAGCCACTTCGGCAAATCGCGGCAGGCAAGATGATGGACATCGACCAGATGATCCAGGTCGATCCACGCCGCGCCGCTCATTGGATGCAGCACACCGCCAACTTGAAGGCCCGTCAGGCATCAGATGCGGGCGATACAGTTCTGGCAAACGCTTACCGCGACATGCGCGAACAGCTTCTGCGCAGGCTGGAGGCCGATGGTGTCGCGCCGGGATACAAAAAGGCGCGCATGGAGTTCGGGGATGAGTTTTCAAATGCTTCCGCTCTGAACTTCGGGGATCGCTTTGTTACCGTAGCAGATGACCAGATGAAGCTGGGCAAGCTTCTGAAGGAAATGGAAGGCATGACGCCAACCGAGCGTGAGGCCGCCTTCCTGTCCATCCGTGACGCCGTTCTCAAGCCGGCCATGCGCAAGACTGAGGGCGGTTTACCTCGTATGGCCATTATTGGCCGCGAGCCTGTCCTGAATGCCCTTGAACGCCTTGGCCCTGAAGGCACAGCCTTTGCGAATGATGTGCGTAAGACTGCCGAGCGTGTACGGCGCACGCAACAGATCGACCCGCGTACCGGCTCCAATACGATGAACAAGCAGGAGGCGTCGCAGTTTGCGGAAAAATCGGTTGCCAATCCGCTCGTGCGCGCTCTTGGAAACACAATGCAGAACATGGGCGGGGATGCTGCAATCTCCGGAGCCACGGGTGTATTCAGTCCGATCATGTCAGGCCGCGCCATATTGCGAAAAGGCGGGGACATGCTCGCCAATGGCAGGCAGGGCAAGATTGACGCGCTGACAGAGCTTCTGACCCGCGATGTAGGTTCAGCCCCTCGCGCGCCGATGTCTGGCGATCCAACGGCTGGCCCGGCTAACGTTTTCGCGGGCGGTCAGCAGTCCGTCCAGCAAGCGCCCGCACAGCAAACCGAGAATGTGTTCGCGCCAACGAGCGCCAAGCCTGTTGCAGCTGGCGGATTTGCAGGCTTTGGCGGGCGTCGCCCTGTTGGCTTC
>PAPR01000002.1 GCA_002709085.1 Pseudooceanicola sp. | reverse complement strand
CGTGATCGCCGCAGTCAGCGTCGTCTTGCCGTGGTCAACGTGACCGATCGTGCCGATGTTGCAGTGCGGCTTGCCGCGCTCAAACTTTTGCTTTGCCATGATGTGGCTCCTTTATTTTCGGGCACCGGGTTGTCGCCCGGCCTACGGGGGGTGGGGGTGAGCCGGGCGAACCCGGCCTCCCATTAGGCGTATTTCGACTGGATCTCGTCGCTGATGTTCTGCGGCACCGGATCGTAGTGATCGAACTGCATCGAGAACTGCGCGCGGCCCGAAGACATGGAGCGCAGCGTGTTGATGTAGCCGAACATATTCGCCAGCGGCACGAAGGCATCGATGGAAATCGCGTTGCCGCGATTTTCCTGACCCGAGACCTGACCCCGACGGGATGTCAGGTCACCGATGATACCACCGGTATATTCCTCGGGCGTGATGACCTCGACCTTCATGATCGGTTCGAGCAGCTTCGCACCGGCCTTGCGCAGACCTTCACGCATGCACATCCGCGCCGCGATTTCAAAGGCCAGGACCGAGGAGTCGACGTCATGGAACTTACCGTCGATCAGCGCGACCTTGAAGTCGATCACGGGGAAGCCGGCCAACGGACCGGAGTCCATCACCGACTTGATGCCCTTTTCGACGCCCGGAATGTATTCCTTGGGCACCGCGCCGCCGACGATCTTGGATTCGAACGAATAGCCTTCGCCCGCTTCTGTCGGCGAGATAACCATTTTGACTTCGGCGAACTGACCCGAACCACCCGACTGTTTCTTGTGGGTGTAGGTATGCTCTGTCTCGCGCGAGATGGTCTCGCGGTAGGCCACCTGCGGCGCACCGATGTTGGCTTCGACCTTGAACTCGCGCTTCATCCGGTCGACGAGAATGTCGAGGTGAAGTTCACCCATGCCACGCATGATGGTCTGGCCGGATTCGAAGTCGGTCTCGACCCGGAACGAAGGATCCTCGGCCGCCAGACGTGCCAGCGCGATACCCATCTTTTCCTGGTCGCCCTTGGTCTTGGGTTCGACCGCGATCTCGATCACCGGATCGGGGAAGGTCATCGTTTCCAGAACGACAGGCGCCTTGGCGTCGCACAGGGTATCCCCGGTGGTGGTGTCTTTCAGGCCCGCCAGCGCGATGATGTCGCCCGCAAAGGCTTCTTCGATCTCTTCGCGGTTGATCGAGTGCATCATCATCATACGGCCGATGCGCTCTTTCTTGCCCTTGGTGGCGTTCAGGATCGAGTCGCCCTTCTTCATCGTGCCCGAATAGATTCGGGTGAAGGTCAGCGAACCGACAAAGGGGTCGTTCATGATCTTGAAGGCGAGGCCGGCGAAGGGCATGTCGTCATCCGCGCGACGCGGGATGTTACGCTCTTCGGTTTCGTCATCGGGGCTGAAGCCCATGTAGTCGACAACGTCCAGCGGCGACGGCAGATAGTCGACAACAGCGTTCAGCAGCGGCTGGACACCCTTGTTCTTGAACGCGGACCCACAGAGCATGGGCACGAACTTCAGGCCCAGCGTCCCCTTGCGGATCAGGTTGCGCAGGGTGGGGATATCGGGCTCTTCGCCGTCGAGGTAGGCCATCATCGCGTCGTCGTCCATTTCGACGGCGTTCTCGATCAGCTTGCCGCGCCATTCGACGGCCAGCTCTTTCAGCTCATCACGGATAGGCTGACGGGTCCAGGACGCGCCCAGATCTTCGCCCTTCCAGGTCCATTCTTCCATGGTGACGAGGTCGATCATGCCTTCCAGCTCGTTCTCGGCACCGATCGGGATCTGGATCGGGGCGGGGATCGCGCCGGTCCGCTCGGCAACCATCTTCACGCAGTTGAAGAAGTCCGCACCGATCTTGTCCATCTTGTTGACGAAGACGATCCGCGGAACCTTGTAACGGTCGGCCTGGCGCCAGACGGTTTCGGTCTGGGGCTCGACACCGGCGTTGGCGTCCAGAACCGCAACGGCACCGTCAAGAACCGCCAGCGAACGTTCGACTTCGATGGTGAAGTCGACGTGGCCGGGCGTGTCGATGATGTTCATCCGGTATTTGGTGTCGGACGTGCCTTCCTCGGTCGGATCTTCCTGCCACTGCCAGAAGGTGGTGGTCGCAGCCGAGGTGATCGTGATCCCGCGTTCCTGCTCCTGCTCCATCCAGTCCATGGTCGCAGCACCGTCATGCACTTCGCCGATGTTGTGCGACTTGCCGGTGTAGAAAAGAATACGCTCCGAACAAGTCGTCTTGCCGGCGTCGATATGCGCCATGATACCGAAGTTCCGGTACCGTTCGAGAGGATAGTCGCGTGCCATGATGTGCAGCCTTTGGTCGATAGGTTACGAGAAGGATTACCAGCGGTAGTGGCTGAACGCCTTGTTCGCATCAGCCATCTTGTGCGTGTCTTCACGCTTCTTGACAGCGGATCCGCGCGAATTGACGGCATCCAGAAGCTCACCCGCAAGGCGCTCTTCCATAGTGTTTTCATTCCGGGCGCGGGCCGCGATGATCAGCCAGCGGATCGCCAGGGCTTCGCGGCGCTCGATGCGCACTTCGACGGGGACCTGATAAGTCGCACCACCAACCCGGCGGGAGCGGACTTCGACCGAGGGCTTGATGTTGTCGAGGGCCTCGTGGAACATCTCTACGGGGGCGCGCTTGACCTTGGCTTCGACCCGGTCGAGGGCGTTGTAGACGATGGTTTCCGCGACCGACTTTTTGCCGTCGACCATCAGGTTGTTCATGAATTTCGTCAGAACCCGATCACCATATTTGGCGTCAGGCAGGACTTCGCGTTTTTCAGCGGCGTGGCGGCGGGACATCTGTTGATCCTCTTACTTAGGACGCTTCGCGCCGTACTTCGAACGGCGTTGCTTACGGTCTTTGACGCCCTGAGTATCCAGAACGCCGCGCAGGATGTGATAGCGAACACCCGGAAGGTCTTTTACACGACCGCCACGGATCAGGACCACGGAGTGCTCCTGAAGGTTGTGGCTTTCGCCGGGGATGTAGCTGATGACTTCGTAACCATTGGTCAGACGCACCTTGGCCACCTTCCGCATGGCCGAGTTCGGCTTTTTCGGCGTGGTGGTATAGACACGGGTGCAGACGCCGCGCTTTTGCGGGCACTGTTCCAGGTGCTGGGACTTGGAGCGTTTAACTTTGGGCTGCCGGGGTTTCCGGATCAGCTGTTGGATCGTTGGCATCGGGCGTCGTTCCCCATCTCTCACATATGTGTGCACCTCGCGGTGCGGTTTCTCTCACTCACGCTGCGCGCGTCCACGCAACGCACAAACACCGCTGCGTCCCCACGTTCACGGGGAACGACGCGGTGGGTTTTCCAGAGGATCGGGGCATGAGACCCGGATCTTGACCACTTCAAATCTGATAGCCGGCAGGGACTTCCCCCGGGCCGATTGCCGCGCGTATAGGGGGAGTCGATAGGGTTGTCAACACACCCACCCGGCCCCGCTTGCCGCGTCTCAGCCCAGGTGCAATACTCTGCCGCGAGGTCGGGCGCCAGTGCAAAAAGCCCGGTCCGAGGGGACGGAAGCAAAGGGCAAAGTCATGCAGGTCATCGGCATCTGCCGCTTCTCGTATCCCGCGATCGGCGGCTTTCAGGTTCACCACGAAACCCCGGCGGCGCGCGCCGCCTACCTCTACGATCCCGCCAGGATGGAGGAGCGGTTCCGCTACTTCGAAGCCTTCACCCTCCCCTCCATTCGTGCGCAGAGCGATCCGGATTTTACCTTCCTCGTGGTCGTCGGGGATGACCTGCCCGACCGATACGGCGAGCGGCTCTGGCACCTGCTGGAGGACATTCCCCAAGCGGTGATCCAGGAATACCCCCCGGGCCCGCACCGCGAGGTGATGAAGCAGGCCATCAACAGCCGTCGCGATCATGAGAGCATCACACTGCAATTCCGCCTGGACGACGATGACGCCGTGGGCCGGGACTTTGTCGCCCGTCTGCGAACCGAGGCCGACACCCGCCGCGACGCGCTGAGCGGGAAGCGGCATATCGCCCTCGATTTCCGTAACGGCTACATCGCTGCCCCCGGTCCGGACGGGATCCATGCCATGCGGACTGACAAGGCCTTTATGACGGCCGGCCTCGCCGTGGCATTTGAACCCCGCGTGCGGTCCACGGTGATGAACTACAGCCATGTCAGGCTGGGGCGGTTCATGTCCTGCTTCCATATCGACAGCCCGCCGATGTACGTGCGGGGTCACAATCGCTGGAACGACAGCCGGCAAGCGGAAGGGATCGAGCCTGAAGACCTGGGCCCTCTCGACGCCGCCGGACAGGCGATATTCCGTGATCGGTTCAACATCGACACCGAGGCTGTCCGGCGCACCTTTCGCATCTAGGGAGGCGGTGCTGGGGCTTTGCCCCGCTGCCTGCGGCGTCTCCCCAGGATATTTGGGAAAACCAAAGTGGGGCTCAGCTGTGTTCCTCGGCAGCGGTCGCGGCAAGGGCGCGGTTATAGGCGCGCAGGGCATCGACATGATAGAGTGCACCCAGCAACGTCGGGGGTTGATCCGACCGGGTCAACTGCACCACCGGGAGAAACACCGCGCCGCTTCGATCAAACGCGGGCAAGGCGTGTTCGAGGGTGGATTGCGCGTCCAGATAATCGCCCGCCTCGATCAGCGTCCAGCAGGCCTCCTCCGAAGGCGCGCCCTCGTCCTCCATCACGCGCATCACGTCGCTGGCGCGGAAGAGGTTGAGGAGGTAGGCCTGTGGTCCGGCCGCAAGATGAACGCCTCGGCGCTCCAATTGCGTCAGGAAGTAGGAGCGATCCACCAGGCGGGTCCCGATGGCAGTCGAGATTGACACGGTAACCATGACCGCGAGCCCGGTCGCCCAGTCACCGGTCAGTTCGAACACGATCAGCGTGGTTGAGATTGGCGCGCCCAGAACCGCCGCCGCGACCCCGCCCATGCCCGCCAGCGCATAGAGCGATGATGAGCCCGAGACCTCTGGGAAGATCGAGGTTGCGATCAGGCCGAAGGCGAGTCCGGTCAAAGCCCCGATCATCAGCGAAGGAGAGAACACGCCCCCCCCCATGCGTCCGCCGATGGTGACAGAGACCGCCGCCGTCTTGATCACCGCAAAGAGAATGGCCGAGCCCAGCCCGAGTTGTCCGGTCAGCGCCAGCGAAGTCGTCTCATAGCCAACGCCGATGATATGGGGGTACCAGATGGCCAATGCCCCCAGCAGGGCGCCGGCCACCGCCGGGCGCAGCCAGCGCGGCAGGCCGATGCGGGCCTGAATATGGCTGGCCACATCCTCGGCTGCGAACATTGCGCGCATCATCACCCCCGCGACGACGCCGCAGACCGCGCCGAGCAGCAGGAAGGCCGGCAATTCCTCGTAGAATTGCAGCATCGAGGCATCGGGCAGCGTGAACTCTGTCAGGCCCCCGAACTCCAGCCGGTTGATCACCGTTCCCGCAACCGAGGCGATGACGATCGGCGCAAAGGCATGGATCGCAAAGTGGCGCAACACGACCTCCAGCGCGAACAGCGCCCCGGCGATCGGCGCGTTGAACGAGGCCGAGACCGCCGCCGCCACCGCGCAGCCCAGCAAGTCGCGCCCGGTGACGCCATCCGCCTTGAGCCATTTCAGCACCTTGGAGGAGATGACGGCAGCGAGGTGCACCACCGGCCCTTCGCGCCCCGACGACCCGCCGGTGCCGAGAGTGATGAGCGAGGCAAAGGCCGAGGCGAGGCCGGCGCGCCCCTCGACCCGGCCCCCGTTCAGGGCCGCGCCCTGGATGACATCGGCAACCGTGCGCACCCGGCCATCGGGGGTGAAGATATGCAGGATACCCCCGACCACAAGCCCGCCCATGATCGGGATGCAGAGCACCCAGAACCAGGGCAGAGTACCCGCCCACGTATGCAGTTGGGTGATATCATCGGTGCCGTAGAGGAACGTCTGCAGGGCGTCGATGCCGCGACGGAACAGCATCGCCGCCGTGCCGCCCGCAATTCCGATCGCCAATGCGATCAGCCAGAACTGGACCTGGTTCGGCCCACGGGTCCGGATGACATGCCAGCCGCTGCCCACATAGGCCGAAAGCCGGGATCGCGGGTCCGACCGGGTCATTTTATCGTCGTCTGCAGCCATAAACGGGCGTGTTCCCGAAAACTGAAATTCACTTACTTGCGGCTAATTCGGGATGTCGCCCTGCCCTTCCCTGTCCCTGCGCCGTATTCTATGAAGGATGCGCAACTTGACGGGAATTGAACAATGACGCTGGACACCGCTTGGCCGGACCTTTGTGACCTCTTAGGCGATCGGGTCACGCGGTCCAAGTCTGAACTGGCCGCGCACGGCGGATCGGAGAGCTATTTCCCCCTGTCTCCGCCCGATGCGGTTGCCTATCCCGGCTCGACCGACGAGGTTTCGCGCCTCGTGCGTATCTGCGCGGCCCATGGCGTGCCGGTGATCGGCTGGGGCGCGGGCACCTCGCTGGAGGGACAGGCGCAAGCGTTCGAGGGCGGTCTGGTCGTTGATTTCGCGCGCATGAACAAGGTGATCGAGATCGGGCAGGCGGATATGGATGTGCGCGTCCAGCCCGGTGTCACCCGCGAAGTGCTGAACGAGGAGCTGCGCGCGACGGGGCTGTTCTTTCCGGTCGATCCCGGTGCGAATGCCAGCGTCGGCGGAATGGCCTCGACACGCGCCAGCGGCACGACGGCGGTCAGGTATGGCACGATGCGCGATAATGTCCTCGCTCTGGAGGTGGTGCTGGCGGATGGTCGGGTGATCCGAACCGGTAGCCGGGCGCGCAAATCTTCGGCCGGATATGACCTGACCGCCCTCTTCGTCGGCGCGGAGGGCACATTGGGGCTGATCACAGAATTGACCCTGCGCCTGCACGGGCAACCCGAAGCGACCAGCGCCGCGATCTGTGCCTTTGACAAGATCGGCGACGCGGTGCGGGCTGTCACAGAGACGATCCAGATGGGCATTCCGATGGCGCGGATCGAATTCGTCGATGCCGCGACGGTCGAGGTCTTTAACAACTACTCAGGCACCACGATGCCGCTGGTGCCGCATTTGATGGTGGAATTTCATGGCTCCGGCGCATCGGTCGCCGAAGACGCCCGAAACTTCGGAGAGATTGTCGCGGACCACGAGGGGCACGGTTTTGAGTGGGCCGAAACGGCAGAGGATCGCACTGCACTCTGGACCTTGCGCCATCATGCACATTGGGCCGTTCTCGCCTCGCGACCCGGTCATCGCGCGGTGGTGACGGATATCTGCGTTCCCATTTCCCGCCTCGCCGAAGCGGTCGAAGCCACGCAGGCCGATCTGGACGCGCACGGGATTTCCGGACCAATTCTGGGACATGTCGGAGATGGGAACTTTCACGCCATCCTGTTGTTTGACCCAGAGGACGCCGCCGCCCTGGCCAAGGTCAAGGCCGCTTCGGACCGGCTGGTCGCCTTGTCTCTGTCCATGGGGGGCACGTCGACCGGCGAACATGGTATAGGCATCGGCAAGAAGGCATTCATGCCGCGAGAACATGGAGAAGCCTGGCCCGTCATGGGGCTGATAAAACGCTCGCTCGATCCGATGAACATTTTTAATCCGGGAAAACTTGCGCCTGACGCCCATTAGAGCCACATTGACCCTGTAAATTACAGGGACCCCACGCCGACCGAGCAACGACAGGCCAGACCCTATCGGGGTTTATTTTGGGCCACTCCGGTCGGCACATCGATCACAGAAGCGGAACTGACGTGGCTGGACAGTTCAAGAATACGCGCGCCCGAACGGCAGGCGCGAATTGTTCGATCGACCTTCAGACCGAGGTTATCGACCGTCTTTACGGCGTGGCCCTGAACCCCGAGACGATGAATGACCTTGTCGATCACTGGTCCGCCCTGATGACGCCGCAGTGGCGTCGGTCCGCGCATGGCCGAAACGGAATGTTGGAGTCGAGCGGTCTGCTGCGCCATTTCTCTCGCGTCGAACAGGTTCTCTACCAACAGGGCGGGCGGCATCAGTGCGGCGCAGAGGAAAACGAATTGCGACGCTACCGCCGCGCGGCCGCGTTCACGTTGAGCGGGTCGCTCAGAATATCGGCGATGAATCATGCGGCGGCCAAGATGCTGGGGGCCCAGCTGGGTGATACCCTGTCTTGCCTTCAGATCCGCGACGAGGATCTCGCCGCATTATCGCGCGCGGCGTTCGGATTGAACCGCCGGGCGCGCGCCGACTCCCTGCCGCCGTCGCAATTGATCCGCGCGCGCCGACTGGTCGATGATCGTCTGGTCCTGATGTTGATCCGATTGATTCAGCGCGACGGCGCCCCGGACGGCATCCTGGTGGCAACGACCGAAGTCGACTGGTCCAACAACGCCACAACGCTTCTCCGCGACGCCTATCATCTGACGCAGGCCGAGGCCGAAGTTATGGTGGCCCTGACGGAAAGCAACACCCTGAAGGATATCGCGCGAAGCCGGGGGCGGTCTGTCGATACGATCCGCACCCAGGTGAAATCGATTCTTACCAAGACCGAAGCGCATGGGCAAAACGATCTGCTGCGCCTTGCAATCAGCGTCATGAACATCGCGCCGCCCGAGACCCTGCCCGATGTCGGCGAGCCGGCTGATCGCACACGGATATCGCGTGGCGGCGTGGAATTGCCCCCCTTGCCATTCAGTCGGATCGCGCGGCCCGACGGGCGCTGGATGGAATACCTGGAATTTGGCGATCCGAAAGGACGTCCCACCCTGTTCTATTGCTCCAACCATGGGTTGTGCCGCTGGCCTGCCAGCGGTGAGTTCACTGCCGCTCAGGCCGGGCTTCGGGTCATCGTTCCGGTCCGTCCCGGTTACGGTGGGTCAACCCCCATCTCGCCCACCGATGACCGAATGGAGATTTGCGCACAGGACTGCATCGCCCTGATGGATCAACTTCATATCCCAAGCGCGCACCTCCTGGTTCTGGATGCGGATATGATGTTTGCCTCGCACCTTCACAAAAAGGTGCCGGAGCGCGTTCTGGGGGTGCTGGGGGTCAGCGCTCTGCTACCGCTCGGCGGCGCGGAACATTACGAGCGGATGGGGCGGTGGCAAAAGTTCATGCTGGGTGCCGCACGGTTCACGCCGCAGGTCTTGCCGTTTCTTGTCCCTGCGAGCCTTGCCATGGCGCGAAGGATGGGCAAGGCGGAATTCGTCCGCATGGCCTACGGCAATTCAGCTGCCGACGTGGCGATCACGCGCTCACCCCGCCAATTCGAAGCGATGGCGAGCGGCTCGGAAATCCTGCTCGGCGGAGGCATCGAGGCCGCACGCGCATTCGCGCAGGAAGTTGCGCTTATACATGGCACCGACTGGCGGCCGGACTTTGATCGCATGCGCGGACGAATCCCCGTCGCCAATATGATCGGCACTGAAAATCAGACCATCGCGCGAGAGACCCTGCGTGAATATCAGCGCGACTACCCCTGGGTTCGGTTTGTCGTGCTGGAGAACACCGGTTCATTCCTGTTCTTCCAACGCTGGCCGGAGGTCCTGCAAGAACTGGAACGATTGATGTCGAACCCGCAGGACGTGAACGCGCCCTGTCCGGATGTTTATCGGTAGGGCGCTCGTGAATTTACCTTTTCTACCTCGTTTGGGGTATGACGCGCATCAACCGACCGAATAAACCGTGACAAGTACATGGTGATTTGTTTCGGCCTCGGGGCGCTCGTTGCGTGTCGGGGCCTATCCTTTTTCAACCCAGTAGCGCCAGCGCGGCGGCGCGTGCCTCTTCGGTCACCCGGTCCCCGGACAGCATCCGCGCAATCTCGTCCACGCGTTCGACGCGGTCCAGCGGGGTGACGGTCGACAGGGTTGCCTCGCCCTCGACCTTCTTCGCGACCCGCCAATGATGCGCGCCAAGCGCTGCGACCTGCGGGCTGTGCGTTACAACCAGAACTTGTCCCTGATCAGAGAGCGCGGCCAGCCTGCGACCCACCGCATCGGCGGTCGCCCCGCCCACGCCCCGGTCGATTTCGTCGAAAATCATCGTCACGCCGGGGGTATCGCCGCTGAGGCAGACCTTCAACGCCAGCAGGAAGCGCGACAATTCACCCCCCGACGCGATCCGGTTCAACGCCCCGGCAGGCGCGCCGGGATTGGTGGCCACTGTAAAGGTCGCCTCGTCGGTCCCTTCCGGTCCCGGCTCAGCGGGACGGAGGGCGGTGTGGAAGCGCGCCCGCTCCATCTTCAGCGGGGCGAGCTCGGTCTCGACGGCCGCATCAAGGCGCAGCGCCGCTTCGGCGCGCGCCTCGCTCAGCCCCTTGGCGGCGTCCCCATATACGCTGTCGGCGGCCTTGGCGGCCTTTTCCAGCGCAGCGATGTCGCCTGCGCCCTTGTCCAGCCTCTCCAAGCGCGCGCGCATGGTCGCGGCAAATTCTGCCAGATCGTCAGGTACGATGGCGTGCTTGCGCGAAAGGCCACGTATGGCGAACAGGCGCTCTTCGGTCCGTTCCAGTTCCAGCGGATCGAAATCAAGCGCGTCGAGGCAGCGTTCCACCCCGTCGGCGGCTTCTCCCAGTTCGGTCATGGCACGGGACAGCGCGGCGAGCGGCGCGTCCAGCCGATCCCCGGTGTGTTCCGCCGCCCCTTCCAACCAGCGCAGAGCATCGGTCATCACCCCTTCGGCACCGTCATTGCCGAGCGCGGACAGCGCGCGGCCGACGTCCTCACGGACCTTTTCGGCGGATTGCATGAGACGGCGGCGGGAGTCGAGCTCTGCCTCCTCGCCCGGTTGTGCGTCGATCTTGTCCAGCTCATCGACGGCATGGCGCAGGAAATCCTCCTCGGCGCGCACCTCTTCCAGTGCGGCACGGGCTGTATCGAGCGCCTTGACCGCGTCGCGACGCGCGCGCCATGCTTGGCGGGTTGCGGCGATCAGGTCGGCGCGATCCATGAAGGTGTCGAGCAAGGCGAGGTGACCACGCGGGTTCAGAAGGCCCCGGTCATCGTGTTGCCCATGCAATTCGACCAGCGTCTCGGACAATTGCCGCAGCACCTCGCCCGAGGCGCGTCGATCATTGATCCAGGCCGTCTTGCGACCTTCGGCGGTGTTCACCCGGCGCAGGATCAGCTCATCCCCGCCGGGGATGCCCGCCGCCTCCAGCACCGCGTGGGCGGCGTGATCGTCAGCCAGATCGAATGAGGCGATGACTTCGCCCTGCTGCGCGCCCTGCCGGACCAGTTCGGCCCGCCCGCGCCAGCCGAGGACGAACCCGAGGGAATCCAGCAGGATGGATTTGCCCGCGCCGGTTTCGCCCGTCAGCACATTGAGACCGGGCTGAAACTCCAGTTCCAGCCGGTCAATGATCAGCATGTCCCGGATGTCCAACCCGCGCAGCATCAGCCTGTCCAGTCACCCCGAAAGGTCGATGTCACAACCACTTGCCTTGAATCATCTGCCTATAGACGGAAGACAGCCAGTTTGTGCCCAGAACCCGCGGCTCCAGACCCTGTTTGGTCAACAGCCGGTAGCTGTCCTGGTACCAATCAGTCGACTGGAAGTTATACCCAAGGATCGCGCCGGCGGTCTGCGCCTCGTCCGTGAGACCGAGCGAGAGGTAGCTCTCAACCAGACGATGCAGGGCCTCGGCGGTATGGGTGGTGGTCTGGAAATCCTCCACCACGACGCGGAAACGGTTGATCGCAGATGTGTAATGTTCCCGCTTGAGATAGTAGCGGCCGATTTCCATCTCTTTGGAGGCGAGATGGTCAAAGGCCAGATCGAATTTCAGGATGGCGGAGCGCGCATATTCGCTTTCGGGATAGTTCTCGATCACCGTGCGAAGCGCCTGCAACGCCTGGAAGGTCAGGCCCTGATCACGACCGACATCGTCGATCTGGTCGTAATAGGACAACGCCAGCAGATACTGCGCATAGGCTGCATCCTCATCCGCCGGGTAAAAGTCGATGTAGCGCTGCGCGGCGGAGCGGCTCTGCTCGTAGTCCTTGTCCTTGTGAAAGGAAAAGGCCTGCATGATGACGGCGCGTTTGGCCCATTCGGAATAGGGATAAAGCCGCTCAACTTCGGCAAAGTAGTCCGCCGCGCGCTCATACTTCCGCCGATTGAGTTCATATTCGGCGCGACCGTAAATCTGTTCCGCTGTAAAGGATTCGATCGCCTCACCGCCCTGCCCCAGCCCGTCAGTCGACTGACCATTACAAGCCGCGAGCGCGACGCATAGAAACAGGGGCGCGATAAGGTTTCCGGCCCGCTTTTTGCCGACTGCCATTCCAGAGATTACCACTAGCCGCCCCATTCGTCTTTTTGACTCGCCCACTCCGCGCGTCGCCACTGCCGTGGTCCGGCTTGGCGGTCCACTAGGGTCTAACACAGAAAACCCGAGGGGCAAATTGACTTTCGCCCTTTGACGGGCTGAGTTCAAGACCCGGTCACATGGAAAAAGTCAGGCGACTTCGGGAATTTCCATCAAGTGCACACCGGCACCGGGCAGTTGAGAGGCCTGCACCTCGTCACACTCTACCAGCCGGAAGTTCGCCGGGTCCTCAAAGACCTTGCGCAGCAGCGTGTTGGTCAGGCTGTGACCTGCCCGCGTCCCGGTATAAAGCCCGAGAACCGGCCCCCCTGCCAGCGCCAGATCGCCCAGGGCATCCAGCATTTTATGACGCACAGGTTCGTCCCTGCGGCGCAACCCGCCGGGGCTGACCACGGCGTCACCATCAAAGACCACCGCATTTTCGCCAGCCACACCGCCCAGCGCCAGACCGTTGGATTGCATCGCATCCACATCGGATTGGCGGCAAAACGTCCGGCAATCGCAAAGCTCGCGCACGAAGGTCCCGTTCTCCATCGTCAATCGCTTGCGCTGAACACCGATGGCAGCGTCAGCAAAATCGATCTCAAAAGCGATTTCCATGACGGCATTCGGCACCAGCCGGACGGTGGCATCGCCCGAGGACACCTCGACCGGGCGAAGGATCTCGATAGCGCGGATCGGCGCGGATTGGACCTGCAGGCCGCATTTCAGGATGGCGCGAACAAAAGGCGCGGAGGAGCCGTCGAGGATCGGGACCTCCGGTCCGTCAATGTCGATCAGCGCGTTGTGGATGCCGCAACCAGCCAGCGCGGCCATCAAGTGTTCGATCGTGGATACCGTGGCCCCGGCGTCGTTCTGAATACGTGTGCAAAGCGGGGACCGGTCAACCGCGCTCCACAACGCGGGAACCATTGCGTTTCCGAGACGGATATCGGTGCGGCGAAACCAGATCCCGTGTCCGGCGACGGCAGGGCGCAGAGTCACATTCGCCGGCTTCCCGGAGTGGAGCCCGACACCTGCGAACCGAACCGGCGATTTGATCGTCTTTTGCACGCGAACCTCGTTTCCTGAACAGCCCGACCGGGTGGCGGATGACCGTCGACCGCTTTGGCGGCCATGGGCCCGCTGGATGAACCCTATCTGATGGACCCTAGGTAGGGCGCGCAGGCCGCGGTCACAATTCACTCTTTGCAACGAAATGAAACATCACCGGACAAGGCCGGCGGCGGCCTGCCGAGAGAGCCACGCGGTCAGCGCAACCTGCTGTTATAAAACGAAAATAGCCGCCCTTAGGCGACCATTCATTGTGACGAGAAGACGTTGCGTCAGTTTGCTTGCCGCCGCAGAAACGCGGGGATTTCGATGCGTTCCTGATCCGGATCATGCTCCGGCTCGGGGGCGCGCGCGGCCTCCTGGGCACGGAAGCCGGGCTGTTGGCGCGGAGCAGGTGCCGCGGCCTGAGCCGGGGGCGTGTGCTGTGCCTTCGGCTCGCCGGTCATGCGGTTGATCAGCGAATTGATCCCAAAGCGAGATTTCTCTTCCCCCTGCGGCGCGGCCTGACGACCGGGCGCCTTGTGGATCGCGGCCTGAAGGCGGGCCAGCGTCTCAGGCGAAGGTTGACCGGTGCGTGGACCGCGCGGCGCGACGAAATCGCCGGCGGCTTCTGGGGTCGCTTTGGGGGTCGGCTCCGCTACGGGCTGGGGCCGGGATTGCACAACCTCGGGGCGGTAGGCCGGGGCGGGAAGACCATCTTCGGTCTGATCCTCGGCATAGCTCTCTTCTGCGTGGGTCTCCGCTTCGCCCGCATCGAACTCGGTAAAGAGGGAGGGTTCGTTCGCGTCCTCGGCCTCTTGAGCGTAGCTCTGCACAGGCTCCGGTTCGACGCGGGCGCTGTAGGCGACCTCGACCGGCGCGGGCGTTTCGGCGCGGGCGGTGACCGGGACGGCTGCCGGAGCAGGCGCTTCGGCGGGGGCCGCGGTCGCTGCCGTCGCGGTCGCGTCGGCCATCCGACGACGCGGCGAGGGCACTTCATGCGTGATTTCGGCGGCGTCGATGCCTGTGGCAACGACCGAAACGCGCATCTTGCCGTCCATCGAGGTATCGAGGGTCGAGCCGACGATGATGTTGGCCTCGGGATCGACTTCCTCGCGGATGCGGTTGGCCGCCTCGTCCAGTTCGAACAGGGTCAGATCGTCCGAGCCGGTGATATTGATCAGCACACCCTTGGCACCGCGCAGCGAGATTTCGTCGAGCAGCGGGTTGGCGATGGCTTTCTCGGCGGCCTGGATGGCGCGATCTTCGCCCTCTCCCTCGCCGGTGCCCATCATCGCCTTACCCATTTCGTCCATCACGGCGCGAACATCGGCAAAGTCGAGGTTGATGAGGCCCGGACGGACCATCAGGTCGGTCACGCCCTTGACGCCCTGATAGAGCACGTCGTCGGCCATGGAAAACGCTTCGGTGAAGGTCGTCTTTTCATTCGCGAGGCGGAAGAGGTTCTGATTCGGGATGATGATCAGCGTGTCGACCATCTTTTGCAGCGCCTCGACGCCATCCTCGGCCTGGCGCATCCGCTTGGCGCCTTCGAACTGGAACGGCTTGGTCACGACGCCGACGGTCAGAACCCCAAGCTCACGCGCGGCCTGCGCGATGATCGGCGCGGCCCCCGTCCCCGTGCCACCGCCCATGCCGGCGGTGATAAAGCACATATGCGCGCCGGCCAGATGATCGACGATCTGTTCGATGCTTTCTTCTGCGGCGGCGGCACCGATGGACGCTTTCGCCCCTGCCCCCAGCCCTTCGGTGACTTTCACACCCAGCTGGATGCGGCTTTCCGCGTTGCTTTGCTGCAGGGCTTGCGCATCCGTGTTCGCAACGACGAAATCGACGCCGTCCAGCGCCTTGTCGATCATGTTGTTAACTGCGTTACCGCCTGCACCGCCGACACCGAACACGGTGATACGCGGTTTCAGTTCTTCCTGTCCCGGGACCGAGAGGTTCAATGCCATGGTTTCTTCCGCCTGTGTGGCCATCTTCTGACAGCGTTTGATCATGCCTATCTATGGTCACTGTAGCGTGAGTCTCGCCCATCGTCATTAGGAAATCTGGGTGAAAGCGGCAAAATCTGGTAGATAACCTGCTAAAATCAGCGCCATGTTGCTAAATTTTCTAAATATTGAATAACAAGGATACGCAAGAATAAGTCGCGCGGTGGCAAGCACAGCCCGAAAACTCAACGAATCCCGTGACTCACGCCCAGGCGATTCTCTCTTTTTGGTCTGAGTGGTCACTGCCCGTGCCGACTCGGGGCGATGGTTCGCCTTCTACGTTTTATATAGTCCCATATTTCCGTCACTTACGCACGGCGGCCTGTTCCCTGCCCGCTTCGTTGGCGGAACTTGGCCGGTAGCGCCCCTGCGCAGCCTCTGCCCGTACCGTCATTCGCTGAGGGTGACAGGAGTGATTCGTGTCTCACCAGTTGTCCTTGAACCACCGCACGGCGCGGCGCAGGCTCTTGCTCGGGTAGCGGTCGATGGGCAGGTCGAAATCCCACGATTCGTCCTGCGGACGCGCTGCGAAAAGACACATCCCCACCGATGAGGCAAAGCCGGGGCCGGTCGCTGCCTGCGGCAACCCATGCACCCGCAAAGGACGGCCCAGCCGCACCCGCTGACCCAGAATGCGCGATGCCAACCCGTCGAGACCGGGGATCTGACTGCCCCCGCCGGTCAGGACGATCTGTTGGGAGGGCAGATGATCAAAGCCCGCGGCGTCCAGCCGGTGGCGCACCTCTTCGAGGATCTCCTCCACCCGGGGACGCATGATGCCGATCAACTCCGCGACCGAGACTTCGCGGCGGTCATGGTTCCAGTCGCCGGTGTCGGACTTCAGTTCGATCTTTTCCAGATCGTCCCGCCCTGTCGCGACGACGCCGCCGTAAAAGGTCTTGATCCGCTCAGCATGCGCGGTCGGGATCTGCAAGGCCATGGAGATGTCGCCCGTAACGTGATCCCCGCCCATCCGTACCGTGTCGGTGTAAATCATGTGCTTGCGCATAAAGATCGAGATGCCGGTCGTTCCGCCGCCCATGTCGATGCAGGCTGCGCCAAGCTCCTGTTCATCCTCAACCAGGGACGACACGCCGGTGACGTAGGATGAGGAGGCGATGCCCGCCAGTTCCAGATCGCAGCGCTTCAGACAATAAGCGAGGTTCTGGACCGAAACCGCATCCACGGTAAGCATATGCACATCCGTCGACAGCATCTGGCCGATCTGCCCGCGCGGATCGCTGAGACCGGAGCGGTGATCCAGCGCAAAGTTCACCGGCTGCGCGTGCAGCACCTCGCGGTTGTCGCCGTAATCCGGCACATCACAGGAGGCCAGCACGCGCGAGATGTCCTGTTCGTCAACCGCCTGCCCTTCGACTTCCACCTGCCCGGTCAGACCATAGGAACGCGGCGCGGCACCGGAAAAACAGGCGATGACATGGTCGACCCGGATATTGGCCATCTTTTGCGCTGCCTGAACGGCGGTACGGATCGCGCGCTCGGCCTCGGGCATGGATTCGATCTCGCCAAAATTGACACCGCGCGACCGGGTGGTCGCGGCCCCGATCACACGAAAGCCAACCTGACCGGCAAGGGATCCCAAGCCCTCACCCCTGAGGTTCGCGCCGGATTGGTCTATGCGCAGGACAAGGCAGGCAATCTTGCTGCTGCCAACGTCCAGAACCGCCACCACACCGCGTTGCATCGCCGCTTTGCGCATGTTGCGCATCGCTCTCTGAGTTTCATAGAGCATCGTCATCAGTTGCTCGTCTCCACGACCATGTCCTTGATCTCCCGCCAGCGATCCAACGCCTTGGCATTCATTCTTATGGTGGGACGCGCGGCGAGGCGCAGGTCCAGCGCCGCCACATCCCGGTTCAACACG
Organism: Pseudooceanicola sp.; assembly: GCA_002709085.1. GTDB lineage: Bacteria > Pseudomonadota > Alphaproteobacteria > Rhodobacterales > Rhodobacteraceae > Pseudooceanicola. The sequence continues at coordinate 23,042 of PAPR01000002.1, read as the reverse complement.
TCCTGTGCTTCGTGCAGGGCAATAGCCCGTTCCAGTGCCAGATCCGGCTGCGCATCCGGCAGCATGATCCTGAGATCGGGATAAAGCACGACATCCCAACGGCGTTCTCCGACCCGAACGAAGCCACGTAGCCGATCACGCAGGGGCGCCACGATGCGCAGCAGGTCCAGCGCCTCTTCGACTGCGGCATTCGCCCCGTGACCGGCAATCAGGGGAAGGTCGGGGCGCAATGTCCGACTGGACAGTTCACCGATCGCGACGCCAGCCGGATCCAGCACCTGGATGCCGGAGCGCTTGCGCCACAAGATCGCGGGCACACGCTCAGTGACGGCGACTTCCAGCACACCTTGCTGGCGAATGCGGACCCTTGCCTCTGCCACGGCGGGCAGGCTGATCACCCGCTCGCGCAGGGCGTCCAGATCCAGATCAAAGGTGCTGAGGGGGAAATCCAGCTGCGCGATTTCGCGGATGTCGGATTCGATTTCTGCGCTGGCGCCGTCGACGGCCAGCAAACGAACCATGAATTCGGGGCGGGTTTCGATCTGGTTGCGCAAATCGATGATGCCGAGGGTCACGGCATCGCGTCGCTCTGCGTCGGACATATAGAGGCCAACCACCGACAGGCCGAGGACGAAGGGCAGAAGGACCCGCAGGCTCAACCGGTAGATCGGCGTCAGCATGACGCGCTGCATCCGGTAGGCCGCCCGCGAAGGGGCGGGATCATTGCGCGGCTTGACCGCGTCGCGGCGCGGTGCGGCGCGCGGATCGTTGCGCGTGGCGATCAACGGTTGCATGAGGCGTCCTCCACCAACCAGCGGCACAAGGCACCAAAGCTGATGCCCTTGGCCTGTGCCTGTTCGGGGCTGAGCGAGGTCGGCGTCATGCCCGGCTGGGTGTTCGTTTCCAGCAGGATCAGCCCGTCGAGCCCCTTGCTTTCGTCCCAGCGGAAATCGGTGCGCGACAACCCGCGACAGCCGAGCACAACATGCGCGCGCAGGGCATAGTCGAGACAGGCGGTTTCGATTTCGTCGGGCAGCTCGGCGGGGCAGACGTGGCGCGACCCGCCGGGTTGGTACTTGGCAGAGTAGTCGTACCAGCCGTCCGTCAGAATGTCGGTGACGCAAAGCGCACCGGGATCGCCCTCCCCCGTGCCCATCACCGAAACGGTCAACTCGCGACCGGGCGCGAAGGCTTCGACCATCACGGTCTCGGGCATGTCATCGGAAAGCTTGGGTGGCGTGTTTGCCCCTTCGTTCACGATGTAGACCCCGACCGAGGAGCCTTCGTTATAGGGTTTCACCACGTAGGGCGGCGACATCACGTGGCGGCTGGAGACATCCGCCTTGTCGGCCAGCAAGCTATCGACAAAGGGCAATCCGGCCTCACGATAGATGCTCTTGGTCTTTTCCTTGTCCATCGCGAGGGCGGAGGCGAGGACGCCGGAGTGCGTGTAGGGGATCTGCAACCATTCGAGGATACCCTGAACGCAGCCGTCCTCACCCCAACGGCCATGCAGCGCGTTGAAAACCACGTCTGGAGAGATCTCGGAAAGGCGCGCGGGCAGGTCGGGGCCAGCTTCGACCTCCACCACCTCGTAACCTTCGTCCCGCAAGCCGGCCGCGCATTCGCGCCCCGTCGACAACGACACCTCACGCTCAGCCGAGGGGCCGCCCAACAGTACCGCAACTTTCGGGGATGTCCTGCTCGACAAACCCACGTTAGTGCCTCAAGTCCCGGGCTTCTTGCCCTGTTATGCTTTTGAACCGGATTTGGTCCTGTATTCTGCACCGCGTTCGGCCTGACCCTCTGACGGGGCGAATTCGCCGATACGCATGATTTCCCATTCTAGTGTCAATCCGGCGGATTGGAACACCCTTTTTATGACCTCCTCGCCCAGTTCTTCGAGATCTGCGGCAGTTGCGCCACCCTTGTTGATGAGGAAGTTCGAATGCTTCTCGCTCATCTGTGCGCCCCCGACGCGCGCGCCCCTCATCCCGGCGTCGTCAATGACTTTCCATGCCTTGAGGTCGTGAACGTCGTCAGCCCGTCCCGTCGATGAAAATCCGGCCGGATTGCGGAAGGTCGACCCGGCGGTGCGTTCCTTGGTCGGCTGCGTCGCGTCCCTTTTTTCCAATTGGCTTTGCATGCGCGCGTTCAGCTCATCCGGTACGCCGGTCTCGCCCTGCAAAGTGACGTCGGTGATCACCCAGCCGTCAGCAAGGTCGGTCTGACGGTAGGCGAAATTGAGGTCGGTCGCTGACAATGTCACCTGCGCCCCCGCTCGAGTCACCACCGTGGCTGAAACGAAGTGATCCGCGATGTAGCTGCCATAGCAGCCCGCGTTCATGCGCAAGGCTCCGCCCATGGCGCCGGGAATGGTGCGCAGGAAGGTCAGATCGACACCGGCCTCTGCGGCCCGTTTCGCGACGTGGGCATCCAGCGCGGCGGCGCCCACGGTCACGGTCGTTCCGTCGACCTCTATCGTGTTAAAACCGCGCCCCAGCCGGATGACGACGCCGCGCAACCCGCCGTCGCGCACGATGAGGTTCGACCCGACACCCATGGGAAAAACCGGAATGTCCGCGTCGAGAGCGGCCAGAAACTGCGCCAGATCATCAGCGTCCGCGGGTTGAAACAGCCAATCCGCCGGCCCGCCCACGCGCAACCAGGTCAGATCGGCCAATGATCTTTCCGCGCTCAATCGTCCACGGATCGCGATCTGGTCTGGGCTTGGCATGGTCTCTCCTGTCGGTATGGGGCCGAGATAGCAACCGCTTCAGGCAACGGCAAGCGGCGGACCGGCGGCAGGCGTCACTCCCCTCGTCACATTGGCCTCTTCTTGCCGGGGAGGTCGCCTCGGCCTTTCCGCGCGGCCACAGTTCGTCGCATCAGATGTAGCGGGCGGCACGGCGCCGCTGGTTATGAGCAACGATCTGGCGGATGGTCAGCCCGATGATGCTGCCCACGACAAGCGCCACACCGATCGCGCCGATCAACAGGACGTCAGAGCCTGCAACGGGCAGATAGATGGATTGTGCGGTTAATCCCACGCCCAATATTGGCAGGATCAGACCCTTGGGCCAGATCCGAAACGAGGTCGTCGCGTAGCACACGCTGAGCCCGGTCAGGAAGGCCAGTGCGGAGACGACAAAGAAGTAGTTTGTCTGAAGAAATAACATGGTCTGCTCCCTACCCCCATATATGGTGGATGGTGTCTCATCCACGCCGACCGGGCAAGGGTCTGTGCCGCCCGCCCCGGAAAACATGACAGGCGAGTCTGATTTACCACAGGTAAAGCAACCGATTTCAGGCTCCGGCCAATTGGGGGCAGAGNNGAAGNGTGAGCTNCCCCCCCCGAAATTCGGACACTGAGGCTGTGGATGGNNGAAGNTCAAACGCGAACGTCGCGACGAATTCGTCGTGTTGGGCTGGCNGAAAAGCGACAAAAGCGGGCGCGCCTTCNCCTCTCTCGCTCTGGGANNGTATGAGAACGACCATCTGGTCTACGTCGGCAAGGTCGGCACCGGCTTGGACGAGGACAGGATGGAGGCGCGCGCGACCGCCGCCGACAGGTCTTCGTCGCGGATCGACCTCGACGAGGGGCTCCGCATTGCGACTCGGGTTCTTGATGAGACGCGGTTGGACCAGGCGGTTGAATTGGTGGTTCTGGCCTATGACGACGGCCCGCTTTATGCGGCGCGCGGCATNTCNGGTTAAGCGGTCATCCCGACATTCTGGGCGTTGTGAAGACGGGGCCTTTTGCCCCGTTTTCAGGCTTGTAGGAGAGAAGCTGCTTTGAGATACGGTCGGCCGCAGTCATGACGAGGTCGACCAGTTCGGCCTTTTGCTCGTCAGAGGTGAACTCGACGCGGCGAACATAGGACAGACTGGCCGAAACCGCGGATTTGTCGTGAAAGATCGGTGCTGAAATCCCGACGACAGTGCGGTTCATCTCATTGCCGATACAGTGGCCGTGCTTGCGCAGCCGGCGCATCGAGGTCCGGAATTCCTCCCAGGTGTCGCCAAGGTGCGCGCGTGCCACCTCCTCGGCGTTCGCGGTGTAGAAGTTCTTCATCTGGTAGGGCGGCAGATAGGCCAGGATGATCCGCGAGGGCGAGCCGTAGACCAGGGGAAAGACACGGCCGCGCTGCATCGTCAGAACGATGTCGGGATCGCATCGCTCGACGTAGACCGAAAGCACCTGATCGCCGTACAGGCTCGATATGTTCTTGGCGCCGATCAAGGGGGATCGTTCGTCTTCCAGCAGCGGCACGGCGATCTGCAACAGGGGATCCGACCGCCGGATCTGACGGTCCAGCTGGATGATGCGGGGACCAAGCACGTAGCTGCTTCCGGCGCCCGGTGCCAGGAGGCCGGCGTCATAGAGGGCCTTGAGGTAGCGATAGGTCGTGGCCCGCGTGGCGCCCAGCTCTGTCATCAGCATCTCGACGGTCCAGGCGGGGGCGTCTTCGGTGAAAAGGTCAAGAACTTTCAGGACTTTATCTGCGCTGCTTTGCTTCTGCATCGAAGGTGTACCCATTAAAACGGTGGTCTCCTGAACAGTCTTCCGAAGCGTGATCGCCTCGGGCGTGCAGACTAGAAATCTCATCTATTGAGATCACGACACCTTGGCAACTCTGACGAAAAACCTTTGTCGGAAAAAACACCTCAGAGGGTGCGAGGCCATTGCGTATTGATAAATAATCTCGCATATTGGGAAATATATTGAAATGCTGATGGAGGAGGTGGTGTCATGCCAGACAAACCGGCAGAATCGAAAAACACTCCCGAAGCTGCGCGTGCCGATGGTGAAGCCAAACGTCGCCCGATGGACGACTTTCCCCTGTATGCCCCTGTCGAGGACAAGAAACCCGGCCCGCTGACAGGCATCCGCGTGATCGACTTTACCCATTTCGTGGCCGGTCCGCTCAGCACCATGATGCTGGCAGACATGGGCGCCGAAGTCATCAAGATTGAATCGCCCAAGGGCGAGGATTTCCGCCANTTTCCCCCNGCCGATCCGGCGCTGGATGGGGAAGGATCGCCGTTCCTCTGGGCCAACCGGAACAAGAAGAGCGTGGTCCTCAACCTCAAGACACCGGAAGCGATGGCTATCGTGCGTGACATGCTCGCCACGGCGGATGTGCTGGTCGAGAACTTCTCGACCGGTGTGATGGAACGCTTTGGCCTCGGCTACGAAGACCTGAAGACCATCAACCCGGACCTCATCTATACATCGGTCTCTGCCTATGGCCGGAGCGGACCCTACGCCGACCGGCTGGGGTTCGACACGGTGGTGCAGGCCGAAAGCGGCTTCATGTCCTTCAACGGCTTCCCGGACCGCGACGGCATCCGGGTGCAGCCGGTGATCATGGATGGCTCAACGGCGATGATGGCCGCGAACGGTATACTTGCCGCCCTNTTCCGCCGCGAGCGCGAAGGCGGGGGGCAGCGGGTCGAGGTCTCGCTCTATGATACTTCCATGATCATGGTCGGATACGGCTCCATGCAATATCTGATGAATGGGGCGGAGCCGTCTCGCGTGGGCAATTCCAGCAATGACACGGCCCCGACCGGCGTGTTCCATACCAGCGACTCCGCGTTTTTCGTCTCATCCTCCAACACCGCGATCTTCCAGCGCATCTTTCGGTTGATCGGTCGGGACGACGTGGCGGACGACCCGGCGCTGCAGGACCGCATGGAGCGGCTGAAGCGCCGCGAATGGATGCGCGAAATCCTGGCCGAGGCCTTTATCAAGAAGCCNTGGGCGCATTGGGAAGCCAAGCTGCGCGAGGCCAATGTACCCNCCNGCGAGATGCGGACCCTGGCCGCGGCACTGCACTCCAAGGAAACGCGGGCGGCCAATCTCGTCACGCGCATTCCCCATCCCACCGCGGGTCATGTGCCCAACCTCGCCTTGCCCATTCGCCTGTCGGACTCTCCGGTTGTCGATCCGGTTGCCGCACCAGTCCTCGGGCAGCACACGCGGTCCTTTCTGGAAGAGAACGGGTATGACGCCGACCGAATNGCCGAACTCCAGNAGGCCGGCGCATTCGGCACGTTCGAACCGAAGTAAAAGACCCCAAACATTGTANCGGAGGAAATGCGATGAAAGGCATGTTCATCGAGGATTTTGAAGAGGGCAGGATCGACGTCAGCCCTGGTCGTACCGTCACCGAGACGGATGTCGTCACCTATTCATGGGTGTCGGGCGATGTGAACCCGATGCATACGGATGCGGAATACGCCGCCAAGTCCCCGATTGGCGCACGCATCGCCCATGGCACATTGGGCATGTCCATCGCCACCGGTCTCAGCGCGCAGATCGGCGGGCTGATCGGCACGGCGATCGCGGCGATCAGCGTCGATGAATGGACCTTTCTCAAGCCGATTTTCATCGGCGACACGGTGACGCTTCACGCGACGGTCGTCAGTGCACGGGTCAGCTCATCCAAGCCGGACCGGGGCATCCTGATCCGCCGCATGGATCTGAAGAACCAGCATGGCGATACCGTCCAGAGCGGACTCATGAAGACCATGGTGCGCTCGCGCGCGGTCTACGGAAACGAAAAGGAACAGTAAGGATGGAATACATCAATACCGCAGGTCTGAGCGACGATCAGAAGATGATCCGGGATACCACCCTGGACCTGCTCGGCAAGCACCTGCCGTTCGATTCGATCCGCCAGATGGACGATGACCGCGAATTCCCCCACGCGGCCTATAACGCCTTGGCCGAGGCTGGGTTCACCGGCCTGTTCTATCCCGAGGAATACGGCGGAGCCGGGTCCAGCCATTCGGATTTGACGGCGCTGGTCGAAGCGCTCGGCTATTACTACACCGGCATCGCGCAGGCCTATATGACGACGGTGATCTATGCCGGGATGCACATCGTGAACAGCGGAAGCGACGCGATGAAAAGGCGTGAAATTCCCGACATCATCAGCGGCAAGACCAAGCTGGCCCTGGCGATGTCCGAGCCGGGGACCGGCTCGGATGTGGCGGGGATCAAGACCTCGGCGACACGGCAGGGGGATCACTACGTTCTGAATGGCAACAAGATCTGGATCACCTGTGCGCATGTGGCCGACAAGCTTGTCGTGGTCTGCAAGACGGACCCCGAGGCTGGCCGCCACAACGGCATGAGCACCATCCTGGTCGATACCTCGTTGCCCGGCGTGGAGATCCGGCCGCTCAAGATGCTGGGCCGGCGCACCACGCATGCCAACGAAGTCTTCTTTACGGATGTGAAGGTGCCTGTCGAGAACCTGATCGGCGAAGAGGGCGGGGCCTGGAAAAGCCTGATGAAATGTCTGAACGTCGAGCGGCTTTGCCTTTCGGCCATTTCGTCGGGCCATTGTTTCCGTATCACCGACTACGCCACCAGCTACGCCAAGGACCGGATCCAGTTCGGGCAGCCGATCTCGCAGTTCCAGGTGATCCAGCACAAACTGGTCGATATGCTGATCGCCTCGGAAACCGCCCGACAAGCGACATGGCGCGTCGCCTCGCTGATGGATCAGGGGGAGAACCCGGTTCGGGAAACTTCGATTGCCAAGATCCTGAGCTCTGAGTCGAACGTGAAATGTGCCGATATCGGCCTGCAGGTCATGGGCGGTGCCGGCTATTCATCGGAGTACATGATGGAAATGTACTACCGCGATTGCCGGGTGGGTCCGATTGGCGGCGGATCGAACGAGATCCAGCGAAATATCATAGCAAAGCAGATGCAAATCTGATCGAACCGAAGGCACGCAGAAAAGGCGGGCTTCGGTCCGCCTTTCCCCATCTCCCGATCAGTGGCTCACGATCAATANGCGCCCTTGGCCTGGATCANNNCGCCAAGATCGGNAACCGAAGTCGCCAGAGCGGTGCTGAATGGCAGCATGCGTCGCGTCGTCGGGTCTGCGCACATGTGCATCGCGAGACCGGGCGCGGTTCGNCCAACGCGTTTAGCCATACCGGATTCTCAATCGTGCTATACCCGACGTTAACTAAGGTAAAAGCAGGATTCTCTGGTCGTTCGGGTGATTGACGTAATCAAAATTTTCTGTAATTATCCTACAAAATGAGATTGTTTATGGCGATGAGTTTGCATAAGCACTTGCTTGAAGGTCAGACCATGCCGGGGAGGCAGCCATCGTGAGCGAAGAAAAAGCCTGTGACGTTCTGGTTATCGGATCGGGAGCCGGAGGATTGACGACGGCCATCACCTGCGCCCATGCTGGATTGGATGTGATCGTGGTCGAGAAGGCCCCTGTCTACGGCGGAACGACCGCATTTTCCGGTGGAGTCTTGTGGATACCGGGAAACGCCTACGGCAAGGAGCAGAACCCGGACGACACGCGCGAGTTGGCTCGGACCTACCTGCAGGTTGAGGCCGGCAATCACTTTGATGCAGAGGCCGTCGACGCGTTTCTCGATACCGGCCCCGAGGCCGTGGAGTTCCTGGAACGCGAAACCGACGTGAAGTTCGTCCCCACGCTCTACCCCGATTATCATCCGCAATACGAGGGCGGCGTGGAGATTGGGCGCTCTATTCTCGCGGCCCCCTACGATACTTCCAAGCTTGGCAAAGATCTCAAACGGCTGCGCCCACCGCTAAAGACCATCACCTTCATGGGGATGATGTTCAATTCCTCGAATGCCGACATCAAGCACTTTTTCAACGCCACCAAGTCTTTGAAATCGTTCTCCTACGTGGCCAAGCGGCTCGTCAGTCACGCAACCGAGGTGCTGCGCTTCGGGCGCGGTGTGCAGGTGACAAGCGGCAATGCGCTTGCCGCGCGACTGGCGAAGTCGACGTTCGATCTGGGCGTGCCGATCCTGACCGAAACGCCCGCGCGCGAGTTGCTGCGCGAGGATGGCAGGGTCATCGGCGCGGTTGTCGACCATGAGGGCCAGCGCCTGCGGATACTTGCAAGCCGCGCGGTTGTTATTGCCACAGGCGGTTTTGCAAACGATCCGGTGCGCACGACCGAGGCCTATTCGCATCTGCGGGACGGCGGCGCCCATTTCACGCCGGTGCCCGAAAGCGTCACCGGCGACGGCATCACGCTCGCCGAAGGGGCCGGGGCGCGCTTCGGCGTCCAGTTCGATCAGAGCGCAGCATGGATGCCAGTTTCTAAAGTGCCTATGGGCGATGGCAGCTTCAAGGCCTTTCCCCACCTTCTGGACCGCTACAAACCGGGCATCGTCGCGGTCAATCAGCAGGGCCAACGGTTCGGGAACGAATCGAACTCGTACCATGATGTTGGCACGACGATGATCGAAACCAACGCGGGGCGCGGCACGACAAATGCCTGGCTGATCTGCAACCGCGCGACGATACGGCGCTACGGTCTCGGTCACGCCAAGCCCGCGCCGGTACCGCTGGCGATGTATCTGCGCAACGGCTACCTCAAGACCGGCGAGACGTTGGATGAACTGGCCAGCGCGACTGGCATCGACGCCGAGGGGCTTCGCAAGACGGTCGCGGCTTATGATGGACCTGCCTCCAGGGGGGAAGATCCGGAATTCGGACGCGGGACCACGGCCTTCAACCGGTATCTGGGCGATCCGGAGCATAAGCCGAACCCGAATGTCGCGCCGATTGGGGATGGCCCCTACTACGCGCTTGAAATTGTCATGGGCGATCTCGGTACGTTCGACGGACTGGCCACCACGACCGACGGCAAGGTTCTTGACGAGACCGGTGTGCCTATTCCTGGCCTTTTCGCAGTCGGTAACGACCGGCGCAGTGTCATGGGCGGCGCCTATCCGGGGGCCGGGATCACCTTGGGACCAGCTCTGACGTTTGGATATTTGACAGGTAAGACGATTTCCGCAGGGTCGGCCTGACCCCCGCCTCGGCGGATGTCAGGTAGGGTAGGACTCGCACAAGCAGAAACAGCAGGTTCGAACCTGCGTTGCCGTATGCAAAGCTGCCGACGGTTCCGCAAGAGGTCAGGCCGATTAAGGGGAGGTTCCACGATGAAATCCATGACCGGCTTGGCTGACAGGCTATTGCGGCCATTCGAAGTGCTGATGGCTTTTGCAGCGGGGCTGCTCGTGCTGACGCTCATGGTGCTGGGGGTGGCCGAAGTCATCGGACGCTCGTTCTTTAATAAACCCATTTACGGGAATTTGGACATTGTCGAACAGCTCATGGTCCCGGTGGCCGCCTTTGGCATCGCCTATTGCCAGAGCAAATTCGGCAATGTGCGGATGACGATGTTGACGCAAAATCTGCGTGGGCGGGCGAAGTGGCTGGTCGAAGCGCTGTCCCTGGCGATCGGTATGTTCGTCGTCTTTGTCTACCTGAAGGGCAGCTACATGAACCTGCAACGCTCGCTGCAGCTTGGTGGTGACACACCCGAAATCGGGATCCCCTTGTGGATCGGCATTTGCTGCGTGACCGTTTCGCTCGCCCTGCTGATGGCGCGCCTTGCCGTGCAGACGGCCGAAGCGCTGCGGCTCGTCCTGGTTCCTGACGACACGTCCGAGATACTCGACCTGCAGTCACACGAAATCGCTCGGGAGGGCTGAAAATGGATCCGATCACACTTGGATATATCGGCATCGGCCTTGTCGTCACTCTGGTTGTCCTTGGCGTCCCGGTAGCTTTTGCCACCGCATTCACCGGGATTTGCGGCCTGATGATGATCAGGGGGTTCGACGTGACCGTCGGTCTCGCCGGGATCATTCCATATTCGGAATCCGCCCATTATTCGTTGAGCGTCCTGCCCTTGTTCATCGCCATCGGTTTCCTCGCGATGCATGCGGGGATAACAACCTCGGCCTATAATGCCGCTCGGGTCTGGGTCGGCCGCGCGCCCGGCGGGCTGGCAACCGCCACGATCTTTGCCAGCGCCGGGTTTGCCGCGGTGTCGGGCGCGAGCACGGCCAGCACGGCCGTCTTTACGCGCCTTGCGCTGCCCGAGATGGAAAAGCGGGGCTATGACCAGGCGCTGGCCGCAGGTGTCGTTGCGGTGGGAGGGACGCTGGCGGCGTTGATTCCACCCAGTGCGATCCTGGTGATCTACGGGATTATCGTCGAGGAATCGATTGGTGCGCTCTTGCTGGCCGGGTTCGTTCCGGGGCTGATCTCCATCCTTGTATACCTGCTCGTGATTGCGACTGTGGTCACTCTCAAGCCGGAGCTTGCGCCCAAGCTTGAGCGGACCTCGATGTTGGAAAAGCTGAAGACGATCCCGCAACTGGCAGGGATCATGCTGGTGGTCGGCGTCATCCTCGTCGGGATCTATTTCGGCATCATGACCCCGACGGAATCCGCGGCGGTCGCGACCGCGATCATGTTCATCATGGCGCTGGCCAAAAAGATCAGCTTTGCCGATCTGCGCCTCGGGCTACTCGACACGGTCAAGACGACGGTGATGATCTTTATGGTGATCTGGGGGGTTCTGGTGTTCGTCCGCTTCCTCGCCTTTACGGGTCTCCCCGGAATGATCACCGATTCGGTAATTGGGTTGGATGTGCCTCGCTGGGTCATCCTGATGGCGGTTGTCGTCCTCTACCTGCTGATGGGTATGGTGCTGGACGGGATCGGCATGATGATGCTGACACTGCCGGTGATCTATCCGGCGATTGTCGGCCTTGGTTACGACCCGATTTGGTTCGGCGTCCTGTTGGTCAAACTGATCGAGGTGGGCGTGGTCACACCGCCAGTCGGACTAAACTGTTACGTGGTCAACGGAATTCGACCGGACATCCCCTTACACAAGATTTTCAAGGGGGTGGCACCGTTCCTGGTGGGCGAGATCGTGATCATCGGGATCATTATCCTGTTCCCTGACCTGATCCTGTTCCTGCCAAACATGATGCGGTAGATCATAAAAAGTATCGTTTTATGAGATTTTTATATTGAAATTTTTCTGTTCATGCCGCTCAATGGCAGCAGATAAAGGGAGAAAGAAAAATGCGAATTTCCAACATTTCAAAGATCGGCCTTGCCGCCGCGCTGGCCTGTAGCACGGTGCTGACCGCCGTTCCTTCCGGCCCGGCCCAAGCGGCCGAAGTCGACGGACCCAAGGTCAAATGGCTGTTCTCGCTCTGGGGCGCGCGGCGCGGTTTCTCCGAAGGGATCGAGGGGCTCGCCCAATACGTTTCGGACAAGACCGACGGGAACTTTGAGATTTCACTTCAGTACGGTGAGGTTCTGTCATCGTCCAAGGAAAACCTCGACGGGCTTCACATCGGTGCCTTCGAGGCCGCCGCATTCTGCGCCGTTTACCACCCTGACAAAACCCCGGCCCTTGGCGGGCTGGACCTCGCCTTCTTGCCGATTCAATCGCTGGAGGCGCGGGCTCAGGTCGTGGAAGACTACTATGCTCTGCCTGTCGTTCAGGAAGAGTTCGCGAAGTGGAATTCTGTTCCTCTGATCGGCATCCTGATGTCCAACTACGAGGCGATGGGAACCGGCGACCTGCCCTCGACGCTGGACAAATGGGACGGTATGCGCATCAGTTCCACCGGTGGTGTGGGTCAGCTTATCGCGTCCATGGGGGCGAGCGTCACGGTCATTAGCGCCCCGGATATGTACCAGTCGATGGAGCGGGGCGTTATCGATGCGGCAACCTTCCCTTACACCTACGCCTTCGCGGCCTACCGCCTGCACGAGATCGCGGACTGGGTGACGGACGATTGGGCTCTCGGCGCCAGTGTCTGCCATGCCGCGGCCAATAAAGACGCCTACGAAGCGCTGCCCGATCAGTACAAGGACCTGTTGAAAGAAGCCGCCGCGGCGGGCTACGAGCACCAGATCAAAAAGTACGAAGAGGTGGACATCGAAAACGAGATAGCTTTTGAAGAGGCCGGCCTGACCCGCGTCCCGATGACGGACGAAATCAGAACGGCCATCGAAGCCGCCGCCACCCCAAGCTGGGAGGCATGGGTCGCCGAAGTGAGTGAGAAGGGGTTGCCTGCTCAGGATCTTTTGGACGCTATCTTTGAGTCCGCCGAAAACGCCAAGTGATCACAGACTAGTCGCAGCGCCCTCGTGGCGCTGCGATTCCATTTTCCGCATTGGCCTTGATTGGGCCCGGTTCCGGGATGCGGAACTTTTGCGAAACGGGGCAGGGGTGGTTTCCGCCTCCGCGTTTCGCTTCATCTGAGCCTCGCCCAGACAATACAGATTATATATCTAACCCCCTGGTTGGGGGCCTGGGAATCATGCAGACCTCGCAGAATCAACCAGATGAATGGGTCCTGAGCCTGCTGATCGCCCTCGGGATATTGCCGATCTGGTGACTCTCATTGGTGCGAAGGAGGAAGCGCCAAAGAAACGCGGCCCTGATCAGAAACGAACTCCAAAATGACGCACGACCTGAAGGCGCGCGCGGTGAGTTTGTTGATAAGGGTCTCGTGCGTTGCGCGGCTGATCAGCGCTAAGTTAAATCAAACGTCACTCCGACGACTTGTCGTCATCGCCGCGATAGACTTCCCATAGATCCGGGCGGCGGATGCGAGTCAGCTCTTCGGACATCCTGTGTCGCCACGCGGCGATGTCGCCGTGGTGGCCCGAGGTCAGCACCTCGGGAATCGCACGGCCCTGCCATTCGGCGGGGCGCGTGTATTGCGGATGTTCGAGAAGACCCTCGGAAAAACTCTCGTGCTCCGTCGATTCGGCATTGCCGAGAACACCGGGCAGTAACCGCACGGTCGCGTCGATCATCGCCTGTGCCGCCAGTTCGCCGCCGGTCATGACGAAATCGCCGAGGGACACTTCCTGAATCCCGTAATGTTCGATCACCCGCTCGTCCAGCCCCTCAAAACGGCCGCAGATCATGGTTATTCCCTGCGCGCCAGCCAGATGGCGCGCCATGCCCTGATCGAACCGGCGACCGCGCGGCGACAGGTAGACCAAGGGCCATGCACCGCGCGCGCCGTGCATTCCGGCCTCGATCGCGTGACCCATCACATCGGGGCGCAGCACCATGCCGGCCCCACCGCCCGCAGGCGTGTCATCGACGTTGCGATGCTTGCCCTCACCGAACTGACGCAGGTCCAGCGTTTCCAATTGCCATAGCCCGTCCTTCAACGCTTTGCCCGTCAGGCTTTCACCCAGAACACCGGGAAAAGCCTGCGGGAACAGGGTGATGATGCGTGCGGTCCAAACGCCGGACAGAACCGTCGGCTCCTCCATCAGGTTGCGCGGCACCAGAGTCGGGCGGATAGATTTGCGCCCGTGGGATTTCGACAGACCCATCGTGCGCCCTCAGAACAGCCCGTCGGGCGGGTCGGCGATGATCTTGCCACTACCCAGATCGACGGTCGGCACACAGGTGCGGGTGAAGGGCAGCAGAACGGAGGCTTTCATCCCCGGACCCTGGATCTCCAGAAGGTCCCCGGCGCCGTGATCGTGGACGGAACGGATGGTGCCGATCTCGGTGCCGCCGGTGTCGAGCACGCGCAGGCCGATCAGATCGGTATGGTAATATTCCTCGTCCCCGAGGTCGGGCAGGCGGTCGCGGGGCGCAAATAGCTGCACACCGTTCAGCGCGTCGGCCTGTTCTTTGGTGTCCACGCCACTCAGCAGGGCGGCGAACCCATTCTTGATAGAACGGGTGAGGGTCACGGTGTAACTTACCCCGGCCTCGTCGCTCAACGGGCTGTATTCGGCAATCGCTTCGGGATCGGCGCAGAAACTTTTCAGCCGCACCTCACCGCGCACCCCAAAGGATCCCGCAATCGCCCCGACACAGACCAGATCGGCCATAAGCACCTCTATTTGCAGATAATATCCTGAAGGACACCGGCGGTTTGCAGACAGGTTTCCGCCTGCCTTTCCCGCTCATACATCATGCCTGCAATAAATGCGACGGCGAGGATGATGAGAGTCCGGATCGGTCGAAACAACATCGCTAGTTACCTTGATCCGGCCCCGCCCGCGGTGTTCGGGCAGGGCCGGGCCCGGATTATTCCGCGCTTTCTTCGGCAGCGGCTTCTTCTTTCGGGGCGGCTGCGGCCTCGGCGGCTTCGGCAGCCTTGGTGGCTTTGGATTCCGCGCGCTCTGTCGCGGCTTTGCCCGGCGTGCCCTTCTTGGGGTTAGAGCGCTCTTTTTTGTCGATCACGCCAGCCGCTTCGAGAAAGCGCGAGACGCGGTCTGTCGGCTGTGCGCCCTGCTCCATCCAATGTTTCGCACGATCCAGGTCCAGCTTAACGCGATCTTCGGAGTCTTTTGGCAGAAGCGGGTTATAGGTGCCGAGCTTTTCGATAAAGCGGCCGTCGCGGGGCATGCGGCTGTCGGCTGCAACGATCCGATAGAAAGGACGCTTTTTGGACCCACCACGGGCGAGACGGATTTTCATGGCCATTTTGAGTTTCTCCTTATCAATGGCTTGAGTTTGGCCGGGCTGCGCCCGAACCTACGATTGGTGTTGCCGGTGATGCCGGATCACCTCCTGAATGATGAAATTCAGGAATTTCTTGGCGAATTCAGGGTCCAGATCGGCCTGAGTTGCCAGGTCTTCCAAGCGCGCGATCTGCGCGGCTTCCCGGTCGGGATCCGAAGGGGGCAAGTCATGCGCCGCCTTCAGTCTTCCCACGGCCTGGGTGTGCTTGAACCGCTCGCCCAGGGTATAAACAAGGATCGCATCCAGCCGGTCGATGCTCCCGCGATGCTCTTTCAGCAGCTCGGCGGCACGGGCGACTACGTCATTGGAAGTATCAGGCAATGGCGTATCCTTTCGGCTGAACGGCAGGTTTCAATAGGGCCGGCAAACTGGATTCATTTGCGCAGTGCCTTGTGTTGTGCAAGCGGGGCATCAGGCGGCGCCTTTCGGGGCCAGCGTATCCGTATTGTCCCAGCTTGGGCCGGGATGGCGGTAAAGGTCCAGATGCCCAAGTCGGGGATGGTCGATCGCCCCCTCAAGCCAGGCCTCGACCCGCATCGCCACGCGGGCAGAGGCGACGTTTTCCGGGTTCACCAGACTGATCGCGGTTTGCCAGCCGAGTTTATCCTGAGCATAGTCGCGGGCGGCGCGCGCGGCCTCGGTCGCGTAACCCTGACCTTCGAACCCTTCGAACAAATCCCAGCCGATCTCGGGTTCCGGCCAGCCTTCGGGATACCACAGACCGGCCATGCCGACGGTCTGCCCGGTGTCGGTGACATCGATCATCCAGCGACCGTAGCCGCGAAGGCTCCAATGTCCGATCTCCGCTGCCAACTGACGCCAGGCCTGATCTTCTTCTTTCGGGCCGCCGACATATCGCGCGCGATCGCTGGCGTAAAAGTCTGTAATCGCCGGGACATCTTGCGGACCGGGGCCGCGCAACGTCAAACGCTCGGAGGTCAGGATGGGGATCATGCCAGCCTCGCCATTGATTGATGGCCCGCCTTGCGATGACCGCTCATGCCCGGCTCCGCTGCCGTCAGCCCACGCCAGAACATGTCCGTGCGGCACGCCCGGAAGGGATCAATCGCAAAAGGTGCTGCGGCGACACTCATTTCTTCTTGCCGAATCCCGACAGGCCCGGCGGCAGCGCGGCGCCGCCCAGACCGGGAAGGCCCTTGCCACCCATGCCGCCACCCATGCCACCGGGCATCTTGCCCATCTGCTTGGCCGCGGCTTCCAACGCCTTGGGGTCCATCTGCGAGGGGTCCATGCCATCGGGCATGCCGCCCTTGCCGAACATGCCTTTCATGGCCTGTTTCAGCATGCCGCCCTTGCCCATCTTCTTCATCATGTCGGCCATCTGACGGTGCATCTTCAGCAGCTTGTTGAGGTCCGCGACCTCCATCCCGGAGCCGGCGGCGATCCGTTTTTTCCGGCTGGCCTGAAGCAGTTGCGGGTTGGCCCGCTCCTGCTTGGTCATGGATTGGATCAGGGCGATCTGGCGTTTCAGCATGCGGTCGTCGAACCCGGCGTCCTTGGCCTGACCGGCCATCTTGTTCATGCCCGGCATCATGCCCATGATGCCCTCCATGCCGCCCATCTTGAGCATCTGTTCCAGCTGCATGCGCAGATCGTTCATGTTGAATCGGCCCTTCTGGAACCGTTTCATCATCTTTTCGGCCTGCTCTGCCTCGATCGTGGCCTGGGCCTTTTCGACCAGCGCGACGATGTCGCCCATGCCGAGGATACGGCCCGCGACGCGGTCCGGCTCAAAGGTTTCGAGCGCGTCCATCTTTTCGCCCAGGCCGACGAACTTGATCGGCTTGCCGGTCACGGCGCGCATCGACAGGGCCGCCCCGCCACGCCCGTCACCATCCATCCGGGTCAGGACGACACCGGTGATGCCGATGCGGGCGTCGAAATTCTCTGCCGTATGAACCGCGTCCTGCCCGGTCAGACCGTCGACCACCAGCAGTGTCTCACGGGGATTGGCGACGTCGCGGACCGCCTCGACCTGCTGCATCAGCTCTTCGTCGATCGACAGCCGGCCAGCGGTGTCGAGCATGTAGACGTCATATCCGCCCATGCCCGCCTGCGTGCGCGCACGTTTCGCAATGGCGACAGGCGATTCACCCTTGACGATCGGCAGGGTGTCGACCCCGATCTGGGTGCCGAGGATCTGCAACTGCTCCATCGCCGCGGGGCGGTTGACGTCTAGCGAGGCCATGAGGACGCGCTTGCCCTCACGCTCCTTCAGCCGCTTGGCGAGCTTGGCGGTCGTCGTCGTCTTGCCCGAGCCCTGAAGCCCGACCATCAGGATCGGGGTCGGCGGATTGTCGATCTTCAGCGCGCCGGGCTCGCCCTCCCCGGCCAGCACATGCACCAGCTCGTCATGCACGATCTTGACGACCTGCTGACCCGGCGTGATGGATTTCGTCACCGACTGGCCGGTGGCCTTGTCCTGCACAGCTTTGACAAAGTCGCGCGCGACCGGCAGTGAGACATCGGCTTCCAGCAGCGCGACGCGCACCTCGCGCAGCGCGGTCTTGACGTCCTCGTCCGACAGCGCGCCCTGTTTCGTCAGCCGGTCAAAGACGCCGGAGAGGCGTTCGGATAGATTTTCAAACATGCCTTGGCCCTCCTGCGACCATTTCGCGACCATTGCGGACGTGTCCCCGATCTAGGCAGGGACGGCTCAAATCTCAACGCAGCCCGGCAGATGCGAGCGCAAACGACAATCACACCAGTGGGCGCAACGCGCTGACTGGTGGCGATCCCTGCAATCTCGGCAAGGACCGGAATCATGATAGACTCCGGGTGTTACGAGGGCGTTTATGCGCTTGGGCGTATCAAGTCAAGGAAGCCGCCGTGCCCCGAGACGCGGGTTTCGCCTGCTGGCGAGAGTATTTTGGACGAGGTGAAGCCGGCGGACTTCGGTCGCGCGCACTTTGGTTTTTGAAATATCCCGGGGGGTGTGGGGGCAGCGCCCCCGCATCGGGGCCGACCGCCGCTACTCACCCCTGCGCAATCTCTCGCTGGATGGCAAGTGCCGCGTGGCGTGGGTCCTCGGCCTTCCAGATCGGTCGCCCGACAACGATATGATCCGCGCCGTCCTGAATGGCCTCTGCAGGGGTCGCGACGCGTTTCTGATCGCCGAGCGCCGCACCTTGAGGCCGCACACCGGGGGTCACGATCAGGCGGTCTTTGGCCTCGGGCAGCGCGCGGATCGCCGCGGCTTCCTGTGGTGAGGCGATGACACCATCCGCGCCGGCCTCCAGCGCGCGGGCCGCGCGGTCGATCACCAGATCCTGAGGGGAGCCTGGGATCATCAGGCTGTCGTCCAGATCCTGACGATCGAGCGAGGTAAGGATCGTCACGGCGAGGATCTTGGTTCCCGAACCGCCAGCTCCTTCTTTGGCGGCGCGCACCACATGCGGATCGCCGTGCACCGTCAGGAGGTCGATGTCATATTGGACCAGCCCGCGCACGGCGGCCTCGACCGTGGCCGAGATGTCAAAGAGCTTCATATCGAGGAAGATGCGTTTGCCGTGTTCCTGCTTTAATTCGTTGGCGAGAGCCAATCCGCCACCCGTCAGCATGCCCAGGCCGATCTTGTAGAACCCGGCGGCATTGCCGATGCGCGTCGCGAGGTCCAGCCCGGCGACGGCGTTCGGAACATCGAGGGCGACAATCAGGCGATCTGTTGCGGTGGACATGGGGGGCTCCTGAGAAAGGGCGGGCCTGCGCCTTCTCCCCGTCCTGCGATGTTTGGTCAAGGGGCAGGGCGCCGGGACGGACCATGGCAGGCCGTTCGACGTGGCAGAAATTGGACCTCAGAAGTCAGAGCCGAAAACAGAGGGTGTAATATATAGTATAGGTGGTGCCTGTTTGAGTCGTCTCTCGGGGAACGTGGCATAGGCACGGGCATGCGCACGATGCCATCAGGAGCTTGAATAAAATTAGGCCGGGACATCGGATCGCGGCGGGCGGCTGGCAATCCGATATCTCCGGCCCTGAACTCCGTCACCGGCGAACCGGTGGGAGGATCACCCGATCCCAGGGGACAGCGTAGGATCAGGCGAATTCAATTCCTCTGGCAGCGCGTTTTCAGGCGGCGCGGCCCAGCAGGCGCTGCCACAGGGCGTCCGTCACGGAGGCCACTTCGGCAGGGACGTGACCCAGAACGTGCTCGGGGCGGTGCGAATGCATGGGGCGGTGGTCCCGGGCGTGACGGCGCGATGCCATCTCGGCTAGTTGGCGCGACACGACGGTGGTGTCCATGTCGAGTGGCGCGCGCAGCGCACAGGGGTAGGTGTACTCTTCCCCGGCGTCTTTCAGGATGACACGCGCTTCGAATGCCCGAGAGGCGGGATTGTAGGTGATGGTCTGGATTTGGGTGGTCGTCATTGGACCCTCCTTCCTGCTACGATATCCCCGATATGGGGTTGCCATGACAGAGAAACCCTTATTGCCGCGGGAAAGTTCCCGATTCCCGATCACATCGGCTTGACCCCGCCGTCATGTGTTCCCATCTGAAGATCGAGGTTTCGGGGTCGCATGCCTATAGAGGGTGCGGCTCAGATGGAACGCTTTGAGAAGGAGAATGACCATGGACTTGAGCAAGTTCACGGAACGGTCGCGCGGCTTCATTCAGGCGGCGCAGACCATAGCCATCCGCGAAAATCATCAGCGGTTGATGCCCGAGCATATCTTGAAGGCCTTGCTGGACGACCCCGAAGGTCTGGCCAGCAACCTGATCGCCAAGGCCGGCGGGACGGCCAAGCAGGTCGTTGCTGCGACCGATGCGGCCGTCGCCAAGAACCCCGCCGTGACCGGCGACGCGGGGCAGGTCTACATGGACAACGCCACCGTGCGCGTCGTCAGTGAGGCCGAGAAGGTCGCCGAAAAGGCCAAGGACAGCTTTGTCCCCGTCGAACGCCTGTTGACCGCGCTCGCGCTGGTCAAAAGCGCCGCGCGTGAGGCCCTGGAGGCCGGCGGCGTTACGGCGCAAAAGCTGAACGAGGCGATCAATGATGTCCGCAAGGGCCGCACCGCCGACAGCTCCAACGCCGAGGATACCTTTGAGGCGCTGGAGAAATACGCCCACGACCTGACCAAGGCTGCCGAAGAGGGCAAGATCGACCCGATCATCGGACGCGACGACGAGATCCGCCGCTCCATGCAGGTGCTGAGCCGTCGGACCAAGAACAACCCCGTGTTGATCGGGGAACCCGGCGTCGGTAAGACGGCGATCGCCGAAGGCATGGCGCTGCGCATCATCAACGGCGACGTGCCCGAGAGCCTGAGGAACAAGCGTCTTTTGGCGCTGGACATGGGTGCCCTGATCGCCGGCGCGAAATATCGCGGTGAATTCGAGGAGCGGCTGAAATCGGTCCTCAAGGAGGTCGAGACCGCCGCGGGTGAGATCATCCTGTTCATCGACGAGATGCACACGCTTGTCGGCGCGGGCAAGACGGACGGCGCGATGGATGCCGCGAACCTCATCAAGCCGGCTTTGGCACGGGGTGAGTTGCATTGCATCGGCGCGACGACGCTGGACGAATACCGCAAGTACGTCGAGAAGGACGCCGCCCTGGCGCGCCGGTTCCAGCCCGTTGTGGTTGAGGAGCCGACGGTCGAGGACACGATTTCGATTCTGCGGGGGATCAAGGAAAAGTACGAACTGCACCATGGCGTGCGGATCAGCGACTCGGCCCTTGTGTCGGCGGCGACCCTGTCCAACCGCTACATCACGGACCGTTTCCTGCCTGACAAGGCCATCGACCTGATGGACGAGGCCGCGAGCCGTCTGCGCATGGAAGTCGACAGCAAGCCCGAAGAGCTGGACGCGCTCGACCGCCAGATCCTGCAAATGCAGATCGAGGTCGAAGCGCTGAAGCTGGAGGATGACGACGCCTCCAAGGCGCGGCTGGACAAGCAGGAAGTCGCGCTGGCCGATCTGATGGAGAAATCCTCGGAGATGACCGCCAAGTGGCAGGCCGAACGCGACAAGCTGGGCGAAGCGCGCGAGTTGAAGGAACAGCTTGACCGCGCGCGCGCCGATCTGGAAATCGCCAAGCGTCACGGCGATCTCGCCCGTGCGGGTGAACTGTCCTACGGCATCATTCCGCAGCTTGAGAAGCAGTTGGGCGAGGCCGAGCGTCACGAAGCCGAAGGTGTCATGGTCGAAGAGGCCGTGCGCCCCGAGCAGATCGCGCAGGTTGTCGAACGCTGGACCGGCATTCCCACCACCAAGATGCTGGAGGGGGAGCGCGAGAAGCTCTTGCGCATGGAAGACGGTTTGCACAAGCGGGTGATCGGCCAGAATTCCGCCGTTCGCGCCTTGGCCAATGCCGTTCGCCGCGCGCGCGCCGGGTTGAACGACGAGAACCGGCCGCTCGGCTCGTTCCTCTTTCTCGGGCCGACCGGCGTGGGCAAGACGGAGCTGACCAAGGCCGTGGCCGAGTTCCTGTTCGACGACGATGGCGCGATGGTGCGCATCGACATGTCGGAGTTCATGGAAAAGCATTCGGTCGCGCGTCTGATCGGCGCCCCTCCGGGCTATGTCGGGTATGACGAGGGCGGTGTGCTGACCGAAGCCGTGCGGCGCAGGCCCTATCAGGTCGTGCTGTTCGACGAGGTCGAAAAGGCGCATCCGGACGTGTTCAACGTGCTGCTTCAGGTGCTAGACGATGGTGTGCTGACCGATGGTCAGGGTCGCACCGTGGACTTCAAGCAGACGCTGATCATCCTGACGTCGAACCTCGGCGCGCAGGCGCTGAGCCAGCTTCCCGATGGTGCGGATGCGGGTGAGGCCAAGCGGGATGTTCTGGACGCGGTCAAGGCGCACTTCCGCCCCGAATTCCTGAACCGTCTGGACGAGATCATCGTCTTTGACCGCCTTGCACGGGGCGATATGTCGGGGATCGTGGACATCCAGATGTCGCGGCTGCTGAAACGTCTGGCCGGGCGCAACATCCGGCTGGAACTGGACGACGCCGCGCGCGCGTGGCTGGCCGAGGAAGGCTACGATCCGGTCTTTGGCGCGCGCCCGCTTAAGCGGGTTATCCAGAGGGCGCTACAGGATCCGCTGGCGGAATCGCTGCTCTCCGGTGAGGTCAGGGACGGCGACACCGTCCCGGTCTCGGCCGGCGCGGATGGTCTGTTGATCGGGGATCGCATCGGGGCGAGCAATCGACCGAAACCCGATGACGCCGTCGTTCACTGAGACGAGATAAGGAAAGGCCCTGCCATATGGCGGGGCCTTGGCGCGCGGCATGCGGCAACCCCGCCAATGCCCGGCTGGCAAACCCCATTGGACAACGATCCGGATCGAAGGTAACACCCGGACGCAACGCATGATCCCGGAAGGCCCGCCCATGACCGCCTCAGCGCTGGACACCGCACGCGCGGTCCTGACTGCCGAAAGCGCCGCCCTGTCGCAACTCGCCGCGGAACTGACCTCGGAATTCGACGCGGTCGTCGCACGGCTGATCGACATTCCGGGCCGGGTGATCGTGTCGGGCATGGGTAAATCGGGCCATGTCGCGGCCAAGATCGCGGCCACCTTCGCCTCCACCGGGACGCCCGCGCAATTCGTCCATCCGGGTGAGGCGAGCCATGGTGATCTGGGCATGATCACGCGCGCGGACGCGGCGATCCTGATTTCGAATTCGGGTGAGACGAAAGAGCTTGCCGACATCATCG
>PAPR01000001.1 GCA_002709085.1 Pseudooceanicola sp. | reverse complement strand
TCTGATCTAGGCGCTGGGCGGCAGCGGTTTCGCAGAAACCGTGAGAGCTATGGACGCCGGTTCCTTTCCATTCGTTGCCCAAACACTTTTGATAAAAGCACCGTTAAGCCGCCCGCACCCCTTCAACTACGTCATTTCGGCAGAAAACCGGGCAATCGCCTGCGTACACGCCCGGTTCCTCCTTGCGCATAAGACATCCCGCCCATAGAACGGCGCCTGATTTGGCCCCTGTTCGGCAGTGGCCCTTGGACGTTATGGAAGGACGACAAGCATGCAGGTCACGGAGACCCTGAACGAAGGCCTCAAGCGCGGCTACCAGATCACGCTCCCCGCGAGCGAACTGGATGCCAAGGTGAACGAAAAGCTGACCGAGGCGCAGCCCGAGGTCGAGATGAAGGGCTTCCGCAAGGGCAAGGTGCCGATGGCCCTGCTGAAAAAGCAGTTTGGCCAGCGCATCATCGGCGAAGCCATGCAGGAAGCGATCGACGGCGCGATGTCAAAGCATTTCGACGATTCCGGCGAAAAGCCCGCTATGCAGCCACAGGTCGAGATGATCGACGGCGAGACGTGGAAAGAGGGCGATGACGTCGTCGTCACCATGAACTACGAAGCGCTGCCGGTGATCCCCGATGTCGATCTCTCTTCCATCGAGCTTGAGCGCATGGTGGTCAAGGCAGAGGACAGCGCAATCGAAGAGGCCCTGAAGAACCTCGCCGACAGCGCGCAGGACTTTGAAGCCAAGGACGGCGCGGCGGAAGACGGCGATCAAGTGGTCATCGATTTCCTCGGCAAGGTCGACGGCGAAGCCTTTGAGGGCGGCACGGCGGAGGATTATCCGCTGGTTCTCGGCTCCAATTCCTTCATTCCGGGTTTCGAAGAGCAGCTTGTCGGCACCAAGGCCGGTGAGGAAAAGAACGTCGAGGTTTCCTTCCCCGAGGAATACGGCGCGGAACATCTGGCCGGCAAGGCCGCTGTCTTTGAGTGCAAGGTCAAGGAAGTGAAGAAGCCCGTCGCCGCCAAGATCGACGACGAGCTGGCCAAGAAGTACGGGGCCGAAGATCTGGCGGGACTGAAAACTCAGGTCGCCGAACGTCTGGAAGCCGAATACGCCGGTGCCTCGCGCGCGGTGATGAAGCGTGGGCTGCTCGATGCTCTGGACAAGGTCGTTTCCTTCGATCTGCCGCCGAGCCTCGTCGACGCTGAAGCCAAGCAGATCGCGCATCAGCTGTGGCACGAGGAAAACCCCGATGTAGAGGGCCACGATCACCCCGAGATCGAAACCACGGAAGAGCACAAGACCCTGGCCGAACGCCGCGTGCGTCTTGGCCTCCTGCTGGCTGAACTCGGTCAGAAGGCCGAGGTTGAAGTGACCGACGCCGAGATGACCCAGGCCATCATGAACCAAGCGCGTCAGTACCCCGGTCAGGAACGTCAGTTCTTTGAGTTCGTGCAGCAGAACCAGCAGATGCAGCAGCAGATGCGCGCGCCGATCTTTGAAGACAAGGTCGTCGACAATGTGTTCGAACAGGCGAAAGTGACGGACAAGGAAGTCTCCAAGGAAGAGCTGGAGAAGGCCATCGAGTCGCTGGAAGACGAATAAGCGTCGCGCTTTTCTATGTGTTGGGGGCCGTCCTTTGGGGCGGCCCTTTTTCGTTTGTCGCGGGGCGAGACGTGGGGCGCTGCCCCGCCGCCTTCGGCGTCTCCCCGGAGTATTTGGGACGAGATGAAGCGGAGCGGGGTGCCTTCGGGGTTGATGATCCGGCAACGGCTCAAAGGACAGGCGGAGCGGCGCACATAGTCGGTATTTCCGGGAGCGAGGCGGCAGGGGATTTTGGGCAACGCGGCGTCAATTCGTCCCACACTGGAACGACGCGCGAAGTTTTCGGTTTCCTTTGCAGGTGCAGCACCTAAGCTGTGCAGAATGTTTTCAATGAGGATGTGCCATGTCTTTGAACGGAAAAACCGCCGTTGTCACCGGGTCGAATTCGGGAATAGGGCTCGGAGTCGCTCATGCCCTCGCGGGAGCCGGGGCGAAGGTCGTGCTGAACTCTTTCACCGACCGGGAGGAAGATCACCAGCTGGCCCGCGACATGGCCGAAAAGCACGGCACCGACGTGCGTTACATTCAAGGGGACATGTCCAAACCCGCAGAGTGTCGCGCGCTGATCGAAAAGGCAGGGGCCTGCGATATTCTCGTCAATAATGCCGGTATCCAGCACGTGGCGCCGGTCGAGGACTTTCCCGCCGAGAAATGGGACGCCATCATCGCCATCAACCTCAGTGCCTCTTTCCACACGATTGCCACTGCGGTGCCGATGATGCGCGAGGCGGGATGGGGCAGGGTGATCAACATCGCCTCGGCCCATGGATTGCGCGCCTCGCCGTACAAGGCCGCCTATGTGGCTGCCAAGCACGGCATCGTTGGGTTGATGAAGACGGTCGCGCTGGAAACCGCAAAAGACCCCATCACGGTCAATGCGATCTGCCCCGGCTACGTGCTGACGCCGCTGGTGGAGGCGCAGATCCCCGACACAGCCAAGGAATACGACATGTCAGAGGATGAGGTCGTCGAGAAGGTGATCCTTGCCAAGCAGCCCTCCAAGGAGTTCGCGACGGTCGAACAGATCGGCGGCCTCGCGCTGTTCCTGTGTTCGGACGCGGCCGAGCAGATCACCGGACAGCCAATCGCTGTCGACGGGGGTTGGACGGCAGCCTGATGGTGACACGGATCAACCTCGCCCTCCAGGGCGGCGGGGCGCACGGTGCCTTTACCTGGGGCGTACTGGACCGTTTGCTGGACGAAACAGAGATCGAGGTCGCGGCAATTTCCGGCACCTCCGCCGGCGCGCTGAATGGGGCCGCCTACAAGTCGGGCTGGCTGCGCGATGGGCGCGACGGCGCGCGCAAGGCGCTTAATTCGCTGTGGGCGCGTATGGGCGCTGTCAACGACATGCGGATGCCGTCCTGGATGGCGACCCCGGCCTCGATCATGGAGAAATGGTTCACGCCGCCGACCAAGAACCTCGCCGCGGCGATGGAATTCTCGCCGATCCAGCTCGCCGGGGACGCGATGGGCAATATCGTCTCGCCCTATTCCTATGGTCCGTTCTACCGCAACCCGTTAGAGCCGGTGGTGCGATCCTTTGATTTCGACGATGTCTGTTCAAGCGAAGGCCCGCGCCTGTTCGTCTGTGCGACCAACGTCCGCTCTGGCAAGGTGCGTATTTTCACGAAAGATGAAATCTCGACCGATGCGATCCTCGCCTCCGCCTGCCTGCCGAGCCTGTTTCAGGCGGTGGAGATAGAGGACCCCGCCACGGGCAAGCTGGAGGCCTATTGGGACGGAGGCTATTCCGGCAACCCGGCGCTGTTCCCGCTGTTTGAACCCGGCCTGCCGGAGGACATCGTCATCGTGAATATCAACCCGCTGGAACGCGATGAACTTCCGATCACGCCGCAACAGATCGACAATCGCGTCAACGAAATCAGCTTTAACTCATCGCTCCTGCGGGAATTGCGCGCCATCGCCTTTGTTCAGCGCCTCATTGCGTCTGATCGCCTGAGCGAGGGCAGCATGAAAAACGTGCTGGTTCACATGATCGCAGACGACACCCTCATGCGCGAATTATCCGTGACGACAAAGATGGTACCGAATCCGATCCTGCTTGCCACACTGAAGGAGGCCGGGCGCGCGGCGGCGGATGGGTTTCTCACGGCGCATCGGCAGGCGCTGGGCAAGACATCATCGGTCGATTTGCCAGGCATGCTGAACTGATTGGAGCGATTTCGCTCAGGAAGCGGGCTTGGCGTCGGTTGTGAGAGCGGTCGCATCGTGTTTGACCTTGGGGCCCGGATAGACCAGCCCAGCCGAAATCACGAGTTTGGCCGCGTCCTCGATTGTCATGTCGAGCTCGATCACGTCCTCTTGCGGGACGAACAGCAGGAACCCGGAGGTCGGGTTGGGCGTCGTGGGAACAAAGATCGACAGCAGCATCGATCCGGTTTCCGCGCGCATTGCGACCTCTCCCTTGGCTTCGGTTGATACGAAGCCGATGGCCCAGACCCCTTTGCGGGGATACTGGATCAGGCAGGCCCGTTCGAAACTGCGGTCGGTCTGGGCAAAGACAGTTTCCGCCAGTTGTTTTGCGCCGGAATAGATCGAGCGCACGAAGGGCATTCGGTTCACCAGGCTTTCGCTATAGCGCAACATCGACCGGCCGATCAGCCCTTTGGCGATCCAGCCTATGATGACGGTGAAGACGAGGAAGAAGATAATCCCGACACCGCGCAGGTTGATGCCGATGTATTGCTCGGGGCGGAATGTCTGCGGCACCAGGGGCAAGACCACACCGTCCACCCATCCCGCCAGCGTCCAGACCAACCAGATCGTCAGGCCGATCGGCAGGATGACCACGAATCCGGTCAGGAAGCTCGATCGAAGGCGGGCAAGGACGCCGGGGCGCACTGTCGGGTCGCTCAAGGGATCATTCATTCTGCGGGGTCCGTGACTTACGTCATGAAACTATGTGTTCGCTTCGGGCCCCACAATGGTTGAAACCGAATATTCAGCATTGCCTGACGCCAAAGCGAATAATTCTTGTGCAACTTGCGCCCATGAGGCCAGCTTAGATCCACAGGCGCCCCTTCGGGTGCGGATTATTGCGGCACTGCAAAGGTCATATTGGCCCACAGGCTTTCCCACATGACGTTGAGTTTCTGTGCCTCGGGGGACTGCGGCTCGCGCAGCACGACCGCGTCGATCTGATAGCTGTGCCCGGGCTGGACGGGCAGGGTGACGATGCCATCCGTGTCCGTGCGAAGAAGGGTCTTGGTGATTTCGCCATCCGCTTTGTCCCAGACCTCGACCTGGACATCGGCGCGTGGTGCGTCCTGGTAAAGCAGTCGGGCGCGGAAGGTGTCGGACGGCTCCGCATATGGGTTGCTGAGCGCCACGAACTCGGTCGGCATGCCACGCGCCTCGTCAACGCCCTGGCCAGTCCCACCGCCGATCAGGGTCTTGGAAAAGCGCCAGTATCCTTCGGTCACAGCCTCGCGTGGCAACCCGCGTGCGTCGTGTTCCGCGACGAACCACGGAAAATCCTTTTCCACGGCAAACCTCAATGCTTTGACCCAGCTATCATAAGTTAACTTCGTTATATTCGAGCTGTAGGAGACGACCGTAAGACCATCCTCTACAGTGACCGACATCGCCGGAAGGTCGCCCGGTAACCCCTTGTAGACTATGGAATTATCTTGCGTGTGGACCGATGCACTGTCTACCCTTGGGTCAAACCAGCTTAGCTCCAGACCCTCGAAATCCTGCCCGTTACGCAGTTCAATCGCGACCGCGGTGCCGGGTTCCGCTTGATAATTTTGTGGTTCGAGCCAAAACTCATGGGCATGGCTCAGCGTATTTAGACTGAGCAAGAGGGAGAGTGCTGTGAGAATAATGCGTTTCATATCAACCAAGCTGCGGCGTGCTGGACCGATGTCAAGATTATTGACGATCTGTGTCGCGTTTGTGATGGGGGCGACATTTTCACAGCCCCTTCGGGCGCATGAAGTTTTGCCCACGATTGGCCAGCTGTCCACTTCGGAGGGCACCCTGACGCTCAATCTGCGTCTGAATGCTGAGGCTTTGATTGCCGGGATAGACCTTGATGGGCTTTCAGATACAAATACATCGGATAAATCTGATACTTACGACGAACTTCGCATGTTGGAACCGGGCGTTCTGTCTGATCGCATTAGGCAGGATTGGCCTCAGATCAGCCAAGGCCTTGCAGTCCTTGCCGATGGCACTCCGGTCTCGCTGACTTTACGCGAGATCGAAGTCGCTGAGGTTGGAAATGTCGAACTTGCCCGCCCAAGTCGAGTGATCCTCACTGGCCTGATGCCGGCGGCGACGCAAATTGTTCAATTGGTCTGGCCTGAGGGGCACGGGACGCTGGCATTAAGACAGGTCGGAGTCGAGAATGGCTTTACCGGCTATCTCGAAGGTGGTGAGACCTCTACGGACATTCGTGTCACAGGCGGGGACGCCCAATCGGGGTGGCAGGCCTTTGTCTCTTATATCCCGGTCGGGTTTGATCATATACTTCCCAAGGGGTTAGATCACATACTGTTCGTTCTGGGATTGTTTTTCCTTTCGCCAGCGCTGCGACCTTTGCTCTGGCAGGTCTCGGCCTTCACTCTGGCGCACACGGTGACGCTGGCGCTCGGGGCGCTCGGCTGGGTCAACGTCCCGGCGAGCATCGTGGAGCCGCTGATCGCCGCATCTATCGCCTATGTCGCGATTGAAAACATCTTTGCGACCAACCTGCATCGGTGGCGACCGGTTGTCGTTTTTGCGTTCGGCCTGTTGCATGGTCTGGGCTTTGCTTCGGTGCTGCAACAATTTGGTCTGCCACAAGGACAGCTTATCCCGGCATTGCTCGGCTTTAACATCGGTGTTGAACTGGGACAGTTGACCGTCATCGCCCTGGCCTTCCTCGCTGTTGGTGCCTGGTTCCGGCATAAATCCTGGTACCGGCCCGGTATCGCGATCCCGGCTTCTGCCGTGATCGCCTGTGTCGGGCTCTATTGGGCGGTAGAACGAACGTTCCTTTGATGGTGACAAAACGAACGATCTGAAATGCAAGGGGTTGCGATTGAACGGTAATCCTTTGCATTTCATCCAACGCATGAGGATGGACGGTTCACCGATCAGCTCGCGCCGCCTTTGGCGAATATTGGCCGATCCCGCCAATCACCACGCCGCAACGAGACCACGCGGCGGTCCTCGCAGGCCCATACAGCCGGTTTTCCTGTTGCCTTGCGCGCGGCTTGCGTGTAAGCGACCGGCACTCAATCCCGCAGGCGGGGTCGGGCCTTTGGGAGAGACATCCCCAAACGTCCACCGGTTGTCACGACACATCGTGATGAAACCCCCGCCGAGGCGAAAACCGGAAAGGAAAAAGACATGGCTCTTCCAGAGTTCACCATGCGTCAGCTGCTTGAAGCTGGCGTGCACTTCGGCCACCAGACGCAGCGTTGGAACCCCCGCATGGGCGAGTTTATCTACGGCGCGCGCAACGGTATCCACATCCTAGACCTGACGCAGACCGTTCCGATGCTGGATCAGGCGCTGAACGTCATCCGCGAAACCGTCGCGAAGAATGGCCGCGTGCTGTTCGTGGGTACCAAGCGTCAGGCCTCCGTGCCCGTTGCCGAAGCCGCCGAAAAATGCGCGCAGTACTATATGAACCACCGCTGGCTCGGTGGCACGCTGACCAACTGGAAGACCGTCTCCCAGTCGATCAACCGTCTGAAAGAGATTGACGAAAAGCTCGTCGGTGGTGCCGAGGGCCTCACCAAGAAAGAGCGTCTGGGCATGGAGCGCGACCAGTCCAAGCTGGAAGCCTCGCTCGGCGGGATCCGCGAAATGGGCGGCGTGCCTGACCTGCTGTTCGTCATCGACGTCAAGAAAGAGCAGCTCGCCATCGCCGAAGCCAACAAGCTCGGTATCCCGGTCGTGGCCGTGGTCGACACCAACTGCTCGCCCGACGGCATCGACTACATCATTCCGGGCAATGACGACGCGGCCCGTGCGATCGCGCTTTACTGCGATCTCGCTTCGCGCGCGGCACTGGACGGCATGACTGCACAGCTCGGCGCCGCCGGCGTTGACATGGGCGCCCTCGAAGAGGCCCCCGTCGAAGAGGCCGTCGAGGCCCCCGCAGAGGCGTAAGCCCCGGCTCGACGCCCGACGCGGCGTCGCCAAACTATATCGGTCGCGGGTACGCCTGCGACCCTTCCTATTTTCAGACATGAGGAGAGCCGACATGGCGATCACTGCTGCACAGGTGAAAGAACTGCGCGAAATGACCGGCGCAGGCATGATGGATGCCAAGAAGGCGCTGACCGAAACCGACGGCGACACGCAGGCCGCGGTTGACTGGCTGCGCACCAAGGGTCTGGCGAAAGCCGCCAAGAAGGCTGGCCGCACCGCCGCCGAAGGTCTGGTCGCCGTCGCCGTCGAGGGTGGCAAGGGCGTCGCCGTCGAGGTGAACTCCGAGACCGACTTCGTTGGCAAGAACGCGGAATTCCAGAGCATGGTCAAAGGCATCGCCGGGGCCGCAATGAGCGCGTCGGATGTTGACGACCTGAAGTCGGCCGATCTGGGCGGCAAGACCGTCGAGGCCACGCTGACCGACAAGATCGCCACCATTGGCGAGAACATGACCCTGCGCCGGATGGCCAAGATCGAAGGCGATCAGGTCGTCAGCTACGTGCACAACGCCGCCGCCGAGAACATGGGCAAGATCGGTGTTCTGGTCGCGCTGAAAGGCTCCAACGAGGAGTTCGGCCGCCAGGTCGCGATGCATATCGCCGCCGCCAACCCCGCGTCGCTGTCCGAAGCGGACCTCGACCCTGCCGTGGTCGACAAGGAACGTCAGGTCCAGATCGACATCGCCCGTGAGTCCGGCAAGCCTGAGCAGGTTATCGAAAAGATGATCGAAGGCCGGATGAAAAAGTTTCTCGGCGAAGTGACGCTGCTGGGCCAGGCCTTTGTGATGAACCCCGATCAGTCGGTCGCCCAGGCGGCCAAGGATGCAGGCGTCGAAATCGCCGGTTATGTCCGCCTCGAAGTCGGCGAAGGCATCGAGAAAAAGGTCGAGGATTTCGCAGCCGAAGTCGCCGCGACCGCGCGCGGTTAAGCCGGTTTATCCTTGTAAGGACGATGGAAGGGGGCGAAAGCCTCCTTCTTTTTTTTGCGGGCAGGCTTTTGGGTGGATATCCAGTCATGCTGATGCCGCTCACTCATTGTTGATAGAGTGCCGTGATTGCCGAGCCATTCATCCTTGATTCCTAGCTCAATGAGAATCCGTTCGACGCTCCGTCTGCTGAGGCGCAGAAGTCGATGCAGTTTTTGTCCTGTGAGCAGCAGTCAGCGAAGGTGCGAACACCGGCCTTGAGGTCGCGAAGCCACGCAAAGACCTCTGACTGATAGTCACGATACAGCGAAAACGACCGATGCGAACACATCTCGTTCTCTATCGCTTGAAAGCGATTATTCTTGGGAGTTCCTGACAAATACAAGTGCATCGAAAATCAACTTTGGTAGGGCCCACGCAAGACTCTGATTCCAAACGGAATTGGCCGAACCGTTTCCGATCGAGGTTACCGAAGCGTTAACGTGCGACGTCCATATCAATGTTGCAGAGATGTTGCAGGACACAAAAGCCGCCCCGAAGGGCGGCTTTGTAAATCTCTGATCTCTTTAAGAGGTTTTGGCTCCGGCGGTAGGGGCCGCAGAAGTTTCGAAAAAATCCAACAAAATCAAAGGCCGACCCTCTGCGAAACAGCCTTCGGACCTGCATTGTGCCCATCGAAGCGACACAGTCAAGTGCGCAAACTTGGGCGTTTCTGCCGAGCAGAACCGCGCGAGGGTTTGCCCTTTGGTATCTCGTGCGTCGAAAACCCCGCCTTCCGCAAAAGGTCGCGTCCCGCATCGTGATCGGGCTTGTGGCCCTGTGCTGCAATGAACACGCGGGCCGCGTGGTGGGCCAATACACCGTAGAAGGCATTTACGGACGCGCAGGCAGGGTCGAGCGCGTCTAGACGTTCGTTAGATTTCCAGATGAGCTGGATCTCTTCGGCCCAAAGACTCCTGATATCAACAAGGCGGCGTGCCGCCTTCCACCACCACAGCACGATACGTTTCAGCGTCGGGCGGCGTTGATATTCGGCTTGGTACCATTTCAGCAGATAGGCAGCGGCCCCGATAGTTTGATCGTCCGGGGCGTGTGGTGTGGCGATGATCTCGACAGCGCGCAGGACGGCTTCGGGCAGTTCGGCCACGGCTGGCCCCCTCTTGCGCGGATCAAGCGAGGGCAAGGGCGCACGGGTGGGAGACGCGACGCGGATATTTTGCGCGGCGGGCGCATCAGGTCGAAATGTTTTGACCTGTGCGGATTGCTGACCTTCAACTTCTCCAAGATGTGCGTCGAAGGCTTCGGGCAACATCCAGAACGGATCATCTTCGGGCAAACCAAGCGCCCCAA
Source organism: Pseudooceanicola sp. (assembly GCA_002709085.1). GTDB lineage: Bacteria > Pseudomonadota > Alphaproteobacteria > Rhodobacterales > Rhodobacteraceae > Pseudooceanicola. The sequence goes on along the minus strand of PAPR01000001.1, from coordinate 10,613 downwards.
GTTCGCGTGCCGACAAAGCGCGCGGCTCGTCGCATGTGGCGTTGTGCGCGGAATCGGAAATTGCGTCATCATCCCAAGGAAACTTGTCCATCACCTTGACCCTCCCGAATTGAGACTGGCACATTGCGCCTCCAATCTTGCGGTGGCCTCCTGAAACGGGGCGGCGTAATCGTCTTCCAACCGCTCCGCGAGGAAACGCGCATCACGCAGGGCGATGCCTTTTTGATTGGCGAGGAATTGGAAGAAGCCCACGGCTTTGTCCTTTGGCAATCCCTCCCGTTCAATGTTCCGCGCAGCGAGCAGGATGAGACCGCCAAGGATGACCTTCTTGCGGCTTTCTGCCTTGCGTTCCTGTTCCTTGAAGGCCCGTTCTTTTTCTTGTGCCAATCGCATAGCCTTCTCGACTTGGACTTGTGTGATCCGTGCCATCGAACCCTCCTGTGCTGGTGTTTTTCAGGACATAGGAAACATTGTGGGGTGATCCCAAATCTTGGCGCGCGGAATTGTCTGTGCAGTGCGCACAGGGGAAAATTTTGACCGGGGGAAGTGAGGCGCGCGAGGGAAGAACCTGAAAGGCGCAATTACGCAAACTCTGTTTGCAGTGTCGGGCCTGATCGCCGCCGCCTGCGGCGGGCGTGCCCGAAATCACCCTCGGTTTCCACGGCAAACATCGCGCCTTTTCAGATCGCTACCGCTTGGACCTATCTCGGATTTGACCTTTCTGAATTCGAGACAGGGAGGCAGGTCATGACAACAGAAACGACCCAGATCGCAAGCAAAGCGGTGCATTACAAAACCCAGCCGATTGCACGGCGCAAGGACCAAAGTGCGGTCTACTATGCAGCCTATATCACGGGCGTGGCCCTGCACGATGTGCGCCGGGACAAGACGTTCTGGCGCAAGGATGATCAAGGCGACGTGCTGCATTGGGAGATCGTCGGCCCGGACGGTGCGCAGAAATGGACACTCTCGGAACTCTGGAACGGGGCCGAGAGCGCGGCCAAGAAGGTAAACGAACGGCCCGGACGCCAGACCGTGATCGCGCTGCCTCATGAACTGTGCGAGGGAGGACACGAGGCAGCACAGCGTGTCGCGCGCGGCCATTGCCTGTGGCTCAGGGACCAGTACGGCATCGCCAGCACATGGGCACTACACGCGCCAAGCCCCGAGGCCAATGGCGAAAGCGCGAAGAACTGGCACATCCACATTGTCGAGACAGATCGGAGAATGACCACCAACGGCGCTGGCCGCCCGGTGTTCGGCGCGAAGGTGCGCGAGCTGACCGACGCCAAGCAGGGCAAGGTTGAAATCGAAAGGCGGCGCAAGGACTGGGAAAAGCGCGTGAACGCAGAACTTGTTCGCGTCGGAGCCGTCACCCGTGTCAATCTGGGCCGGAAACCGCTGGGCGATGGCCCGGACTACATTCCCGGTGTTCATCGCGGCCCTAAGGTCAATGCGATGCTGCGCAAACACCAAGCGGCCACACGAGCGGCCATGATCTCGGGCCGGGCTTTGCCTCCGACACCGAAACGCGTGGCATCCTACCTTGCCTATGCCGCCGCCCGGAAGACCGCCAATGCCGCACACCGGGCAATCTGGCAGGCCACAGGGAGGGCCGTTTCGGAAATCGCCACGGCCTCTGTCCAGTTCGACGAACCAACGGCCCCGCCCAACACGGGCAAGAACCGTGCGGAGCCGGGCCAGTCCAAGGACACGGCGACGCCCATCGCACCGCCCAGCGATGTGGCACAGGATGAGGAACAGGCGCGCAAACGCGAAGCAAGAGATTGGGAGCGCTTTTGGCAGCAGGAAGCCCAAAAAGCGCTCTCACAGCGTCAGCGAGGTCGGTGATGTGTCACACGACGCGCAGATACTCAGCTCGGTCCTGATTTTCGAGTTCAATCAGGCCGCGCGTGCCGTTGAAATAGGCCTTGCCGACCTCGTTCAGACAGGCCCCGCGACGATATACCAGCCGCTTGGACAACTCTGCGTCTTTGACAATGCCCATGCCATTCAAGCGACGACCGAAAGCGGTGCTTGTGAGTTTCTGGCCCTCATTGACTTCGGCAAAGCGTTCATAGGCTCGGAAGAGGTTGCCTGCCTGTTCGACCTTTTCGGGGCCGAAATCAAGGCAGATGGAGGAGAAGTCAGAGAGTGGGTCAAAAGCGCTCTTTTTGGCATTGCGAACCGCGTACAGGTGGCCCGGTACATTCAGCCCACCTTGGGCATAGGCCACCGCGCCTTCAACGCACCAGCGGAAAATGCCTTCCAGCTCACCCAATAACCGGGTTTTCAATTTGGGGTCTTTGACCTTGCCACCTTTGGGGCACTCGTGGGCGTCGTGAAACTTGGCAAGGAAGGGGATGATGATTGTGCGTCGGTAAACCCCGGCGTCTTGGCTCTGGATGAGCGGCATGTAATTGGTCGCGTACCAGAGCGTCGCCATCGAGTAGAAATCGAAATATTCCTGCCGTAGGAAGCGCGCCTTGATCACGTCTTCACCAGTCAGCCGCTTGAACTCGCGTTCATCCATCACATCGTTGCGGTCGAACTCGCCGCCGATGCCAAGGCGTTTGCCCGACAAAGCCGCAATATCGCTGTTGATGCCGGACTTGCGCGCGGCTTGCGTGATCAGCCCTTTGTCCACGCCGGTCTGGTATTGCCCGAAGACAGTAGCCATGATCGCAAGGAACAGGCTTTTGCCGTTGCTCCCGTTCATCTTGTCGTTCGTTTCATCGCCCGTGAGGAAGAAGGCGACTTGTTCTTCCTGATGCGCGAACATCGAATAACCGACCGCGCGTTGGAGAAACCCGGCGAGCGTGCGATCACCGCAGGTGATATCGGTGATGAACGCATCCCATGCGGGACATTGCGCCTCCGGGTCATAGTGCAACGGCCCCATCCCGGTCAGCATATCAGCTGGCGAAAACAGCGCGAGCTGGCCGGTGGTCAGATCAAGCGTGCCGTTCTGTGCGTTCCAAAGATGATTTTTCTGGTCGAACACATCGAGTGGCACCAGAACCGCTGGTTTCGCCATGTCCAATGCCCCCCTAATCGAACTGGCCCGACCTGAACGCTCTGCCCATTGCAAGCGGAATGGTACTTCCTCTTTGTCGAGGTGCTGGCACTCAAACTTAATCGCACGAGCAATCTCCGCCGCCATCCCTATGGCGCGTTCTTTTCCTGAATAACGGTCCCAGCAGCGGCCATCGAAAACGACCCAGTCAGCCCCTATGACATAAGCCATTCTGTCGCCGTACTTGGCCAGCAGCCGATCAGAATTGCCCAGTTCGCTGAGATCAAATTCCGCGCCCGCTCGGGTCAAAACGGCAGAGATTTTGGGTTCTTTGGGGCGTGGTCTTTCATCTTCGATGACGGCATTGTCCGGGTTGTTGAGGTTGATGATCTCTTCTTTGCGCGCTTTTTCCAGCGCTTTCTTGATGCGTCTGTATTGCTTGCTGTGATGCTCCATTATTGTTTCCTTTCAAATGGTGGGTTTGGCTCCGTAGTGTTTCGGAAGGGGGTTATTTGATGGGTTCGAGAATGATGGTCCCGTTGTCGTCAACCCAACGGATGATGGCTTTGCTTTCGACATGTGATCGGGCCAACGGCGGCAAGGGTGTGTCCACCGCGATCATGCGCTTGTCGTTTCCGGGCGCACGCAGCACGCAGACCTCTTTGTCCATGAAACGCCGTCCAAGGGTGGCGCGGGTCAAGGCGCTGCGGTCGCGATAAGAAAGGCCCGGATTACGGGCGCGCAACACGCGCGCAATGATCTCGGGTGTTGTTCCGATGTAATCTGGTTTGGGGATGTGAATGTGTCTCATGGCGTACTCTTCTCCTGTTGCGATCAGGAGCTGGGTACAAACGAAGAACAATCCAAAATATTTTTGCTTTGCCCGGTCAGAAAAATCTTGGCTGGAACCGCTGCGACGGTTGCCGGACACCTTGCCAGCCGACAAGGTTATGATTTTGCGTTATATTTTTCAAAATTGCTTTGATCGCGCGATAGTATCGTCGGATTTCGCCCAAGTTCCCAAAATAGCGGAGGGCCAAAACTGTTTTGGCCACTGTTTCTATACGGTGAAATGAAAAACAGGCTTCAACTGTCGCGGAAGAGCAGGAAAGGGATATTTTCATAATTCTATCATATACTTATGGGTGGCGACAGTTTGGCTGATACTGACGTGGATAAAATTCAGTCCGGCGTTGTCCGTGGCCGACTTCACTACCCGGCGACGATCATGCCGCCGTAGACTTTCGAAATTTCACTTTCCCATGCTCTGTTGAACCAAGCCATATGTGGTTTGACTTGCTGCCTGATTGCTTGGCTTCCCATCACATCAGCGGATTTGTACGCGTATTTCAGGAAGTTTCTACGCTTCCCAAGATGCGTGTAGCGGCTCAGCACCTCACGTTTATAAACACTGATTGAGGAGATCTCTTTCACCTTGGCCGCAACCAACTTCGCATGGATACCCCGGCGCATCTTGTGCCGGTATGCGTCAAGAGATGACGGGCGGATCAGAACAGTATCGCCATCAAAGGTGAAACCCAGATACTGGATTGGCTTTCGGGAAACCAACTTGCCGCTTTGAAAGTGAGCGTAATCGGTTTTATCCACCGACATGGCGAGACCGAAATCCGCCAACATTTTTTCGACGACCGCCACAACGTGATCCACCTTGGTTCCCGTGGGCAGCACGACCGCGATATCATCGGAATAACGGCGGTAGGAGCCGCCAACGCGACCAACCCAGGCCGACATTTCTCGGTCGAAAGATCGGAGGTAAATATTGGCATAGAGACCTGAAATAGGTGTGCCCTGAGGGATGCCGAACGTCGGGTCGTGCTTTCGAACCAAACCATTTTTGCGCCCTCGAACATGTTCGACAAATTGGGCGGGTGTGCAAACCCGGCCATGGCCGTTCCGCTTCTTTCCGAGAACGGCATCCAAATCTTCGGTCTCAACCCAAGAATATCGGGTAATATTTCGCCACACGGTGCCGTGGTGGCCATCAAGTCGCTTTTCACCAAGCAACCCAGCAACTTCATCCCTCAACAGGAGATGATCGAGGCAATCAAAGAACCCCGAAATATCCATCGCTATTACAGTGCAATCCTGACGGTGAACGATCTCATCGAAGAGGGACTTGGCATGATGGATGTTTGTTCCGCCTCCCTTGCGATAGGCAAGCACAGAACTGGATGTGCCGTCGTCCGCTAACGCTTTTTCATAGAAAGGATTTAGATATGCGGCATACGCTTGAAGATAGGCGGCGTCAGCATGGCCTGCGAACCGAATGGGCCTTGGTTTTTCTTTGACCTTTCGGACGAATTTGCCTTGCGCGTCGCGGAGCCAATCTCCGTTTACATCTTTTTGGCGAATGATGCGGCGAGCGATATCGGTGAAACCCAACATTGGAAGAAACCGATGGGGCTGACCAACCTCTGTGAAGTCGATCGCACGCTCTCGCTCACTTTCAGGCAATGGAAGATCAAAGTGCTTGTATCGCCGTTCCTTTGAGATGGCTGGCAATACAAAGTCATCGGTGGATGGATCAAACTCGTTCTCGGTAGGTAGGTAAAACCCGGGCATAGCGACTCCGTTCGTCAAATGCCCGGGCTATTTAACCTTGCTCCCATCAACAGGTGCACAATTGCACCCTCCGGTTCGAGATAACCTTGCGTGGTATAGTGTAACCACGATGTGCATGGAAGGATGCGACATGACCGAGATCAAGCCGACCCGGCACCCGCTGGCGCAGATAGCGCTTGCGGTCCTTAACACTGGTCATCCGGGTCCATTGCCCCGGGGCACGACCTATCTGGGTGCTCACAAGTAGTTTACAAGGCCTTAAAGAATATTTTTTTCACCTTTTGTTCCGCACGCCTTTTGAGGCAACCAAAAGTCAGGGTGAGGGCGCGGCCCTCCCCCTCGGGCAAGCATTGAAAAGCGGTCTCCCCAACAACGGTCACGGCTGACGCCGCGCTGCGTTGCCGGGTGATACCCCTCCGCTTCTCAAAACTTGCCTCGCCCCCTCCCGCGTTCGCCACGTGGCAGATTTGCAGGAACAGGCGCCTACGGCGTCAGTCCTGAAATCAGCACTGATTTTCGGAACAGAAACCGACCGATCAACACCGATCACCTGAGGGTCAGAAATCTTCTTCCGGGATCTGAAATCGAACGCACATCGTCCGTGCTTTCAAAAACGGAGACGATTATGACAAAGCAGAAATTCAACATTCAACAAGAAATCACCGATCAGATCATCGCGGCCATCAAGGCCGGGTGCGCACCGTGGCGCAAGCCGTGGACCGGAGGCGCAGGGGGCGCAGGTCTGCCCCAGCGGCACAATGGGGAGCCGTATCGCGGGATCAATGTTCTGGTGTTGTGGTCCATCGCGGCGAGCAACGGATATTCATCGGCACGCTGGATGACCTTCAAGCAAGCCAAAGACCTTGGCGGGGCCGTGCGCAAGGGTGAGAAGTCATCGCAGGTGGTGTACTTCGCCAAGGCCGAAATCGAAGACAAGGCCAACGAGGGCGAAACCAAAGTCATTCCCTTCGCCAAGTCTTACCGCGTGTTCAATGCCGATCAGATCGACGGCTTGCCCGAAGAGTTCTACACCAAGCCCAAGCCGGCGCGGGATTTGGGCACCGAGCGCGACCCCGAGCTGGACGCGTTCTTTGCCGCCACGGGCGCGGATATCCGGCACAGCGACCAGCCGCGCGCGTTCTACAACATCGGCGGCGACTTCATCCACATGCCCGAGGCGAACACCTTTCACGACACCAATGGGTACTATGCCACCTTGGCCCATGAGCTGACGCATTGGACCGGCGCGGACAAAAGGCTGGACCGGTTCAAGCGGCACAGCGACCGCAAGGCCTATGCCTTCGAAGAGCTGGTGGCCTTATCTTGACAGTCTGCACCGCATGCCGCCTTGCCGTAGGATGGGTGACAGGCGTCGACGGTAGGCAGTTTTCAGGCTGGCCGCCGCGCTTACCAAAGAGCTGGCGGCGGCCAGCCTGAGAACTGCCGGGCCGAAGCGTGCACCGGGTGGGGGCATGGGGAGGGTTTTGCGCTGGTGTCGATTATTTCTGTTTGCGAGCGTCGCGAGGCCGGGGGTCTCGACGCGCATGTGCCGTTGATCCTGCGCGGCGACACGCTCTACGACCCCGATCTGGATCGCTTCTTTCTCGACCTGCCGCTATCGGGGATTCGATCACGGCATTCGCTTCGCGCCCAGGCCTATGATGTGACAGTCTGGCTTCGCTTTCTCGATGCCTGCGGCAAGACCGTATGGGCTGCGACCCGCGACGATGTCGAGGCTTATCATCGTGCGCGCCGGCGCGGCGATGCTGGTCAGCGGATCACGGCGGCAAGCTGGAACAGGGCCGTCGCCAGCCTTGATCGCCTCTATCGCTGGGGCGAGCGGCAAGGGCTGATCGCCGAGGCACCGTTCAACCGTCGTGCCGTGTGGCGACCGGCGCAGGGTGGACGTCGCGGAATGATCGCCGCGCGCAACGACGCCTATGAACGTGTTGCGAAGCGGTCGGATGTCCGGTTCGTCACGATGGACGACTACCGCATCTTCCGCGAGGTCGGTCTGCGCGGCCTCGCGCCTGACGGCAGCGAACGCCCCGGCGCACGTGATCGGAACGGATTGCGCAATGCGCTCTTCGCCGATCTGCTAGTCACGACAGGTTTGCGACTGGAAGAAGCCTCAGGTCTGCTCGCCGGTGATCTCTCGGTCATCGTTCCGGACGGCGATGAGAACCGGCAGCTCTGGCTGCGCCTGCCGCCGCCGCTCACCAAGGGCGATCGCGGACGAAGTGTTCTGGTCCCACGCCGGCTGCTTCGTCAGATCGCGGCCTATATCGATGTCGAGCGCGCGGCAGGCGCGGCCAAATTCGTCGCGCGCGATGGCGCGGCGCGCTTTGACCGGCCGATCCATATCACCGACGCCGGTCTCGACCGCATGCGCGATGTCTGCACGCCAGAGGAACGATGCCGTCTGATCCTGTGCAACGAGAACGGAACGCCGCGCGAGCCCGCGGCGCTATGGCTGACCGAGGTCGGACAGCCCGTTCGACCCAATTCCTGGGAGGTGATCTTCGCCCGCGCCTGCAAGCGCTGTAGAGACTATGGTTTCTCGTTGTCGATCAGCCCGCACCAGCTGCGCCACACCTTCGCGGTCCATATGCTCGCTTTGCTGATCCAGGAGCGTCTGCGCGAAGCCGCATTGCCGGCGGGGCCGATGGAGAGCTACCGGCTGATCCTTGGCGACCCGCTGCAGCAGGTGCAACGCCTGCTCGGCCACGCGAGTCTCGCCACCACCTATATCTATCTCGACCATATCGCGACCCGCGCCGATACGGTGGATTCGGCGGTCGAGGAGTTGCTGGCACTGCTGCCGGGACCGCAGGGCGCATGAGCGGGCGTCCCCGCAAGGGCAGGCCCGTTGCTTTCGCGCGCGTCACGCCGGAGCGAGCCAAGCCCGATCCGGTGCTCGGCCTCAGGTTCGTCATCGAGGCGCGGCATGGCGGGACCGTCCTGGTTGACATGACCAATCTCGATCCTCGTCCGCTCGCTATCGCCTTTGCCAGCGCGTTGCGCCGGTCGGCCGCGCTCGGCGGCCCGATCGGTGCGGCCAGCGTCATCAAACAGTATGTAAACTCCTATCGCCGTTTCTTCACCTGGCTTTCCGATGAGGCGGGGGAAGTGGACGGGCCCGAAGACATGCGCACAGCCCATGTCGACCGTTTCGCATCGGCACTCGAACGCGGGGGAATGGGGGCGATCTACCGGCATGTGACGGTCAGCAAGATCGTCAATACGCTGCGTGCGATAGAGGCGGATCGGCCCGACAGTATCACGCCCGGCCTCCATGAGCGGTTGCGCTATACAATGGCGACCTCGGCGGGACGCTCGACCCCGCGTGATGCCTACAGCCCCTTCGTCGCCCGCGCGCTGCGCGACGCGGCCCGTACGGACGTGGAAGCGATATTCCGCCGGATCGGCGCCGAGGATCGGACCGATGAGGGCGATCCGGTCATTGCCGGAGCGCGGGCCGATGTCGAAGCTCTCATCGCGCACGATGGAGCCGTTCGGACCGAGAGCGTCGAGCTGCGCCGTCTCTATTTCATGCGCTTGCGGCGCGGTTTGCCGATCAGCACGCTGATCGACGACCTGCATCGTCGGCATCATCTGCACGTCACCGATCTGCCGCCATTGCTCGTGCTGCTTGCTCTCGATACCGGCCTCGAGCCGGAATGCCTGAAGGCGCTGACGGTCGATTGCCTGGCCAATCCCTCCGCCGGAACCGTCGAACTGCGATACCTGAAGCGACGCGCCGGCGCCGCCGGGCACAAGAGCATGCGCGTGCGCGACGGCGGCCTCGGCACGCCGGGTGGCCTTCTCCGCCGGCTGATCGAGATCACGACCGTCGCCTGTCAGCATCTGCCCACCGATTGTCTCTGGGTTTACCACAACGTAGGCGGTCTCCATGCCGGCATCCGTCATCCGCGCGAACGCCTCGACGCCTGGGTGGCACGGCACCGGATTGTCGATGAGGACGGCAAGCCGCTCCATCTTCTGCTGTCCCGGCTTCGCAAAACCCACAAGGCGCTGTGGTACACCAAAACCGAGGGGTACATCGCCCGCTTCGCGGTCGGCCACACGCCCGAGGTCGCGGCGCGCCACTACGCCGATCTGCCATCGCTGCGGCCCCTGCACGAGGCCACCGTCGCCGATGCCTTCCACGACGCTGTCGTCGCCGCGATGCCGACCATCCTCCCGCCAGCAGCCGAGAAGACGCTGCGCGAAGCGCCCGAACAGGCCGGGCCGCTGATGCCGCCGGATGCGGTCGGTTCCATTCTCGATGGGGAGCAGGATCTCTGGCTCGCCGCCTGCGCGGGGTTCCATAGCAGCCCCTTCGCCGAGGCCGGCTCGCCATGCCAACAGCCGTTCTGGGGATGCCTCCATTGCCCCAACGCCGTCATCACCGCCCGCAAGCTCCCCGCGATCATGGCCTTCCTGTCCTTCGTCGAAGACCAGCGGCAGGGGCTTCCCGGTCCCGACTGGATGGTCAAGTTCGGGCAGGTTCATGCCCGGATCGTCCATCAGATCTTGCCCGCGTTTTCCGATGCCGTTGTCGCCGAAGCGCGGTTACGCGCCGTGGAGGAGCGCCTCTATCTGCCTCCCGAGGCGCGCGCATGACCGCGCCCGCCCTTGCCCGCGCTCCCGCGTTCGACGATCGGCCCGTGCTGGCGTGCGCGCCGCTCAAGCCGGGCCATGCCCGCGAGGACCTGTCGCGCGTCGGCGATCCAAGCTGGGATCTGGGTCCGGCCGTCTTCCGCGAGAACGCCCGGCGCTGCCACGTCACCGTGCATTTCGACGTGCTGGAAGATGCCGATGTGCAGGCAATGATGCGCGCCTATCTCTATGCGCGTCTCAATGTCGACCTTCCCGGCCATCGTCCGAAGCTGCCGCCCAGCTGTGTGCGGCAGGCGTTCAACCGGGCGCGGCGCTTCTTCGCCTTCGTCCGCGAACGATTGGGCGCGCTGGACCTTGCCCGCATTGATCCTCCGCTGATCGACGCCTATGC